>CAZSCC010000108.1:0-7753 GCA_964604905.1 uncultured Planctomycetales bacterium
CTCGGGAGGCGGCGGCGCCACGGTCGGCGGGACCGGAACGGGCGGCTTCTCCACCGCAGGCGGAGGGGGAGGCTTGACCGGGGGCGGGACTTCGGGCCGGGGCGTTTCCACCTTCACGGGAGGCGGCGGTGCGGGAGCCGGCTTGAATCCGGCGGCGACGGAGCCCGGCGGCTCGGAGCGCCGCGAACCGCCCAGGATGACGATCCCCACGACCGCGAGCAGGAGAGCGGCCGCCACCGCGACGACCGTCACCGCCCGGCGATAAGGAGAAGCGGCGCGCATGGCCCGCCAACGTGCGGGACGGGCCCGACGCCGGGAGGTGCCCCGGAGCTTCCGGGCGACCCCTTCCCGAAGTTCCTCGCGCTGGGCCTCCGTCGGGTTCACCCCTCCCGAACCGACGAGGGCGCCGGCCCGTGTGAATTCGTCAAATTCCCGGCGGCAGGCCGCGCAGGAGGCCAGGTGCTGATCGAGACGCGCCTGCTCGGCGGCGGTCAGGTCTCCGTAGAGCCCCCCGGCGATCATCCCCGCATAGTCGGCGCATGCAGCCATCTGGTAGTGAATCCGTCGACTCGACAGGATGGCCTACAGAAAAGCGATTTCCGTCCGCTTCACATCAGCTTCTTCAGGGCGAGGTTGTCGCGGAGCGCGGTGAGCGCCCGATGGAGGTGGGTCTTGGCGGCCCCCAGCGAAATGCCGAGCCGCTGGGTGATCTCCGCCAGCGCCATCCCCTGCTCATGGCGGCAGAGGAATATTTCGCGCTGGCGGGGGGAGAGGGTTCCCAGCGCCGTCTCGATGGCCTCCGCCACTTCCGCGCGGCGGATCGATTCCTCCGGAGACTCCGACGCCGCCGCCTCCGGTTCGGCCGCCGAGGCCGGCGGGCGCCGGACCCGGCTCCGGAGCTTCCTCGAGCACAGATTGAGCGTGGTCCGGTAGAGCCAGGAGAAGAATTGCCCCTCCTCCCGCCAGGTGCGCAACATCCGGAAGGCCGCCACGAACACATCCTGCGCCACGTCCATGGCCTCGTGGGGATCCCGCAGATAGCGCTGCGCCACTCCCATCACCCGGTCCAGGTACCGGTTCATCAGCGCGTCGAAGGCGGAAGAGTCGTTCCTCTTGAACCGCTCGATGAGCTCGAGGTCTCCCGGCTGCCCCATGCTAGGTCGCTCGTTCACTCCGGTGACTATAACCGCGGAGATCGCTTCGGTGTCATCCGCGTCCCGTCCTTGGGATATCTACACTACATCAGGGCGGAAAAAGCCGCGGAGGAGGATTCCATGAAGGAACGCTGGAAGAGATCCGGGCGGATCGTCGGGGGATGCATTCTCCTGCTGGCGCTCCCCGGATCGGCGCGGGAAGAGGACCGGAACAGAGCCTGGCTGATCCGGTACCTCACGCAGCCTCCTCCCGACGCCCCTCGCACGGCCCGGTACATCGACCACATGAACCGCCACACCGAGCCCTATTGCGGCGTGAACGTCGATTTTCTGACCCGCGGGACGTCCAACGCGCTGGAGCCGGGTCGGAGCACGCTCAACAGCCTCGCCCGGCTGGCCTACAGTCACCGCACCAAAGGCTTCAAGTATTTCGGCGATGAGCAGGCGTGGCAGCGGATCCGCGACGGGCTTCTCGGCGTGTCCAGGAACATCCGGCCGGACGGGAAATTCACGTGGGGAATGAAGGGCCCTCCCAGCCACGAGCTGTGCTGGTATCTGGAGGCCAGCCTGTTCGCGTTGATCTGGGCGGAGGACAGGCTCAAACCCGAGGAAGTCGACGCGATTCGCGATTCGATCCGCCGGACCGCCGAGGTCCTCTGCACGTCCAAGATGGCGGACGGATTCGCCAGCGCGGGAGCGCCCGGCTACAGCAATCAAGGGTCGGTCTGGTGCGCGACCGTGGCCCTGGCGGCGCTCTATTTCGAGCGCCCCGATTGGATGGCGGTCGCCAAGGCCGGCGCGGATCGACTGATGCTCGGGGGGCCCGGGAACATCTTCGATGACGGCGAGATCGGGGAGCACCAGAAGGGGTATGCCAATGGCGGCGGCCCGGATTGCAACTACACCTACACGGCCGTGGAGGCGATCTATCACTACCGGCTCTTCTCCGGACGCAGCGAGATCGACGGTCTCCTGACAAAAGCGTCGCACTGGCTCGTGGGCTACAACACCCTGAGCGGAGTCGGCATCATTCCCGGGGCCTCGGCCCGGAAGGTCTCCGACAACCCCCATCGCCATAAGGAGATCCTGGTCCTGCTGGAGTGGATGTCCAAGAAGGATCCGTTCTACGCGCGGGTGGCCGAGCTGGCGATGCAGAAGATGGAAAAGCATCACAACGGCTTCGACGCGGCGGGATCCGCGATCTTCTCGATGCTCGAGGGAGGTCTCGCCCCGAGGGACGGGGCGCCGCCCGCGTGGCAGGCCGACCGGACCGAGGTGTACGGCGTCTCGCGCCGTCAGGCGGTGGGGTACGCGCTCTTCTCGCGGGCCTCTTATCAGACCGGATCGGTCTTCCGGAACGGCACCGACGTGAAGCGCGACTGGCCCTTGAAGGGGATGCAGACCTTCGCCTGGAAGGAGGAGCTGCCCATCCTGGCGCCCTCGGCGGCGGAGTTTTCGACGACCCGCGCGGACGGCGTCGACACCGCCCGCGCTCAAGTCGCGGATGTCGACGGGGCCTGGGAGGTGGTGGACGCCAAGGACGGGACGGGGTTGGCGACCGTGACGGCGAGACGGGGCGCGCTGTGGGAGATGTACGTCTGCACGCCCGGGGCGTTCGTGGTGGTCCACGGCGGGGCCCGGGGGGACCTGGTTTCCCGCTGGGCGCTCTCCTCGACCTTCGTCCCCGCTCCGAAACTGGTTCCGGCCGATCGGACGCTCACCCACGAGGGGCGCGAAGGGCGGATCTTCTATCTTCGAGGCGAGGCGAAGCTGGCGGACGGAAATGGCGCGAAGGTCCTCGAGGTGACGGCTCCGGGGCCGACCCAGGCGTTCGGGTTCTCGGACGGGGCGTTCCGTTTTCAGCCGTTCGACCCCTCGGGAGACGAGTTGAAATTCGCGGACGCCTCGGGCGCCTACCGGCTCTCCCTGGCGGGCGTCACGGTTTCCGGCAGGCTGGCCCAGGGCGGTCCGCTCCGGCTCGTCCGGACGGGGGAGGCCCCGCCTCCCTCCGGAAAGAAATAGCCGGAGGCCCATCAGGGCCAGGCGGGCTCGGAGGCGGGACACGCCTGTCTCGCCGCCGGTTCGAATCCGGTCGCCCGCTCCATCATTGCCCCGGCCCAACCACCCCGGTACACTGGAGACATGACGCAGCTCAAGATGCGCCCCCGGAAATCCGCGGAGGACTATCTGAGGCTTCCCGAGGGTACGCGGGCCGAACTCGTCGAGGGTGAAATCCTCATGTCTCCATCGCCCCGGGAGCGCCATCAGACCATCGTGGGCAACGTCTATCACGCCTTGAGGGTCTTCCTGCTGGGCCGGAATCTCGGGAAAGTCTGGAGTTCCCCGTTCGACGTCCACCTCCCCACGGGGGACATTTTCCAGCCGGACGTGCTCGCGGTCCTCTCGGCCAATCTTGGCATCGTCCGCGACTGGGTGCGCGGGGCGCCGGACTTGGTGGTGGAGGTCGTCTCTCCCGACAGCACCGCCAGAGACCGTTTCGTCAAGAGAGAACGCTATGCGGCCGGAGGAGTGGGCGAGTACTGGATCGTCGACGATGAGTCCAAGAGCGTCGAGGTCCTGACCCTCCGCGAGGGGAAGTACGAGCCCGCCGGATACTTCGAGCTCCGCGATACCGTCTCCTCTCCCCGCCTTCCCGGGCTCGATCTTCCCGCACGGGACGTGTTTGCGGGATAACCCTCCTCTCCCCTCTCGCCAAGAGCGCCTCCCGGACGTACAGTATCCGGGAGCCCCCATTGGAGCGGATCATGATCCAGGCGCTTCTCTTCATCATCGCCGCCGCGCTCGCCCCCCAGGACTCCCGCCCCCCCGAATGGGTCAAGTTCGACATCGCCCGCGAACGGGTCGGCCATAGGATCGTCATCGAGGCCGCCCTCAAGAACGTCGCCCCCGTCGAGATCGCCGGCCTCAAGGTCACCGCGCTCTTCTTCGACGGCGAACGCGAGCTCAAACGGTCGACCCCCGTCGCCGTCCCCAAGCTCGCCCCCGGCGCGACCGCGCCCGTCAAGATCGAGGCCGAACAGGTCCCCAACTTCAGCCGCTACGACCTCTACGTCGAGACCGCCGCCGGCACGTTCCTCTACCACGGGACCGACGCGTCCAAGCTCCCCGCCCTCCGCCCCGCCTCGGGGCCGCGGCTCGTCCTCGCCTCCCACGTCCTTTCGCCCCTCGCCCTCGTCGTCAAGAACCCGGGCGGCGCGCCCGCCGACGAGCCCACCGCCACGCTCACCTTCAAGAACCTCTCGGGCGGCATCGTCCACCAGGCGCGCCTTCGCCTCGAAAAGGCCGTCGCCGCCGCGTCCGAGGAGACGTTCGAGCTCTCCGTGCCCGGCGCCCCGCCCCACGCCACCGTCGACGTCGCCCTCGCGTGGCAGGCGTCCGACGAGATCGTCGTCGCCGACCCGGTGGGCGGCGCGGGCGAGCTCAACCTCCGGCAGTGCAAGGCGGTCCGGCTCACCGACGGCTCGGCCCGCGTGAGCGGCGTGCTCGCCAACGCCACCGGCGGCGGCGTGAAGAAAATCTCCATCCGCTTCCAGCTGGGGAAGCGCGACGTCCCCTACGATCCGCCGGACGGGCTCAAGCCTGGCGAGTCCCGCCCGTTCGTCTTCTACGCCCCCTCCGTCCCCGCCTTCGACGCGCTCGGGTTCTCCCTCAGCTTCGAAGGCGGCGCCGCCGGACCCGAGGCCGCCGCCCCGCCCTCCGCGCGTCGCAGCGGCTCGCGCCGGCTCGAGGCCGAGCGGATCGCGCTCCCTCCTCCGCCCAAGACCGTCCAGGAGGCCGCCTCCACCGAGGCGCGCCCGCCCAGCGTCGGCATCCGCGGCCTCCTCGTCGTCGAAGGCACCTACGGGAAGGGCGGCAAGTACACGGGCGACATCTACCTCATGCGGATGATCTTCCTCGACGAGAAGGGCAAGGCCTGGCAACCCGAGGCGAACGTGACCTTCACGCTTTACGACGGCGAGAAGAACCTGAAGCGCGCCCAGCGGGAGATCACCCGCGCGGGCTGGGCCGCCGACGCCGCGCGCGTCAACAACGGCCAGGCCGCCGACCTGGACACGATCGCGTTCGACCGCAAGACCGGCGAGCTCTGGGTGGGGATCCACTGGTCCGACCTGGCGTGGAAGAAGCCGCGCGCCGACATCACCGTCGAGATCAAGGGCGCCGGCACCTACACCCTCAAGGGCGTCGAGGGCAAGTGGGCCTTCGCCCCCCAGTGGCCGGACGGAAAATAGACTCACCACAAAGTCACAAAGGACACAAAGAAGACCTCGCTTGGCATCCCCCCTCCCCCCCGGGGGGGGGGGACGACACACAATTCTTTTTTCTTTGTGGTCTTTGTGTCTTTGTGGTGAATCCGTTCTTGGAATAACCGGGGGTCCTCTCCCCTCCAACCTTAGAAGAATGGCCGAGAACCTCGAGCTCCGCATCAACGGCGCGCGGCGGGCGTTCGATACCGATCCGGACCGCACCCTGCTCAGCGTCCTCCGCGACGACCTCGACCTCAGCGCCGCGAAGTACGGCTGCGGCGAGGGCCAGTGCGGCGCCTGCACGGTGCTCGTCGATGGCCGCCCCACGCGGTCGTGCCTCCTCCCCGTGAAGGGAGTCTACCCCGGAGGGAAGGCGAAGCAAGGGGGCGCCCCCGCGATCACGGATAGGTCACGCTGTTCCGGGTGATCATGATCCTCTGTGGGGTGACGTCCAGCGACAAAGTCCCCTGGTACCCGGACTCGAGATACACATCCGCATTCAAGCTCTTGGAGTGGCCCGCGCTGTCTTGGAATTCGATATGGACGCTGGACTCTCCGGTCGGTTCGACCCGAACGGAGACGGTCGAGCCCGGCGGGAGATCGCCCAGGAGATACGAATTCCCCGTGACCCTGACCACGACGGAGCGAAGAGCCTGGGCGTCGGCGTTGTGGATGCGCACGTTCAATCCCCGGTGGAGATAGAGCCAGACCCCCAGCCCGCACGCCAGGAGGGCAAACGCCGCTCCCATCGCCCACCTCATCCTGGAGACTCTCATCCACGGACATGCTCGCGTCGACCGGGCCCTGGATGCAAGCCGAAGTTGCGTCGCAGCTCCCCGCTTTCTCGCGACACCGATCCGGAGCGATGCTATAACATCCCCTCATGATCGTCGGCCTCACGGGACGGAACGCCGCCGGGAAGGGCATGGCGGCCGAGTACCTGAAGAGCAAGGGCTTCGCCTTCTACTCCCTCTCGGACGTCATCCGCGAGGAGGTCAAGCGGCGCGGCCTCCCCCTCACGCGCGACCACCTGATCGCCACCGGCCGCGAGCTCCGCGCCCACCACGGCACCGGGTACCTCGCCGAGCGCATCCTCGAGCGTCTCGAGCCCGGCCAGAACTACGTCGTCGACTCGTTCCGCCACGAGGACGAGGTCGCCGTCTTCCGGAAGGTCTCCGAGTTCCACCTGCTCGCCGTGCAGGCTGACCCGAAGCTCCGCTTCGAGCGCATCCGCAGCCGGAAGCGCGAGAGCGACCCCCAGACCTACGACGCCTTCCTCGAGCTCGAAGAGAAGGAGTCGACCAGCCTGCAGGCCGAGGGGCAGAACCTGACCGCCACCGAGAAGGTCGCGGACCACACGCTGGTCAACGACGGCGCGCTCGAGGACTTCCACGCGAAGCTCGCCGAGCTCATCCCGCGCCTGATGGCGAAGATGACCCGCCCCGGCTGGGACGAGTACTTCATGAAGATGGCCCTGGTGGCGGCGCTCCGTTCGAACTGCGCGAAACGCAAGGTCGCCGCCGTCATCGTCCGCGAGAAGCGCGTCATCTCGACGGGCTACAACGGCACGCCGCGCGGGACGAAGAACTGCTTCGAGGGCGGCTGCCCGCGATGCAACACCCTCGCCGCGAGCGGCACCAAACTCGAAGAGTGCCTCTGCTCCCACGGCGAGGAGAACGCGATCACCCAGGCGGCCTACCACGGCGTCTCGATCGCCCGCGGCACGATCTACACCACCTTCGCGCCCTGCCTCATGTGCACGAAGATGATCATCAACTCGGGCCTGCACGAGGTGGTCTACAACATGGATTACCCGCTCAACGACGTCACCTTCAAGCTCTTCAAGGACGCCGGCGTCGTCTGCCGCAAGCTCAAGGTCCAATGAGGCGGTCGGGGAGAATTGGGTTTCTGCTCTGCGTCTCTGAGCCTCTGCGGCAGCCTTTCTAGCCTTCTTCCGGGAACCGGAAGGGCGGCCGCCCGTAGCGCTTCCGCACCGCGTCCACCCCCCTCCGCACCGGACCGCGGCGCAGGATCCACCGCTCGAGACGGTACTTCCCGGGGAAGTCGCAGAGCATCACGCCCATCAGGATCGTGAGCAGCCCCTGCCCCGGCACCCCCGGGATCGAAAGCAGGATCCCCAGCGCGATGAGGACCCACCCCGCCAGGTTCTTCCCGATCACCCCGAGGATCCGGCCCAGCGAGGCGCGGCCCGGCCGCGGCAGCTCGCGGCGGTCCCGCGCGAAATAGTCCTCCGGAAGGCGCAGGAGGACGAAGGCCGTCACCGCCAGGCTGAGGAAAAAACCCGCGATGCCCACGACCGCGCCCAGGACGATC
>CAZSCC010000109.1:0-8737 GCA_964604905.1 uncultured Planctomycetales bacterium
CTCCTCGCGCCGCTCGTGGCGAAGTACATGGCCCAGATCGCGGGGGCGCTCGCCGTGGCCCATCGCCAGGGGATTCTCCACCGGGACGTGAAGCCCGACAACGTGATGATGACCCCGGAGGGCGCGAAGCTGACCGACTTCAACCTCGCGGGCGTGGAGGAAACCGCGGTCCAGGAGGGCTTGAGCGCCTTCGGGAGCGTCGCGAGCGAGATCGGCAAGGCTGCTCAACCTCAACTGATCGGCACGCTGGCGTACATGGCGCCGGAGCGGACCAACGGCAAGCGCGGCGATCTAAGGTCGGACCTCTATTCGCTCGCGGCGACCTTCTACAGCGTCGCCGCCGGCGGTTACGTGTTCGAGGGTATCGGAAAAGACCCTGACAGCTACATGAACTGGCGGTGGCACCACAACAAGGAGACGCCGAAGCCGCTGACGGAACGCGTCCCGGGGTTCCCGCCCGCACTGTGGTCCATCATCGAGCGCGGCCTGGCCAAGGACCCCGAAGAGCGATACCAGACCTACGACGATCTTCTCCGGGATTTGGCCGTCGTCCGCCATGAGCTTTCGCCCCAGGACGAAGGTTCCGAGGCGCCCACGCCCTCGCCTCCCCGAGGGGCCCGATCGCCGCGTCGCCTGCGCCTTGTAGGCCTTGCTCTCGGGCTTCTCGCCGCTCTAACTATCGCGATCGGCGGGGTGAACGCCTGGCGCAGGATCTCGAAACCTCCTCCCCACGGGGCCGCCGCGAAAGGGGACGACTCCCCGAAAGCCCCAATGGCCTCGAAAGAGTCCGATGGAATCAAGGAGCCGGAGCGTCTCCTTCCGGCGGCGGAACCGGCGAAGAAGGCGGGCGAAACGTCGGAGGCGCCGAAGGTCCCGGTTCGGGGAGCCGCTCCAGAAACTCCCGCGCCGACCAAGGCGGAGCCCCTCTCAAAGAGGTTGGCCGCCTATGTGCCGAGCCCCGGCGAGACCGCCTTGGTCCGGGAATTGATGGACCTCTTTTCGGCCCATCGCCAGGAACTCCTTTCCCGTTCCTACGATCCGGTTCTTGCGAAACTCGCTGACCTGGAACGGGAGCGTCTTGGGCTTCGCCCCCTGGATCCCATCCCCCCGGAGAACGAATACTCCGCTCGCCACCTCCGAGCGGCCCGGAATCTCGCGACTCTGGCCGGGAGCGTCGCCCGGACTCGCCTGAAGAACATCCTTTCGTCGAAGGACACGGTCTCCTTAAGGCTGGTCGACGGGAGCGTGGTCGCGGGCAGGGTCGTCGGGAGCGAACCGGGCGCGATTCGCCTGAGAGACGATGGCGGCAAGGAGACCCGCGTTCAATTCTCGAACCTCGCCCGGGAAGACTTCCAAAACGAAGGGGCCGATACCTCCGCGCCTCTCGCCTTCCTGGGACTTTCCGGGGCCGCAGGCCGAATCCTGGGGGACATCCTGGATCTCCGTGACTCCGCGGATGATCTTGTCTTCTGGGTCCCGATCCTCGTTCGGCTGGCGCGCATGAAAGCGGAGGATGACGCGAGGGCCGCCGTTCTGCGAGCCCGGGAGATTTTTCTCCCGAACCCGAAGGAGAACCTCGCCGAAATTCACCCGCCCGAATTCGAGACGGCCTTTCAGGACGCGAAGACCCTCTCCGAAAGAGCCCCTGGGGTGCTCGCGGTCTACCGGTATCTCGGCCCGGAGTTCGACGCCGCGCGGCGGGAAGACGAGGCCCTTCGGGCGCTCCTGGGTTCCCAGTATTCGAGAATTCTCGCGAGCTGGGAAGGAACGCTCTCTTATCCGGTAGCCGCAGAGCTTCTCCTCGCGCGGTTCGAGAGCGAACTCAGCCTGGGCTCCCAGGAACTGATCGCCGGAACAGGATTCATCGATTACGGATGGAAGCTCTGGCCTCGGGAAGAGGATGAGCAGAAGAAACGGGACTATGTGAAACGCGACCCCGATCAGGACGCGGTCGTCCTTTCAGATCGTATAGGCCCACGGCACTTCATCATGGACGAAGGTGTTCTTGGCGCGCCCGAAGGGGTGCTCGTCCGATTCCGATTCAAGGCCCTACCGGAGGGGCGTTCCCCCGAATGGCGTTTCCCCCTCCTTGCGGAACCGGAGAGCCGCTCCTATCTCCGCCTCGACGCGGGCTCGATCGGTCTTTATCGTCCCGCCTTCGCCAAGGAGACGACGGATGAAAAGCTCGCCACGGCGGAGGTTTCCACCTTGGCGGCCCAAGAGAAATACCGGACGCTCGTCCTCGTCCGGGGCGAGAGCGGCCTCCTCCATGTCTATCTCGACGGCAAGCTGTTTTTCAGCCGTTCGCTCAAGGAAGCCGCGATCCCCAAGGCGCTTTCGCTGACCGTCTTCGGCGGAACGCTCACGATCAAGAACGTGAAGGTAAAAAAGTCCCCTGAAGCCCCGAAAGAAAATGAAAAATAGGGAGGGTTTGTTCATGAGGTCATCCGTGCAGGTACGTCGATTGGGTTCGGTGCTCGTGGTTCTCTCCTGGCTCGGCTGCCAGACCCGGCCCCCCGAAGCGCCGCCCGACCGAAGCCAGGTGAAAGTGGAACTCGTTTTCGTGGAAGGCGCGGGGCACCCCATCGGCGCCTGCCTCAAGGAATACGGGCAGAACCTCGTCGATGGGCCCGACGGGGTTCTCTTCTATGATCGCGATCGGGACCCCCGAATCCGGGTCACGCCCCCCCGAGGCCCACATGCGGAGCCTGTCCACGTCCATTTGCTTCACCGGGTGGGCGGGGAACTCATGGACTACGTCCTTGGCCAGGCCGAGAACGGGCTGATCGACCTCGACCTGCGGCGCTTCGATCAACCGGAGAAAATAGTGGTCAGCACGGCGGGCTGGCGGGCTCGGGAGAAGGACTCCGGTGTCCACGAGATCGGAACCGGCCAGGCCAAGCGCCCGCCGGCGACTCCTCTTCCGCCCTACTCGATGAGTTTCCTGCTGGTGCCCTGGGATCAGGCGGAGGTCGTCGGGTCCCTCCAGAATTTCAGAAGAGACATAAAGACCGAACTCGGGACCCTCTGGTTTTTCGTCCAGGCGTTCAATCGGGGCGACATGATGCTGACCTGGCTCGATAGGACGAGGTCGCTCGACGTCCTGATCAAGGAAGATCCGTACATCTACGTCCGGCCCGGAGATGGCTATGTGCCCCCTCGGCTCGTCGTCGATGTCCTGGAAGGCAGAGCCGGCGGCAAGATCGTGCAGCGATCCGGCACGTGGTTTATTCCCGACACGGTTGTTGACCGCCGCGCAGGCAAAACAAATCCAAAAGCCGACGAACAACCCTTCGTCCTCCGGACGCCTCGAAGGGAACTGATCGCCTTCGGGCCGCCGCCTCGCGTGGATTTCTCGCTTCCGGAAGATCCTCCCGCGACCACGGCCCGCCTGACGGCGCGCTTCTCGGGTCTCCGGAGGACCGACGCCCTCCGCCTCGTCCTCGCCGCGCAGGTTCCGACAACGCGCGATCCGGAGAACTTCTCGGTCCGCCTCCAGTCCAAGGAGATCACCCAGGAGACCCAGACGGAATCCTTCCTGGTCGACCTAACCGACTTCGACCGCTTCCCCGTAACGACGGCGGTGTCGCATCGCTTTACCCAGCCCTGGGTCCTCCAGGGCGGACGCTACAATCCCCAGCCCCCGATCGCGGTAGCAAACGTCTCGCTTCGAGGAGCAGGGGATCTGCCCAAACTCCACGCGAAGATCGCGGCTCCTCGATACGCCTCCCACTACGACTGGATCTCGTTCTGGGGAAACGGCGGAGTTGGCAAAGACCGCTCGTCGCTCGCCGACCTCTACTGGAGCGGGCCCTTCGGGGGCGGGCCTCCGAACGGCCCCTCACCCAATCTCGCGCCGCCCCCGCCTGGCCCCGTTGGGCCGCCGCCGGGCGGCCTTCCTCCGGGCCCAGGGACGACACCGTCCGGTCAAAACCCGGCCGCCGGCCCTGGGGGTGGTGGTTTTGGCGGAGGTGGCGGCGGCCCGGGTGGAGGCGGCGGAGGAGGGCAGAACCAGAACGGGGATATCACCCTTAACCTCTTCTGCTCACCAAAACCCCAGGGCTGTGGCCATGATCCGGCCAACTGCAAGTGTAATCCGCACCTTTGGACCATGCAGGACGTGATGGGCATCATCACGCCTGCCTTCCCGGGCGCGTGCGACTTTGCTTGGGCGGGATTGCACGGGGCTCATGCCCCCTGCCACCAGAAGACTCCCATCGGAAACGTGCGGGTCTCGTTCTGGGGACAGGGCTTTCACCTCATCCAGAAGTGGTTCAGCGTTTCGGTGGTGTTCGGACCCTGCGTCGCGAAGCTCTTTCCGCCGCCTCCACCGCCGGCCCAACTCAAGCCAAAACCCGGGCCCGGAGTTCCTGGGGATGATAAGCCTCTAGGTGGGCAGGGCGGACAGGGTTCGGCCCTCAATTCCGGGATGCTGCCGACGGGTTCGCTTATCCTGACCGAGCCGCTTACCGGAGAAGGGACTCCTCCGGGCGGACAGCTCACGACAGGGACTTTGCCGTATAGCGCGATGTCCTACAACGATCCAAACCTGATCGTGCGTGCCACGGATGTCGCCTCGGCGCTCGGTTCATGGACGGGATCGACCAACTGGCTCGACACGGGGGCCCTCCTGATGGACGACGCAACCCTGATCCGAATCCTGAATGCGGCGAATTCGTGGCAAGAGGCGTACTGGCAACGCCCGGACCGCGTCACGGCGCCCTTCTTCGGGCTCGACGCGAACGCGGTTCCCATTACGCCCCACCATCCCGCAAACGGCTCTCCATCAACGGTTCCTTCGACCACGACACCGCCTCCGACGACGCCTCCGCCTCCGACGAGTACGAAGCCGACGCGAACCTAGAGAAGGCGACCTGTGGGGCCTTTATGACCAACACTGTTGTGAGGGAAAAAACGATGCAGCTCATCCTTGCACTCATGGTCGTGATTTCCATATCCCTCGCGATCGTTCCTCCGGCCGAAGCTCAGACGCCTCCGGTCGAAGGTACCCCCGTAGAGCACCAGGACGAACCTCTCGAGGCGGTCCGTGCGGCCTATGCCGCGGGGAACGAAAAGGACATGCTCCTTCTGGCCGACCGCGCGCTCGCGCGGGCGAAGATCGAAGAGGAGAATCCCCGAGTCGCCGGCGAACTTCACTACTGGCGCGGCGTGGCGCTCCGACGCCTAGGCCGGGCCGACGAAGCGCTCGTGGCGTTCGAACGGGCCGAAAAGTTGGGGCTCAAGGGCCCCGAACTCTCCCTCGAAAGAGGCCTAGCCAACCGGACGCTGGGCAAGGCAGAGCAGGCGGAGAAAGACTATCGAGACGCCGATAACCTCCTCCTTGAAGATCCCGAGAAGCGGCTCCGGCTTTCGGAGCGCTGGAGGCAAGAGGCGAAGGAAGAGCCTCGGTTTCAGATTTGGCTTACGCCCGTCGTCGGATACGACACGAACGTGGTGGGCGTCAGTCAGGATGTGCCTCTTCTGGAAGGGAACCCGAGCCGCAACAGTTTCTACTATGGGACGTCCCTCGCGGCGAAATACTACCTGATCAAGAAGGAGGACGAACTCCTCTCGCTTGATTACCGAAACGACCTCCGGGCTTACACCGAGGATGGGGGTCTTTCGTACACCGATAACACGTTCGGGCTCACGGGCCGCTACCCAGTCCTCGAATGGACTGACATGGAGGTGCGCGGCTCGATCTCGGAGGCGTTCATCAAGGACGGAGGGCATGCCCGCGGGCTCGAGACGGTGGCGCCGGCCTTCCTTTTCCATCCCTTCTCGTCCTGGCAGGTCCGACTTTGGGGGGATTGGAGCGATGTCCGGTATTACGAGAGCGGCGTTCCTCCCGTCATGGACCGTGATGGGACGATCACGCGAGTGGGTCTCAGCGTCGGGATCGATCTTGGGAGGGGGTGGAGCGCCGGGCCCGGCGCCTACCTCGCCGACTACAAAACGAAGGGGGACGATTACGACCACCGCGCTTGGACGGCCACGTTCGCCCTGACGGCCCCCGAATTCCTGGGTTGCGTCGCTTCACCGTCTCTCAGCTATACCTGGGACGACTATCAGAATCCCAATAGCCTCAGCAGCTTCACGGAGAAGAGGCAAGATCGCATCCTGGCCGCCGGTCTCACGATCAAGCTTCGTTTCCTTGAGGAAGCCATCAAGTACGCGCCAACGCTCACTCTGTCCTACGTCGATCACGGGTCGAATATCGCGGCGTTCGACTACCGGCGGTTGGAACCTCGCTTGGAGTTGGCCCTTCTTGCCGTGGCGTTCTGAGGATATCCACTGTGTCCACTCGTGCTGTCATCAAAGGGTTGCGGTTGGTCTGGCAAAGCAGATCGAATACGTGACTACGGGTTTTCTTGTATTGTATCATCATGCGTTGGGAGGGTTGTACATGGCGAGTGGAACACCGAAGAAAATCACCTGCAAGAAGTGCAAGGGTGGGAAACGAATCAAGTGCCCAACGTGCAAAGGCACTGGACGAGTCGGCAAGGATCAAGAGAAGCAGTGCCCGACCTGCTTCAACAATTTGGCTGTGAAGTGCCCTATCTGCTTGGGAACGGGCCATCAGTAGGCGGTAACGTTAGCACGGATCCCTACTTCGCCCGCGTGGTGAAGGACCACTGCTTCTCGAACGGCGTGTCATCCACCTTGCAGCGGACGGAGATGGTGTAGAGCATCCCCTTATCTAACTCCCGCTCCGGGACGACGAGGACAGTCGGACGCTGGACGTGAAACTGAACGCGCTTATCTTCGTCCCTGTAGAGCTTCCAGGGGATCTTTCGCCCCGACTTGTCGGTGAGGTTGACTTCTACGTCTTTCAGGACGCAATCCGCGAAGAATCGAACCATGATCGGAGTGCCGGCCTTGGCGAGGAATTTCCCTTCCGAATCCGCCCAACCGTGCTCGCCCTCGAAGTGACGGGGGACATCCGTCTCATCGCTGAAGGGATATCGTACGTAAGCCACTTTCTTGCCATTGGCAAGATGGCTATCCTCCGTATCGACCCACGTCTTCAATTCCTGGGTGATAGTCTCGCTTGAGTATCTTCGGCTCGGGGTCGGCACGTCCTCTCGGTAGCCCACAGGCGAGACACGATAGAGCGTTATTGCCGGGATTTTACGGCCGTCCGACCAGCGACCAAGCCATAGTCTGCGAGCGTCGAGATTGAGAATATCCTCCCGCGTGAGGGCCGAAGACCGAAGACGATCAACCGCGTTCAGCATTTCCCCGTAGGGGATTCTCCCGGTCTCCTTCTTTGCGAAGTCAACGGCTTCACTCCAAAAGACGTTGTCTTTTTGTCCAGAATCGGCTGCATCCTTCGATTCCAAATCCGCAGAATCCGCCATGTAGCAACTGGCGAGAATCAATCTTCGGGATGCTTCAGCGTCCCAGAGCAGCGCTCTGAGTCCCATCCCACGCCGGATCTCATTAATCCGCTGGGTCGCTTGGATGTACTCATGCGCGCCGCGGCTGATCTCATACTTGACCGCGCAATCGTGGAGGATTCGCCGTCGCGTGTCCGTCAGCGCCCCGGCTCTCGCTGAGGCAGTGATCTCGTCCAGGATCTTCTTATACTCCGCCTGGGGTCCTCGGAGCGCTTCCTTGATCGGATGGACCGCTTCCAGAACCTTGCCCCCGCGCACCCTGCCCAAAAAAAGGTCGGTTTCCCACTTCTTCTTGAGGGCGCTCAGGTCAGAATCCGATTTGCCAAAGCTCAAGGCGCATTCGGCGAAGAAATGGACCGCTTCCGGGTTTCCTTCGGCATCGTACTTCTTGGCGAGATCGCCCAGGGCGGGGAGAAATTTATCGTCGATCTTCGCCACGCGCGCCGTGAGCTTCTCGTCGGATTCCTGCGCCGACGCCCCCGCACACACGAGCAGAATCGCTACCGCCGCCTTCGAGATTCCTCCCATCGCTCGTCTCATCGGGTCACCGTCCGATACGCCCGTTCCGCCAGATCGGCCCACGCGTATACCCCTTCGCCGCCAAGTACCCGCGGCATGAGCCGCGCGAACCAACGCGCCAGCCACAGCAGGGCCATGAGCCCCGCCACGAATCTGGCGACTGTCGCCCATACTACGTTTCGCCTTGCCTTGCAAGCAACCTTCATTGTCTGTCCACCCAGCATGCGACCGCGATCGACTCGGACCGACGCGGCAATGTTGTTGTTGTCATCCAGTCTCTAAACGCCGGCTCGCCCTCGGCTCCCGATGGCTTCTCGGCACTTTTAGCCACTTTGGAGCGCGAGCTATCTTGGGCAGGATGCATTGGCGTGAGGCACCTTTGCGTGCCCTGGACGCGGCTTGGAGGCGCCGCGGCAATGTCTCTCTGCTCTCTTAAACCGAGTGCCGGGCCGAAGGTTCACTGCAAAGCGCAAACTCACGCCAAAACCAGCAATCCATGAGCCTGTGGGGGCTCGGGGGGGGAAGTCTCGCTGTACAAACGGCCCTCTCAAATCTCATACTCAGACCGTGCGCGCGCAGGATCCCCTCGGTCCGGCGGAAATCAAAGACCTCGTGACCCGGCTCACGGAGGCCTTGACGGAGAAGTTGCGTCTCACCCCGGAATCGCTTCCGCCGCGCCCGCCCATCCGCTTCCGTCCCCGGTCAGGACCCATGGACGGCCTCTCCGCGCTCTACGATCCGGAACGAAGGGTCTTCAGGTTCTCGCTCCCTTTCCACGCCAGCGTCTATGCGACGGTCGTCGTCGGCGAGGAGGTCAC
>CAZSCC010000110.1:0-6556 GCA_964604905.1 uncultured Planctomycetales bacterium
GGGGGGGGGGGGGGGTTCGGGCCTATCCATCATGGGGGCTGCGGCGGACGGGGTGCTTTCGGAGGGGGGGAAGGTGGAGGGGGTGATCCTGGGCCGATTCTGGCGGGCGCGCCATCGCGGGGTGCGGCCGATGAGGTCCTGCTCGACCTTTGCGCTGCGGAAGGCCTCGCTTTTCCGGGGGGCGTCCGGGGCGGTGGTCTTTCCAGGGGGCTTCGGCACGCTGGACGAGCTGGGGGACCTGCTGGCCCTGAAGCAGAACCGCTTCACCCGGATGCCGATCGTCCTGGTGAATACCGAGGGGTACTTTGACGCCCTACTGGCTTGGACGGCCCATGCCGGCCGGGAGGGCTTTCTCTACGGCGGCCGTCTTCTGGAAGTAGCGTCCTCTCCCTCGGCGGCCGTCCGCCTCCTGCGCTAGGGACACCCAAACTCCGACGCAGGTTTTGTGTCCGCCCGGACACAAAACCTGCGTCGGAGTTTTTGTATCCGAGTTACAAAACATAAATTACAAATAGCGTTCAGTTCCCCCAACCCTCCGCCGATACATTCCCTTGCCGACCTGGTGTCGGCCCATCCGCGCCCGGGAAGGGAGCGGGAGGGTCCGCCGGATCGGCCACGGCCCCGTTGTGGGGCCCGCACTCAGGCCGTGTGGCCGGGAGTGGCGGGACCGAAGAGTCCCGGATGGATGTCTTGAGAAAGCTTGGAACGCCTCAAGACCTTTTTCAAGGAGGGTGAGTGATGAGGAAGTCGAAGAGATCCCGGATGGGGATCGGAGCGGCGGCCCTCGTGGGCCTCTGCCTGACGGCCCTCTCGGCTGCGGCGCAGCAGGAGAGGAACGTCACGACGTCCAAGGGCAACGGCGACACCGTGAAGGTCACGGTGAGTGGGAACGTGGTCCTGGACTACGTGTACCGGGGCCGTGAGGTCACGGCGTTCACGGACAGCGTCGGGGTCTTCGGCGCGGCCACTTCAGATGGGGAGAACACCTTTGAAGGCTATGTGGCCGCCCGGCTCGACCTTGAGCTGTCCGATAAGGTCTCGGCGCTCCTCGAGTTCGGCACGAAGCGCGTGGATGGCGCCGCGGGCGGCATCAACGAATGGGGTGGCACGGCGGCGCTGGGCCTCCAGCTCCGCGAGGCCGGAATCACGCTGAAGGACTTCCTGATGGCCGACCTCTCGGTCCAGTTCGGCATCACGAACTGGACCTTCGACGTTCGCGGCAAGGGAAGTTCCTTCGCGTTCGATCCCCGCCACTCCCAGTCGCTCAACCGGAACCTGAACCAGGTAGGCACCGGCGCCAACGGCCTCAATAACCGGGAGGTCAACGCCGCGCGCCTCGCCATGGCGGGCACCCCGGAGGAGCTGGAGTCCGTGGGCACGACCTTCACCTACTCCCGCAACAACATCACGGTCGACCTGGTCCTGCTCCCCGCCGCGATCGAAGGGGGTGAGATGGGTTCCGACGAGTCCCTCTATGCCATCGACGCCTGGTACAAGTGGGACGACAAGGGGAGCAAGGCGGGAGTGATCCTCGCCCAGCAGAACCTGCGTTCCGCCCCCATTGGCAACCCGAGCCACGCCCACATCTACACCATCGGCCTCGGCGCGGATGCCAAACTGATGGACGGGAACCTCGAGATCTATGCCGAGGCGTACTTCCAGTTCGGCAAGACCGGCGAGGTGGGCACGAGCGACTCCAAGGCCAACGGCCGGGCGTTCAACCTCGGAGCCCAGTACAACATCCCGAACAACAACATCTGGTTCGGGGCCAGCTATTCGCTGATCTCCGGCGACGGCGACACCAGCGCGACGGATGACAAGACCGGTCGCTTCGTCAGCTACGAGAACGTCCACGATCTCATGATCCTGGAGGATCAGTACTTCGGGTTCGACTGGGACTCGAACTACCAGGCCATCAAGATCAGCGGAGGCACGTCGCTCTCGGTCGGCTCGGGGAAGAACAACCTCGACCTGATGGCGATCATCGGGATCGCCCGGGCGAACAAGGATATCGCCTACACCCTCGGCGTGGCCGCGGGCACGACCGACAAGAAGCTCGGCAACGAGTTCGACGTCAGGGCCAACTGGCACCTCAACAAGCAGGCCTCGATCGGCCTGGGGTTCGCCTACCTGTTCGGCTCCAACATCCTTGAGGACTCGATGAGCGCCGCCGGCGCCCCGACGAACAGGGATGAGAAGTCCGCGTTCATGTACACGCTCGGCCTGGACCTGCGGTTCTAAGGTCCCCGTCGTCGTAGACGCAATCTCGAAGGGCCCCGGATCCAACCCGGGGCCCTTCTTTATTTTAAAGGAGATAAGGAGATGGGGGAGATAAGGAGATAAGAACGAGACGATATTTTGCTGGCCAAACCCGGTTCCCGCCACTACGCTAGTTCAACTTTATATTGGGAGGGTAGGGGAATGGATGCAACCGGGATTTCGCGTACGTTGATCGGGGCCGCGGCGCTTCTGGCGGCGGCGCTCCCCGCCATGGCGCAGCAGGACGGCGGGAAGCCCGTCACGGGCAGCGGCGACGTGCGGGTCACCTCCAGCGGCAACATCGTCCTGGACCACGTCTACCGCAGTCGGGAGCTCACAACGTTCACGGACAGCGTGTCCCGCAACGGCGGCGCGCCTGCGATCGGCACGGCCGACGCCGAGAACACGTTCGAAGGACACGTGGCGGTGCGCCTGGACGTCGAATGGGGCAACAACGTCGCGGTCGTCTTTGAAGTCGGGACCAAGCGGATCGACGACGACCCGGTGAACGGCGGGATCCTCCGCTGGGGCGACGCCCAGGCCCGCGATTTCCAGGTGCGCGAGGCGCGGATCCTCTTCACCGACGTCTTCCCGGGCCTCCAGGTCGAGGCCGGGCTTTCGACCTGGAAGTTCGACGTCCGCGGCCAGGGGAGTTCCTTCGCCTTCGACCCCCGGAATTCCCAGACCTTCGATCGGAACCTGGGCAGCGACGGCTCGCTGAACTTCAGCGATGACGCCGAGAGCCGGCTCGGCGAGGCGGCCTTCATCAACGACCATGAGGTGATCGGAGCCACGTTCTCCTACTCGGTGGGCGGTTTCGTGGTCCACTTCGTCGCGCTGCCGGCCCACGAGGAGCGCGGCAGCTTCTCCCAGGACGATTCGACCTATGCCCTGGACGTCTGGATCCCCATGGACTCGCTGGCGCCGGGCAGCCGGGCGGGGCTCATCGTGTCCGTATCCAAAGGGCCCACCGACACGTTCGACTCGGTCGCCGGCGGCCCTCTGGGCAACCAGAACGAGCACACGAAGGTCTACACCGTGGGCGGCGGGACCTCCATCAAGGTCATGCCGGGCCTCGAGGTCTTCGCCGAGGGCTACATCAATACGGGCAAGGCGGGCGAGTTGGACAACGGAACGACCGTCAAGGCCAAGGGGAAGGCGTTCCAGGGCGGCGTGGAGTGGCACTACCTGGTCGGCAACCCGATGCCCTTCTGGTTCAACTTCACCTACTTCTACCTGTCCGGCGAGGACGGCGTCACCGCCGACAACGACGAGGCCGGGAAGTTCGCCTCCTACGAGAACATCAACGACCTCATGATCCTCGAGGACCGCTTCTTCGGCTTCGACTGGGACTCCAACTACAAGGGGTTCAAGATCAGCGGCGGGACCAGCTTCTCCGTCGCCCAGGAGAACGACCTGGAGGCCCGGTTCATCGTGGGCATCACCCGGCTCTCGGAAGACATCTCGGCCGGCCCCACGACCCCCGCCGAGAACCTGACGCTCGGGAACGAGGTGGACCTCCGCCTCAACTGGAGCCTCAACAAGCAGTTCGTGATCCGCTTCTCGGCGGCCTTCCTTTTCGACTCCGAGGTGCTCGAAGCGGGCTTGCGCGGCCCGACGGGCAGCAGCCCCGATGAAGCGAAAACCGCGCAGATCTTCGTCTTCGGGTTCGACCTGACCTTCTAGGGAGATCGGGAGATGGAAGAGGAGATAGGGAGATAAGAGGGAGAGAAGAGGGAGATAAGAAAGAGAGGCAAGAAAGGCTGGCGCCTCCCCGCCGCTTGCCCTAAAGTCGCCCCATGGTACTCATCCTCGCGCTCGCGGCCGCGCTGCAGCAGCAGGAGCCGCCCGAGGGGAAGGTCGCCGGGGGGCGCGAGCGATCCAGCGCCCTCCTCCTCCAGCTCTCCGGCCGCTTCGACGTCCACTACGCCTCCCGCGACGGCGCGCTCAACGAGGCGGGATCGGTCCTGAACGGAGGCCCCCTCGGCGACCAGTCGACCACCAACGCCTGGGCGGGCCGGTTCACCCTCCGCACCGACGTGACCGTCCGGGATGCCGTGACGGGCGTCCTCGAGCTCGAGAACCGGAGCTTCGACGGCGGCCTCAACCGCCCCTTCAGCGCCAACCCCGAGCTGGACGCCGTCCTGATCGAGCAGGCCTACATCGACGTCCCCGACTTCCTCCTGCGCGGCCTGGCCCTGCGGATCGGGATCCAGGACCTCACCTATCGGAACCGCCCCCACGGCGAGCCCTTCTTCATGGACCTCGACGAATCCGAGGGCTTCTTTTCGGGATACTCCGCGGCGGGCTTCCACGTGGGGAACAGCGTGGACCGCGACGTCCTCGAGGCGACGGGCGTCAGGGCCACCTGGGCGCCCAACGACTTCATGGTCCTCCAGGGCGCGGCGCTGGTCTACGGCGAGGGGGGCGCGACCTCGAGCGACGAATCGGTCTACCTCCTCGCGGTCAACAGCATGCTGGCCGAGCACTGGGCCGCCTGGGTGCTGGCCGCCCTCGTCTCGGGGGGCGACCCCCACCTGAACGAGGTCGTGACGGTGGGCGCGGGCGTGGACGGCTACCTCGGCGAGTCGCGCGCGCTGGAGCTCTTCGCCGAAGTCTACGGGCAGACGGGCACGCTGATCGACTCCCCCGCGACCGTCCGGAAGCGGGCGTACGCGTTCCAGGCGGGGGCGCGCTTTCTGGCGTGCGACTGCCTCTGGCTCGAGGGCGCCTTCCCCCACCGGAGCGGCAACCGTCGGGCGGGCGACGATCGGGACCAGGCGTTCCAGTCGTACGAGAACGAGAACCGCTTCCTGATCCTCCAGTCATCCGAGTTCGGGCTGGACGTGGACACGAACGTCCGGGTCGCGCGGGCGGCGATCGGGTTCGGCCCGATCGACCTGGACGGCCGCCCCCTCCGGTTCCAGCTGGACGCGGGGCGCTTCACGGCGGCGGCGGACCTGCTGGACGCGGCGGGCGGCCGCTTCGCGGGGCCCAAGCGCCGCTGGGGCGTGGAGACGGACCTGACGGCGGCCTGGAGCTACAACGAGTCGCTCTCGTTCAAGCTGCAGGGGGCGTGGCTCTTCGGCTCCGACCTGCTCGAGGCGCTCACCGAGCGCGGCCGCGACCATTCCATGCTGATCGTCGCGGGCGCGGACCTGAAATTCTAATTAGAAGAGTAATTTCGGAATCCGCGTCGATTCGCTTCAGGTCCCCCCCCGGTCCCGTCGAAAAGACTATGCAACCCATTTAACCCCTCTCCTATCTATGGGCCCTCGAAAGAGGGCCCAACCTATTTTAAAGGAGATGGGGAAGAAGCTGGAGGCCGGATCACATCACCGGTCCAAGGTCCTCAGTCCTCGGTCAGGGTCCGCCGGGGCGGTCCCCATCACCGAATCTCCTGGGAGCCTTGTCCGGTTCGAGGCCTGGGGTGGATCGGGAGGGCCGCCGTGGCGTGAACCGCCTATCTCCTCAGAAGTCGGCGGCGATGTTGAAGGCCACGTACTGCTCGTGGAGGGACTTGAACTGGGTCTGCTGGTCGTGGCCGCGGTAGTACTCCAGGGCGAAGCGCATCCCGTTGGAGCCCGATTTTCCGCGGACCCAGACGCCGGTGGTGAGCGTCCAGTTGATCCCCCAGTCGATCTCGTTCCGGGAGGAGAGGTCGGTGGCGGCATAGGGGGTGAGCCAGCCGTTCCAGGGATTGATGGAGACCCATTCCGCCCCCGCCTGGACGCGGCCGTTCCCTGTGGCGGTGCCGTTGTAGACCGAGGTCCCCAACTCGCCGTAGAGGCGGAACTCGGGGTCGAGGGTCCACGCTCCGCCCGCGACGAATTCTTCAAGGTGGTAGCTGTCGCGCCCCCGGCCGTTGCCGGCGCCGCGGCTGAGGAACTCGTCGCCGATGTGCGAGGTCACGTGGTAGATCTCGAATTTCAGGGCGACGGCGTCGCGCCGGTAGACGAAGGGGAAGCCGAACTTGTAGTCGGCGGCATCCATATCCCACGCCTCGCCGAGGTCGAAGCGGGAGAAGGCGGCGGCCTCGAGGAAGAGTTCGGCCTCCTCGCCGGGGTCGTTCGGATGGGTCCAGAGGGCGAGCGGCCGATAGCTGCCGAGGGTGTTCTCGATCTTGACGTGGTCGCCCTTCCGGACGGGGAACTCGATTTTGGTGCCGCTGCGGCACTGGCGGGGGTCGGCCAGGTAGGCGCGGTAGATGTTCTTCGTCGGGAGGAACTCGACGTCCCATTCGTCGACCCTCTGGGGTTCCTGGGTGCACGCGAGGGCGAGGAGAGCCAGGATGTTC
>CAZSCC010000111.1:0-11115 GCA_964604905.1 uncultured Planctomycetales bacterium
GAGTAATTCGGTACTATTATCACGTCGATTGCCAGGGGAGCTGATGCGCGTTTTTCTGGTGCACGTTCGCGACCCGCAATTCTACGCCATCCCCGGCAAGAAGCGCGGCAAGAACGGGCGCCTCCAGGTGATGGGCTTCCCCCCGATCGGGGTCATGTCCCTCTCGTCGGTCCTCAAGCGCGCGGGCCACGAGTGCGTCATCTACGACCAGTCGAACCCCGAGACTCCGAACGACGTCATCCTCAAGGACATCCAGAGGCAGAAGCCCGACCTGGTGGGGCTCAGCTTCCTTTCTACCACCAGCTACCCGTACGCCAAGATCCTCGCGCGTCAGATCCGCGCTGCCGATTCGAGCGTCAAGATCGCCTTCGGCGGCGTCTTCGCCACCCTCAACGCGCAGCTCGTCAAGATGCAGGTCCCCGAGGTGGACTTCGTCTGCCGGGGCGACGGCGAGCAGCTGATCCTCGACCTCGTCGAGCGCCTGGACGACCCCGACACCGTGACGGGCGTGACCTGGCAGGAGAAAGGGGGGCGCCTCCGCCACAACATCAACCGCCCGCTCCCGCGCGACCTCGACCAGTGGCCTTACCCGGACCGCGAGAGCCTGGCCATGGACTTCGTGGAGTCGATGCCGCTCGACGTCCCGGCGGTCCTCTCGCTCGACCGCTTCACCACGATGCAGACGTCCCGTGGCTGCCCGTGGCCCTGCGTCTTCTGCGACATCCCGATCTTCAACGAGGGGAAGTGGCGGTCGCGCAGCCCGCAGCACGTGATCGGCGAGTTCAAGCACCTGATGGACCAGGGGTACGGGTCGGTCTACTTCGTGGACGACCACTTCCTCCTCCAGCCCAAGCGAATCGAGGCGATGTGCGACGGCCTCATCGCGATGAAGAACACGATCAAGTACGGCCTGGAAGGGCGTGTCGACTCGGTGGCGCAGCACCTCTTCCCCAAGCTCGCGAAATCGGGCTGCCGGACCATCATGTTCGGCATCGAGAGCGGCAGCCAGAAGATCCTCGACCGCCTGAAGAAGGAGCAGACGCTCAAGGAGATCGAGAACGCCGTCACCAACGCCAAGAACGCGGGCATCGAGATCGTCCACGGCTTCTTCGTCGTCGGCATCCCCGACGAGACCGAGGCGGACCTGCGCGCGACGTTCGACTTCGCCTCGAAGATCCGGATCGACAGCTTCGGCTTCAACCGGATGTGCGTTTACCGCGGGACGCCGCTCTGGCAGGAGTACGTGAAGCGTGGCCTCGTGAACGACGCGACCGACTGGTACAAGTACTTCAAGTGCACGTCGATCGACCCGACCTGCCTCTCCGGCGAGGAGGTCCACCGGATCCGCTCGGAGGAGATGCGGAAGCTCATCCTTTATAAGTTCACACGCTATCCGATCCAGACCTTCAAGCTGCTGAGGCGCTTCACGCGCCACATGCCGCTCCGCGACGTGATCTACCAGATCGTGAAGCCCTTCCTGGGCAAGAAGAAGGGGCAGACGAAGGCGGAGGTCATCTCGCGCGCCGTCGAGCACGCCGACCTCAAGAGCGCCGCCGCCGACATGACCCAGCTGGCCGACGAGGCCCTCGAGCACGCGATCACGGAGTCGAGGGCCGAGCGAGCGCGGATCCAGGCCATGGCGGAAGCGGGGACCTAGCAGAAAACACAGATTCCCGACTCTCAACTCCCAACAAACCTGCAAGCTCCAACACCCAACCCCGAAGGGAGTCAGTCCCGCTTCGACCCGTCCTCTTTCCGGGGATCAAGCGGATAGACCTCGGGGGGAAGCTCGCCCGCCCGGGGCTTCTGGCACATCAGGCCCGGGTGGGTGAGGATGAACAGCCTTGCCGGTCGAAAGGCCGTCCGGGCCGGCGACCGCGGCGCAGCGGTGATCCGGGGCATCCCGGCGTGCGCCGGGGCCGGGCCCGCGAGGAGCGCAATCCCGGTGACGAGGAGTATGAAACCCGGCCTCAGGCCCCTAAGGTACCGCCTCGGGCCCGTTTGGAGTTGGGGTTTGGGGGTTTGTTGGAAGTTGGAGGTTGGGATTGTTGGGATGTTTCTTCTGCTTCTCCTCGAAGAAGAACATCTCGACCGAAAGCAGGATCACGCCCACCACGATGCACGAGTCGGCGAGGTTGAAGAGCGGCCAGACCGCCTGCGTGCTGTCGGAGCGCACGATGTAGACCTTGATGAAGTCCCGGACGCCGGGGTGGAAGATGCGGTCCCAGCAGTTGCCGATCGTCCCCGATTCGATCATTCCCAGGCAGATCGTCGTCGTCCACGTCTTTCGCGAACGAACGAAGATGACGCCGATGAGCGGGATGGCCAGGACCGACACCACGAGCCACAGCCAGGGGGCGTTCTGCATGAAGCTCCAGATGACGCCGGGGTTGTACTCGTGGCCGATGCTGAACCAGCCGGGGATCACCTTGTGCTCGCCGTGATGGGGCACCTTCGCGAGCGCGAGCGTCTTGGTGAGGAGGTCGAGCCCCGCGAGCGCGAGCGCCAGGGCGCCGAAGACCGCTGCATGGCGCTTCATTGCATCGAGGGGGTTTCGGCGACGAGCGAGTTGGCCCGGTGGAGCGACTCGAACGTCCCCGCGTCCGTCCACCAGCCGTCCAGGACGTCGTAGGTGAGCGTGCCCTTCCGGATGTAGGCGTTGTTGACGTCCGTGATCTCGAGCTCGCCGCGGCCGGAAGGCTTGAGCGTCTTCACGATCGAGTAGACCTCGTTGTCGTACATGTAGATCCCGGTCACCGCATACCTGGATCTCGCCTTCTTCGGCTTCTCCTCGATCCCGACGACGTTCTTCCCCTGGAGTTCGGCCACGCCGAAGCGCTCGGGGTCGTCTACCTCCTTGAGGAAGATCTTCGCGCCCGACTCCTGCTTCATGAAGTCGGCGACGCCGCGGCTGATGTCGGCGGAGAAGATATTGTCTCCCAGGATGACGCAGACGCGCTCGCCGTCCACGAAGTGTTCGGTCAGGCCGAGCGCGACGGCGATGCCCCCCTCGCCCTCCTGGTAGGTGTAGTGCACGTCCTTGAGGCCGAATTCCCTTCCGTTCCCGAGGAGCTTGAGAAAGTCGCCCGCGAAGGGGCCGCCGGTGACCACCATGATCTCGGTCATGCCCGCCCGCACGAGTTTCTCGATCGGGTAATAGATCATCGGCTTCTTGTAAATGGGAAGCAGGTGCTTGTTGGTGACGCGGGTGAGCGGCGAGAGACGGGTTCCGAGACCGCCGGCCAGGACGACGCCTTTGATGGTCTTCATTGGATCTTCCCTTGGATTGGAGAGGACGCGCTGGCGTACTCCTTCTTCGGCATCCGGCCGGCCTCGAAGGCGAGGCGGCCCGCGTCGCACGCCTGCCGCATCGCGAGGGCCATCTTAGCGGGGTCCTTCGCCGCCGCGACCGCGGTGTTGAGCAGCACGCCGTCGGCTCCCATCTCCAGGGCGAGCGCCACGTCGCTTGCGGTGCCGACTCCCGCGTCGACGATCACCGGCACCTTCACGCGGTCGAGGATCATCCGGATGTTGGTCGGATTGAGGATGCCGAGGCCGCTGCCGATCGGGCCGCCGAGCGGCATGACGCACGCCGCGCCCGCCTCTTCGAGACGGAGGGCCATGACGACGTCGTCGCTCGTATAGGGCATGACGACGAACCCTTCCTTCACGAGCCGCCGGGTGGCGACCAGGAGTTCGGGGAGATCGGGGTAGAGCGTCTTCTCGTCGCCGATCACCTCGATCTTGACGAGCGCCGTCTGGAGCGCCTCGCGGCCGAGCATCGCGGTCCGGATCGCTTCGTCCGCGGTATAGCACCCGGCCGTGTTGGGAAGGAGCTTGTACTTCGAGCGGTCGATCCAATTGAGGAAGCTCGCCTGGGTCTTGTCGTTCAGGTCGACCCGACGGACGGCGACCGTCACGAGGTCGGTGCCGGAGGCCTCGTGGCACTTCACCATGACTTCAGGCGAGGGGTATTTCCCGGTTCCGAGGATCAGCCGGGACTTGAGCTCGATCGCGCCGATCTTGAGCATCTAACCGCCCCCTACCAGGGTCACGATCTCGAGACGGTCCCCTTCGCGGAGACACGTCTCCCCGTGGCGCCCCTTGGGAACGACCTCGCGATTGAGCTCGACGGCGATCGGGCTCATCTCGAGGCCGAGCTCCCGGACGAGTTCCCCGAGGGTAATGCCTTCCGGGGCTGACTTGGGCTCGCCGTTCACGGTCAACGTCATCGGGCCGCGATTATACGAGGGTGTTCCGGGGGAGTAAAGCCGCGGGGGGAAAAACCTGTCCTGGGCGAGCGAAGCGAGCCGAGGGGTCAAGCCCAGCGGCCCGAGGCCAGGTCGATGAGCAGTCCGTGGCGGAGCCCGTGCGCCGACGCGCGGAGCGACGAAGCCTCGAGGTGGCTCATCGCGGCGACCAGGATCCACGCGCCCGCCACTATGATGTCCGCCCGGCCGCGCCCGAGGCCGATCCGTTCGCGCTCAGGGACCGTCTTGAGCGAGAGGTGGATCGCGAGGGCGGAAACGGTGTCGAAGGGGACGGTCTTCTTGTGGACCTCGCGCGGGTCCTCGGCGAACTCCTTCCGCAGGAGGGCGAGGAGGGACGATACGGTGCCGCCGATGCCGACCAGTTCGCCCTCCCGGCCCGCGCGGGCGATCACGGGGACGAGGTGGCTCCGGATCGCGGCCGACATCGTCATCATCTCGTCCGCGGCGGGCGGATCGGTGTGGAGGAATTCCTCGGTCATCGTGACCGCCCCCATCTGCAGGCTCCAGGAGGCCGTGAGCTCCGTCCGCGTGCCCACCATGATCTCCGTGCTGCCGCCGCCGATGTCGATCGCCAGGACGTGGGCCGCCTCGGCAGCCCACGCGGCGCCCTGGAAGGAGAGCCGCGCCTCCTCCTCGCCGGTCAGGACACGGAGGTCCAGTCCGGCCTCCGCGCGGCAGCGTTCGAGAAACTCGGCCGCGTTCGAGGCGGAGCGGAGGACCAGACTTCCCACGGCCGCCCGCTTCCGGACGCCGCGCTCCTCGGTGATCTGGCGGAACTCCTTGAGAGCGACGATCGTCCGGTCCGCGGCTTCCCGGGAAATGCTTCCCGAGGCGTGGAGCCCCTCGCCCAGGCGGGTGTCCACGGCGCGGTGGAGGAGGGGAGTGACGACGCGGCCCTCCACCCGCCCCACCAGGAGCTTCACGGAGTTGGTACCGACGTCGATCGCGGCCAGGGTCATGTCGCGGTCTTCACGATCAGGAGGGTCGCCACCGTGAGGTAGATGGTGACGTTGATCACGTCGTTGATCGCCGTGATGAAAGGCCCGGAGGCCATCGCCGGGTCGTATTTCAGGCGGTGCATGACGAGCGGAGTGAGCGTCCCCATCGTGGCGGCCAGCGACATGCTGGCCGTCATCGAGGCGAAGACGATGAGCGAGAGCATCGCCGCGCCCTGGATCCGGAAATTCATCAGGTAGGCCATGAGGCCGGTGATGATCCCCGCCATGAGGCCGATCGTGCTCCCCACCCGGAACTCGCTCGTCACGATGCGGAACGCCTTGGAGAGCGTCACGTCCCCCGTGGCGAGCCCTCGGACGATCGCGGTGGAGGACTGGAGCCCGACATTGCCCCCCATCGCCATGATGATCGGGATGAAGTAGGCCAGCGCCACCGACTCCAGGGTCTGGCCGTAGGCTTTCATGATCCAGGCGAGGCCGAGTTCCATGACCATCGCCGCGGCGAGCCACGGGAGGCGGGCCTTGACGCGCTGGAGGAAGGGGGCGCGCACGGGGTCGACGTGCGACGCGCCCGCCATCTTCATCATGTCCTCGTCCGCCTCGTGGCGGATGACCTCGATGATGTCCTGCAGTGTCACGACGCCCAGAAGCCTCATGGAGTTGTCCACGACCGGGACGGCGCGGATCCGGTACTTCTGCGCTAGCCGCGCGACCTCCTCCTGGTCCATCGTGGGGCCGACGAAGGTGACGTCCTTCCGCATGAACTGCGCGACGGGCGTGTCGGGCGAGTGGATCATGAGCTTGGGGAGCGAGCAGACGCCGCGCAGCCGGCCCTCTTCGTCCTCCACGTAGATGAAGTCCACAGTGTGGCTGTCGACGGCACCCTGGATCGCCTTGATGGTCTCGCCCGCCGTGAACGTGTCGGGGACGCTGACGAAGTTCTTCGTCATGCGCCCGCCGGCGGTGTGGGGCTCGTATTGCCGGAGGTTCATGACGTCGGAAGCCTTCTCCGCCTCGACGCGGGCGAGCACCGCCTTCTCCTTGTGGTGGGGCAAGTGGTCGAGGATGTCCGCGACGGCGGAGTCGGGCATGCGGTCGATGATCGGGCCGAGACGTTCCTCGCCCATCTTGTCGACCAGCTGGACCTTGTATTCGTGGGGCATGGCGGCGAGGACCTGCGCGGCGCGGTCGGGATCGAGGACCTCGAAGATGCGCACGCGGTCGTCGAGATCGACGTCGTCCAGGAGTTCGGCCAGGTCGATCGGGTGGACGGAGGCCAGACAGGCGCTGAGGGTCTCCCGGTCGAGCCCTTCCTGCTCGAGGAGGTCGGCCAGGCTGGGCGGAAGGCTCTCGTCGCCGTCGGGCATGGTCCATGGATTCTAGCGCCGAGGATGCTGTTGTCAACGCGGGGGGCTGGATATAATCTCGCGACCATGAAAGCGGGCCTGAAGATCGCCCTGGCGGCGGTCGGGATCATCGTCGCGGTGGCGATCCTCTTCGTGCTGTACTCGGGCGCCCGCCGGCGGGCCCGCCTTTCCCACTGCCGCAACAATCTTCGCCACCTGGGCGGGCTGGCCGTGCGGAACTGGGAGAACCTCGACAAGCAGAAGGCGGGGCGTTTCTTCTGGCAGGAGATCCGCGAGGCGCAGTACCACTCGCTCGACGGGAAGTGGTCGGTGCCGCCGACCCAGCCGTTCACCTGCCCGCTCGTGGATCATCCCGCTCCGGCCAACCCCGAGGACCCGGCCTCGATCGACTACCTCGGGCCGCGCACGGTGCGGAAGTCGGCCCGCGAGACGCCGAAGGGCGAGCCCATCGGCTCCGACCGGCCGGGCAACCACTCCTCGGGCGGGCACGTCCTCCGGCTCGACACCTCGGTGGACGATCTGCCTCCTGTCATCCTTCCGATGGGCGGGGAGACGTGGCAGGAGGCGCTGAAAAGCCTGAAGGAGTAGACGGAAGCTGGAAGCTCGAAGCGTGAAGGCGGACCCCGGCCTCAGGGGGGTGAGGCGCTCTCGCCGGGCGGCCTCGATCGGACCTTGGTCAGGTCCGCCACCTCGCTGAAGATGGGCCAGACGTAGTCCTCGAAGAGGATCTTGGCGGTCGACGCGATCGGCACCGCGATGAGCATCCCGAAGATGCCGAAGAGCTGCCCGCACACGAGCAACGCGAGGATGATCCCGATCGGGTGGAGCCCGGTCTCCTTCCCCATGATCGTCGGCTGGAGGACCACTCCTTCCAGCACCTGGATCCCCGCGTAGAGGCAGGCGACGAGGAGGAAGGTCTTCCCGAACGCCCCCGTGTCGGCCAGCACGAAGAGTTCCGTCAGCGTGAACATCGTCACCACGCCCAGGAACGGGATGATGCTGAGCGCCGCGTAGAGCGCGCCGAAGAGGAGCGAGAACTTGACGCCCAGGAGCGAGAGGACGAGGAAGACGATCGCCCCCTCGATCAGCGAGATCGTGATCTGGCCGCGGAAGAACGACGCATTCGCCTGATGGATCCGGGCGAGGGTCGTCAGCGCGCGGTCGCGGTATGACCGCGGGATCACATGCTTCACCTTCTCCCACCACGGGTTCATGTTCATGAGGAGGAAGAAGAGGTAGACCGGCACCATCGCGACGAACGAGAAGACCGCCACGAAGCCGCCGATGCTCGAGGTCATGAACGAAACGACCCAGGCGACCATCGCGCCCCCCGCCTGGGCGACCTCCCCCTCGTGCCCCTTCATCTTCTCCCGCAGGTTCTTCACCGCGTGGTCCCAGTTCTCCGCGCCCAGCCAGTCCTTGAGCTGCCGGTCGCCCCAGACGATCACCCGCTGCGCCTTCGCGTTCTCGGCGGTGAAGGTGTCGTGGATGAAGTCCTTGGCCTGCCGGAGTCCCGAAGGGATCGCCCAGACGAAGAGTCCCGCGAGGGCGACCGCGAGGACGAGGTAGACCCCCAGGGTCGAGGCGAGGCGCGGGACCTTGCGCTTCTCCAGCCCCGTAATGACCGGGTTGAGGATGTAGGCGAGGAGGAGCGCCACCACGAGGGGCATGAAGACCGCTCGCAGGATGTAGGCGGAGACGATCGCCGCCAGGGCGAGCGTCACCAGGAAGACGACCTTCCAGCTCCGGCTCATGGAGGGGAAGCTTGAAGCTCGAGGCTCGAAGCTTGAAGTGCGTTCAAACGGCGGCTCTCGAGCTTCGCGCGGTGCACTCAGGATTCCTTCGAGGTGCCGATCGGGCGGGGGCGGGAGTCGATCCGGAACGAGCGGCCGAAGTCGTAGACGTCAGTGAAGTCCTCGATCGAGTCGGTATCGCTCCGGCTCATGAGGCTGGCTTCCACGAGGTTGAAGACCATGGCGCCGAAGTCGGCCGTCTTGCGGATGCTCCAGCCGTGGAAGACCATGAGGGCCAGGCCGCCGAACTGCTCGATCGCCAGGTTGCGCAGGCCCTCGGTCAGCTCGCGGCCCGTCACATGGCGCTTGCAGCCGATGTTCTTGACCGTGTAGTCCAGGCCCTCGTACATGAAACGGTAGGCAGCGAGAGGGTATCGGCCGTCCCTCTCGACCACCGCCTTGAGGCGGTCTTCAAAGCTGTTCTGCGTCGACATCGATTTTCTGGAAGAGGACGGGACCCTTCTGGACCTTGACCCCCACCCTAATATAGTCCCATTCGCGGGCGTTTGCCAGCCGTACCGGCGCATCAGGGATGCCCAGCTGCTCGAGGATCCGTTGCGTCGTGGAGGGGATGAAGGGCGAAAGCAGGACCGCCAGGACCCGGAGCGCCTCGGCCGACTGGTAGAGCACGCCGGCGACCTCTTCCGTCTTGCCCGCCTTGGCGAGCTTCCAGGGGGCCGTCGCCTCGATGTGGCCGTTCGCCGCCGTGACCGCCTTCCAGATCTCGGCGAGCGCGATGTGGAACTCGAAGCGGTCCAGGAGGGGCGCCAGCCGGTCGGCCAGCCCGCCCACCGATTCCCGGAGCGACGCGTCCTGGGGGAGGGAAGCGCCCTTCGTCGAGAACACCCCTCCCTGGTACCGCTCGGTCATCGAAACGACCCGGTTGAGCAGGTTGCCCAGCTTGTCGGCCAGGTCGCTGTTGAGCCGGTTGAAGAAGCTGTCCCAGGTGAAGTCCCCGTCCTGGCCGAAGGCGACCTCGCTGAGGAGGAAGTTGCGGAGCGCGTCGGCGCTGAACCGGTCGGCCACCATGATCGGGTCGATGACGGTGCCGAGCGACTTGGACATCTTGAACCGCTGGTCGCCTTTTCGGACGTAGACGAAACCGTGAACCGCGAGCTTTCTGGGCGGCTCGATCCCCGCGCTCATCAGCATCGCGGGCCAGATGATGGCGTGGAAGCGGGTGATGTCCTTGCCGATCACGTGGAGGTCGGCGGGCCAGAGGCGGCCGAAGCGCTCCAGGTCGTCGGGAAACCCGGCGGCCGTGATGTAGTTGATGAGCGCATCGAACCAGACGTACATGACCTGCTCGGAATCTCCCGGGATCGGGACGCCCCAGCGGGTGGTGCGCCGCGAGATCGAGATGTCCTCCAGTCCCTGGTCGATCACGGAGAGCATCTCGTTGGCGCGGAAGGCGGGCTCGATGAAGCCGCCGCCCGCGATCAGCTTCCGGAGGGGCTCGGCGTACTTCGAGAGGAGAAAGAAGTAGTTCTCCTCCTCCATCTGCTTGAGCGGGGTGTTCGGGTGGTTGGGGCACTTGCCGTCCTGCAGGTCCGCCTCGGTCTTCCGCGCCTCGCAGCCGATGCAGTAGAGCCCTTTATAGAGCGCCTTCTTGATGTCCCCCTTCGCCTGGAGGCGGCGGAAGATCTCCTGGCAGGCCTTAAAGTGGGCCGGCTCGGTGGTCCGGATGAAGCGGTCGTAGGAGACGTCCAGCTTCGCCCATGTGGCGCGGAACTTCTCCTCCATGCGGTCGCAGTAGGCGCGCGGCTCGAGCTTGAGCTCGGCCGCCTTCTCGGCCACCTGCTGCGAGTGCTCGTCGTTGCCCATGAGGAAGAAGACGTCGTCGCCCTTCAGGCGCTTCCAGCGGGCGACCACGTCGGCCAGGATCTTCTCATACGAGGTGCCGACGTGGGGCACGGAGTTGACGTAGTCGATCGCGGTGGTGAGGAAGTACTTGCTCATGGGTCAGGGTCCGATTCTAGATAAGGCGGAGTGGTTTCGCAAAGATGGATTGCACCACAAAGTCACAAAGAACACCTACCCGATCTTCCTATGAACAAAGGGTCTTCTTGATGATCTTTGTGACTTTGTGGTGAGCGTCATGACTGCTGTTGCGCTCGATTCTGCTGGGAGTGCCGACCGAGGGGAGTCCATCAGAGCCCCAGCAGCGCGTCCTCGACCGCGAGCCCGACGTTGGCATTCAGGTCGATCGCCCGCACGTGGTCGAGCAGGGACTCGATCTTCGCCAGGAGATCGTCGTCGTCCAGCTTCGACATGCGGGCGACGAATTCCGGGATGGCGATCGCGGGGGCGTGGCCCGACTTCGAGCGCAGCGTCTCGCGCAGGCAGTGGACGAGGAGGTCGAGCTCGCGCCGTGCCTTCGCCCGGGCCGACTCGGTGTCCTTGATCTTGCCGAGCGCCTCGACGATCGGGTTGAGCTCCCCCGCCAGGACACGCGTCTGCAGTTCCTTCGACAGCTCCAGGACCTCGGCCATCTCGGGGGCCAGGCGCGTCGCCGCGCCGATCGAGCCGCCCGCCAGGACCGCCGCGGCGCGCGCGGTCGGCTCGTCGACCATCTTCGACTTCAGGTGGCGCACGATCTCCTCGTCCGGAAGCGGGTGGAAGAGGATCGTCTGGCACCGGGATCGGAGGGTCCCCAGGAGCCGTTCCGGCACGCTCGAGACCAGAAGGAGGACCGTCCCCGGGGGGGGCTCCTCGAGGGTCTTGAGGA
>CAZSCC010000112.1:0-5524 GCA_964604905.1 uncultured Planctomycetales bacterium
CCAGGGGGATGTAGAGGTAGTCCCGGAACCAAGTGGAGAGCGAGATGTGCCAGCGCCTCCAGAATTCCGGGAGCGACGGGGCGAAATAGGGTCGCCGGAAGTTCTCCATGATCTCGAATCCGAGGACCCGGGCCGATCCGATCGCGATGTCCGAGTACGCGGAGAAGTCCGCGTAGATCTGGAACGCGAAGGCGTACGTGGCCAGGGCCAGCGAGAGGCCGGAGAAGCTCCGGGGATCGGCGTAGACCGCGTCGACGATCGCGGCGAGACGGTCGGCGATCACGACCTTCTTGAACAGTCCCCAGAGGATCCGCCGGCAACCGTCGACGGCGCGCGCGTAGTCGAAGTCGGCCCGACGGTCGAACTGGGGGAGAAGGTGGTTAGAACGCTCGATAGGGCCGGCGACGAGTTGTGGGAAGAACATGACGTAGAGAAACAGCTTTGGGAAGCTCTTCTCCACGGGCGTCACGCCCCGGTACACGTCGACCGTGTAGCTCAGGGCCTGGAAGGTGTAGAAGGAGATCCCGACGGGAAGGAGGACATCCACGAGGGGGGGCGTGAAGGAGACGCCCCACACGCCCAGAAGCGCCCGGAGCGAATCGGACGCGAAGCGGTAGTACTTGAAAAAGAAGAGGAGGCCCAGGTTGGAGACCAGGCTGACCCCGAGAAGCGCGCGGCGTCGGCCGGACGACAAAGTCCGTCCGAAACCGCGTGCGACGGCGTAATCCACCCCCGTAGAGAACAGGATGAGCAGGATGTACTCGGGTCTCCAGGCCATGTAGAACGTGCAGCTGGCCGCGAGCAGCAAGCCGTTGGCCCAGCGGAGGGGGAGGTGGAAGTAGAGGGCCACGACGACCAGGAAGAGGATGATGAAGGCGGCGGAGTCGAACGTCATGGCCGGTCCTTCGGGACAAAAAAAAACCCTCCATGCAGGAGGGCCTTTTATAAGCCTGGCAACTACCTACTTTCCCGCCGAAGTAATTCCCAGCAGTATCATCGGCCCCAGGGGCTTAACGACCGTGGTCGGAATGGGAACGGGTGTAGCCCCCTGGGTATTGGGTCACCAGGCAGGAGAATTTATATGAAAACTCCTCGGTCGTGTCAAGCAGTTTGCGCCCTTCTCTCGAAGAAAATTCCTTTCGCCCCCTCCGGGGCTGTGCTATAGTCCCTCGCGCCCATGCCCCTGAAAATCGCGATCCCCAACAAAGGCCGCCTGATGGAGGAGACCGTCGACCTCCTCCGCGCGATCGGTCTCCGCGTGCCCCGGCAGAACGACCGGACGCTCATCGCGACGATCAACGGCGGACGATACCAGGTGCTTTTCACGCGCGCGGCGGACATCCCGGAATTCGTGGAGATCGGCGCCGCCGACGTCGGGATCACCGGGCTCGACCTCGTCCTTGAGACGGGCTGCAAGGTGGAGAAATTGATCGACCTCAAGTACGGGCACTGCAAGCTGGTCGTCGCCGCCCCCGAGCATTCTGCGATCACGTCGATCGACTCGATCCCCGCGGGTTCCCGCGTCGCCACCGCGTTCCCGAACCTGACGCGGCAGTACTTCGAGAAGAAGAAGCGGAAGGTCGCGATCGTTCCCGTATCGGGCGCGACCGAGATCACCCCGTCGATCGGCGTCGCCGATCTCATCACCGACCTGACCCAGACGGGGTCCACCCTCAAGCAGAACCACCTCGCGATCCTGGACACGGTGGTCGAGTCGTGGGCCGTCTTCATCGCCGGGCCGGCGCTGCCCAAGGATGTCCGGCAGGACTCCGAGGACCTCGCCCACGCGATCGACAGCGTCGAGAACGCCGTCAACAAGCGCTACCTCATGGCCAACGTCGCCCGCGCGAAGGTCGCCGGAGTGGTCAAGCTCATCCCCGGCCTCAAGAGCCCGACGATCCTCGACACGGCCGACCAGGGGTTGGTCGCGGTCCACGCGGTCGTCGAGGAGGATGCGATCAACGCACTCGTCCCGAAGCTCAAGAAGGCAGGCGCCACGGGGATCCTCATCCTTCCGATCGAGAGGATGGTCCCATGATCCCGGTCGCGCGCCTCACCCCGGAGGCCCGCGCCCGCTACGTCAATCGCCGCGGCGCTCTTTCCGGGGGGATCACCGACACCGTCGAGAAGATCCTCGCCGACTTCCGAAAGGACGGCGACGGGACGATCCGGAAGCTGACCCGGAAATTCGACAAGGCCGACCTCGCGAACTTCGAGGTGACCGCGGAGGAGATCGCCGCTGCGGAGAAAAGCACGCCGCAGACGGTCCAGGTGGCGATCCGTTCGATGTACGACAGCGTCGTTCGATACCACAAGCTGGACCTCCTCAAGAGCTTCGAGTTCCAGCCCATCAAGGGCGTGAGCCTGGGGAAGATGGTGATCCCCTTCGAGCGGGCGGGGCTCTACGTCCCGGGCGGGCTGGCGGTGTATCCCTCCAGCGTCGTCATGGCCGCGGCGCCGGCGACGGTCGCGGGCGTGAAGCAGCTCGTCCTCTGTACGCCGCCCACGGAGAAGGGGACGGTTCCCGACGCGGTCCTCTTCGCGGCCCTCGTTTGTGGAGTGACCCGCGTCTTCAAGGTCGGCGGCGCGCAGGCGGTCTTCGCCATGGCGTACGGCACGAACACGGTCCCGCGCTGCGACGTCCTCGTCGGGCCGGGTAACGCCTACGTCACGGCGGCCAAGAAGCGCGTCCAGGACGAGGTCGCGATCGACTTTCTGGCCGGCCCGACGGAGATCCTGGTCCTTTCCGACGGGACGACGTCGCCGGAGTTCATCGCCGCGGAGCTGATCGCGCAGGCCGAGCACTCGCCCGACACCTGCTGCGTCCTGATCACGACCAGCGAGGCCCAGGCGGGGGCGGTCGCGGCGGAGCTCGAGGCGCAGGCGAGGAAGTGCGACCGGCAGGAGATCATCCGGAAGTCGCTGACCACGACGGGGGCGCTCCTGGTCGCTTCGAGCATGGACGAGGCGGTCGCGTTCGCGAACGAGTTCGGGGCGGAGCATCTGACGGTCTCCACGGCGAAGCCCATCGAGGTCCTCAAGAGGATCCGAAGCGCAGGCTCCGTCTTCCTGGGCGAGTATTCCCCCGTCGCAATCGGCGACTACGGCGTAGGGCCGAACGCCATCCTGCCGACCTACGGGGAGGCCTGCCGACGCGGCGGGCTCACTGCCAACTCGTTCGTCCGCCAGATCTCCTACCAGCTTCTCTCCAAGGAGGGGCTGAAGGCGGTGGCACCCACCGCGATGACGCTTGCGAAATGCGAGAACCTCGGGGCCCATCTGCGGTCGATCGAGGTGCGCCTTGGACGTTGAGGGCCTGATCCGCCGCTCGATCGCCGGGATGCAGCCGCCGACGTATCCCGGTCCCGAGGCCGGCCTCCTGCGGATGGATGCGAACACCAACCTGATCGGCCGGAATCCCGCCATCGATCGTGCGGCGAAGCGTGTCGCGGGGATCGATCTGGCCCAGTATCCAACGTGCCTGTCCGACGAACTGCGCGCGGCGATCGCCCGGGAGCACGGCCTGGAGGCGGACGAGGTCCTCGTGGGAGGCGGTTCCGACGAGGTGCTGGACGTGCTGTGCCGGGCTTTCCTCAATCCGGGGGACATCGTCGCCTGCGCGACGCCGAGCTTCGTGATGTACGCATTCTTCGGGCGGCTCCACTTCGGGAAGCTGGTCGAGGTCCCCCTGCGGCGGCCCGGTTGGGAGCTGGACGTGGAGGCACTCCTGGCCGCGAAGGCGAAGCTGACGTTCGTCGCGTCGCCGAACAACCCTACCGGCAATGCCGTCCCGCCCGCGGACCTCGAGCGTCTTCTGGCGGAGTCGACCGGCCTGGTGCTGGTGGACGAGGCCTACGCCGACTTCTGCGGCCAGGACTTCGCCTCCCGCATCCGGCGTTTCGACAATCTCATCGTCTCGCGGACCTTTTCCAAGAGCCACGGCTTGGCGGGCCTTCGGGTCGGCTACGGAGTGGCGAACCGGCTCGTCATGGGAAAAATGGTCGGCGCGAAGACGCCCCTCACGCTCTCTGCGCTGAGCGAGGCGATCGCCCTGGAGTCCCTGGCCGACCCGTCCTTCGTGCGTGAGACGGTCGAGGGGGTTCAGAAGGAGCGGACCCGGCTGGCCCGGCAGCTTGCGGAGCTGGGCTGCCGTCCTCAGAAGACGGACGCCAATTTCATGCTGCTGGATCTGGGCGAGCCCTCGGGTCCGCTGGCGGCGTTCCTGAGGTCGAAAGGCATCGTCACGCGCCCCATGGGGGACGTCCAGGGTCTCGCGAACTATCTCCGGGTGACGGTGGGACGGCCGGAGCACACCGATCGCCTGGTAGCGCTGATCCGGGAGTACCGTCGATGAGCCCCCAAGGGATAAAACCATCCGGCCGAAGTATCCCCTGGGATGAATTCACCCGTTGCGTTTATCCCATTCCGGCGGGTGTCGCATGAAACTACCCCTGACCCTTCTGGACTACGGAGTCGGGAACATCCATTCCATCAAGAAGGCCTTCGAGCGGGCCGGGGCCGAGGTGTCGGTCGAGACGGAGCCGGAGAAGATCCTCCGCGCCAAGGCGCTCGTCCTTCCGGGCGTCGGGGCGTTCGGCAAGGTGGCCGAACAGGTGGCGCCGTATCGCGCGGAGCTGCGCCAGCGGCTCCAGGAGGGGCTTCCCGCGTTCTCGGTCTGCATCGGCATGCAGCTGCTGTACGAGTCCAGCGAGGAGGGGCCGGGCGACGGGATCGGTCTCTTCCCCGGTCGCGTCCGGCGGCTTCGACACCAGAGGCTTCCCCACATCGGGTGGAACTCGGTGACCCATGACGGGCAGGGCCCGTTCGAGGGAGTGCCGCAGGGGGCGTTCTTCTACTCCGTCCACTCCTTCGCCCCGTCGCAGTGCACGGATCCGTGCGTGGCCACCGCCGACTACGGGGACCGCTTTGCCGCGGGATCGGTGGCCGGAAACGTCTGGGCCGTGCAGTTTCACCCCGAAAAATCCAGCGACATGGGGTATCGGCTGATCCAGAATTTCGTGGCGCACGCGGGAAGGGCGTGATGATCGTCTTCCCGGCCATGGATCTCTGGAACGGCGAGGTCGTCAAACTCGAGGCAAAACAGCACCGCACCGTGGAGACCGTCTATGGCACGCCGGCCCAGATCGCCGATCGCTGGCTCTCGGCGGGCGCCGAGTGGCTCCACGTGGTCGACCTGAACGCGGCGCTGGGGGAGGGCACGACCAACGTGCCGCTGCTTCAGCTGCTGCGTTCTCGGGGGGCAAAGCACATCCAGTGGGGGGGTGGCGTCAGGGACGACGCGACCCTCGGCGCGGTGCTGGACGCCGGGGCCGAGCGGGCCATCGTGGGGACGAAGGCGATCCAGGACTGGGACTGGCTGGTGGGCGCCTCGAAGCGCCATTCCGGCCGTATCATGGTTTCAATCGACGGGAAGGGCCGGCAGATCATGGTGAAGGGCTGGCAGGAGACGGCGGGCGTGGATGCGGTCGAGTTCCTCTCGAGGGCGAACGCGCTTCCGCTCGCG
>CAZSCC010000113.1:0-1946 GCA_964604905.1 uncultured Planctomycetales bacterium
CAAAGGATTCACCCTGGTCGAGCTGCTGGTGGTCATCGTCATCATTGGTATTCTTGCCGCCCTACTGCTGCCAGCCATCGCCAAGGCGATCCGCCGCGCCCGAGTCACCTCGTGCGCGAACAACCTGTCCCAGATGTGGAAGATGCAGAGCGTCTACATGAGCCAGTTCGGAGGACGCATGAAGGGGATGCCCACCAACTCGGGTACGGCCTTCTGGCACGCCCTCACGACGACGCAGCCGCCGCTCATCGATCCGTCGGTGAACGACCTCTTCCTCTGTAACGTGAAGGGGGACAGCGCCAACGGCGACTATGACTACGGCGGGCCGGCTCGCCCGGTCAATAAGCTCGCCGACGGGGACATGGTCGGCGCCGACCTGGACGAGAACCACCAGGAGGGCAAGAGCGACGAAGGCTCGGGGAACGTCCTTCGGAAATCGGGGGACGTGCTGGAAATCACAGGGCCGGACTGGCTGAAGGCCAAGGCCGACCCGTCGTTCCCGGTGAAGTAACCCCGACCCAGACGCACGGCATTTCAAAGGCCCCGGCGGAGATCGCCGGGGCCTTTTTTATTGGAGATGGGGTGATGGGGGGAGATAGGGAGATACGAGAGGATGAAATCCAGCCGGCGGGTCTCCAGGAGGGTCCTCTTGAACCCGTAGAGATCAATTCCAACACAAAGACACGAAGCTCACAAAGTCATTCCCAGAATTGTTTGTGTCCTTTGTGACTTTGTGTTGAATCTGCCCCTATGAATTCCCGGAGCTTAGCTTAGGATGAAGGCGTGAGACGCGCGATGCCGTACGCCCTCTTCGGGGCGATCACGCTGGCGGTCTTCTGGAAGTTCCTCATCTTCGGACACACGATCCATGCGATGGTGCTGCTGGAGACCCAGCTCGGCCTCCCTCCGCAGGAGCCGCCCGGGTGGCTCCTGTTCGGCAAGCCGCGCGCCCGCGTGGCGGACAGCCTCGTCCTCCTGGCCAATCACCTCCGTCTCTACAACGAGGGCCTGAAGGCGGGAGAGCTGCGCCTCTGGAATCCCACGCTCTGCGGAGGGCTCCCGATCTATTCCGACCCGATGGTCCACCCGTTCTATCCCCCGCAGCTCTTCCTCCACGCGCTCCTCCCCCCCGATCCGGCCTACGAAGTCTTCCTTATGCTCCACCTCTTCTTTTCCGGAGCCGCGATGTACTGGCTCCTGCGCGGTCTGGGCCGGAGCGACCTGGCCGCCCTGGCGGGCGGGGTGATCTGGATGCTGCTCGGCTACTCCTCGATGTGGTTCTCCACCGGCATCCTGGCCGGCGTCAGCGTCTGGGGGCCGCTCGCTCTCCTCTTCCTCCACCGGACCTTCGAACGGTGGGACCTCGCCTTCGCGGCCGGCGCGGGGATCTCCATGGGGTTGGCGATCCTGGGGAGTCATCCGCAACACGCGCTCCATGTCCTCCTCTTCAGCCTGGGCTGGCTCTTCGTGGTGGGCTGGCGAAAGCAGCACGGGTGGCGGTTCCCCGCGCGCGCGTCGACGCTGTACCTCCTCCTCTCGGTCGGAGTCGGCCTCGCCGGCATCCTGACCCGGCTCGACACGATCGCCAACGGCTATCGCAACCCGGGCGCCGACTTCCGGATGTTCTACGGGGACGGCTGGGCGCTCCCCCTCCATGCGCTCGACGCCGTGACGGGCAAGGCCTCCTCGTTCCCTCATCCGTTCTTCGAGTACGAGTTCAGCTTCTTCGCCGGGCTCGCGGCGCTGGCGCTGGCCGTCGTCGGGGCGGCACGCCGATTCGGCGACCCGCGCATCCGCTTCCTGGCCGTGTTCGCGGTGGCGACGGTCGCCGTCGCGTTCCTCAAGCCCCTCGCGATCCTCCTCCAGTTCGTCCCGATCCTCCAGCTCAGCCCGCCCTCCCGCTGGCTGTTCGTGTTCGGCCTCCCGGTGGCAATCCTGGCGGCGCA
>CAZSCC010000114.1:0-8998 GCA_964604905.1 uncultured Planctomycetales bacterium
CACCCGCGCGGTGAGCGGGTTCTCGGGGTCGACGATCCACTGCGCGAGGTCGAGGCGGTCGGGGACCGATCCGCGCGGGCGGAGCGGGTGCAGGGAGGCGAGCGTCCCCGGGCGGACCTCGGTCGTCGGCTGCAGGAACTCGCCGCGGCGGAAGATGAAGGTCTTCCGAGGGTCCTGCGCGCGCTGCCGGAGGATGCGGGCGCTCATGACCGGCGGCTTCGGCCCGAGGTCCTTCGTGATCTGGATCTGCTGCACGAGCTTCGTCGTCTCGGGGGCGGCGGCGGCATACTGGTCGATCAGCCGGCGCGTCTCCTGGGCGCTCCGCTTCGCCGGCTCGACCGCGAGGGCCTTCTTCACGTCGGCGGGCAGATCGAACGGGGGGCGCGTCCCGGTGATCGCAAGGAGCTTGAAGCGGCCGATCGTGTGCTTCTCGCCGTACTGCTGGTCGAGCGTGACGGTGAACGTCTGCCCGGGCTCGAGGCGGAGCGGGGTCTTGGTCCGGAACGTCGCGTGGTGGCCCTTCCCCATCTGGGGGGAGATGGCCCATCCGGTGTTGCCCTTCGCGTCGAGGGCGTTCTTCGCGGGGAAGCCGTCCTGGGCGAAGTCGGACTCGGCGTCGCCGAGCGCGACCTTCTTGCCGTCGACCTCGACCCGGAACTCGGAGAGGACGAAGTTGCCGTGGGGGGCGCGGCCCGGGCCCTTCGAAGGGAGGGCCTTGTCGGCGATCACTTCGAGCCGGAACCCGGTGATCTCCTTCTGGGCGGCCTTGAGGGTGAGCACATAGGTGTCGGTGGCGGGCTCGGCACCGCCGGCGAGAAGCGAGCCGTCGTCGAGGCGCTGGAACGTCACCTCGGCGGAGGGTTTCGCGCTCACGATCTCGATCGGGTGGGTCTTGAAGGCCTCGGCATCCTCCGCGGCGAGCTTCGCGCGGACCTCCTCCTCCCATTTCGGGAGGCCGGCGGCGAGCGACGACTTCTTCGCCTCGAGCGCCTCCTCGAGCGCCTTGAGCTTCCGGTCGTTCTCGGCCTTCTCCCGCTCGTACTTAGCGACGGCGTCGGCGGGGAGCGGGACGTCGGCGGTCGTCTCGTCGCCGTTGTTGAAGAAGGCGAAGAGCTGGAAGTACTCCTGCTGGGCGATCTGATCGAACTTGCGGTTGTGGCAGCGAGCGCAGCCGACGGTGAGCCCGAGCCAGACGGCGCCGGTCGTCTCGGCGCGGTCGAAGACCGCCTCGATGCGGAACTGCTCCTTGTCCACGCCGCCCTCGGTGTTGGTGAGCGTCTGCCGGTGGAAGGCGGTGGCGAGCAGGTCCATGGGGGTCGCGTTCGGGAGGAGATCCCCGGCCAGCTGCTGGACGGTGAAGCGGTCGAAGGGGAGGTCGGCGTTGACGGCGTCGATCACCCAGTTCCGGTAGCGCCAGGCGTCGGGGCGATTGTTGTCCTTTTCGTATCCGTCGCTGTCGGCGTAGCGGGCCTTGTCCAGCCAGTGCCGGCCGAAGCGTTCGCCGAAGTGGGGCGAGGCGAGGAGGCGGTCGGCGACTTTCTCATAAGCGTCGGGCGCGGGATCATTCGCGAAGGCGTCGACCTCGTGGGGCGTGGGCGGAAGGCCGAGGAGGTCGTAGGAGAGGCGCTTGATGAGGGTCGGGCGGTCGGCCTCGGGCGAGGGGGCGATGCGTTCCTTCTCGAGGCGGGCGAGGACGAAGGCATCGATCGGGGTGCGCGCGCCCTTCACGGGGGGCGGATCGCGGCGGACGGGTTTCAGGTAGGCCCAGTGGGTCGCAAGCTTCACGTCGCCGGCCGCGTCGGGCCACGCGGCGCCCTGGTCGATCCAGGCGCGGATGAGGCCGATCTTCTCTTTCGGGAGCGCGGGGGCCTTCTGAGGCATGCGCTCCTCGTCGTCGGCGGAGAGGAGGAGCTTGACGAGGAGGCTCTCTTTCGAATTCCCGGGGAGGATGGCCTTGCCGGCGACGCCGCCCTTCAGGGCGAGCGCTTTCACGTCGAGGCGGAGCTGGCCCTTGGGCTTGTCGGAGGAGTGGCACTTGAGGCAGGAGGCCTTGAGGATCGGCTGGATGTCGCGGGCGAAGTCGACCCTGCGGTCGGGTTCCTGTCCCGGGGCGAGGCCGGCCAGGAGCGGCAGGGCGAGGGCGAGACGGAATACGCTCTTCATGGATGGCCCATTCTCCCGCTCCGACAAGTGATTTACAAGCGCGGACGGAGGAAAGTTCCGGTCAGCGGAGGGGCTTGCCGCGGCCGCGGACCGGGAAGAGCTCCATCCGGCGCACGCGCTGGGGGCTGGTCCAGGCGCCGAGGAAGAGGGTGTCCTGCCGGTGCATGAACCAGCTGGCCCAGAGCGAGAGTCGCGCGTAGTCGGCCTTCCAGTCGACGACGGTGCGACCGTCGACGAGGACGAGGACGCGCTTCTTCCGGACGGCGATGACGACGGTGCTGGGGCGGACCTCGCTGAAGGTCACGCCGCCCCGATAGGTGGTGGCGTTGTCGTAGAACGGCTTCCCGTCGACGAGGTCGAGGCCGGTCCGGGGCTCGCTCTCGACGCCGTCGAAGATCGCGAGGAACTGCCGCCCGCCCTGGGAGAGGCCCACGGAGAGCGAGTTGCCGGCTCCGCGCCGCTCGGCGACGATCCGAAGGTCGTATTCCTCGGGGACGATGTACGGGACGGCGAGGCGCCCGAACTGCAGGGACGGGCTGACGAGGGTCTTCCCTTCGAACGCCCAGGTCCCGGCGACCGCGTCCTTCTCGACGTCGATGAGGCGGAGGAGATCGATCCCCTCGCGCGGGAGCCCGCCCGAGTCGCGCGCCCCGGCCGGGGCGGCGGCCAACAGCAGTCCCAGGAGGGCGAACACCCGCATCGTCATCACCCGAACCATCATACCCTCCTCCCCGCTCCGGGGCAGGCCCTTCTCCTTTATCCTTGCAATTGTCCGACAATTGGCGTAAATCTGCGAGGCAGCTTTGCGCCGAATTGTCGGACAATTAGAATGAAGCGGGCGCGGACGATCGCGGGGGAGATCCAGGAGTTCATCCGGCGCGAGGAGATCGCGCCCGGAGAGAGACTGCCCACCGAGCACGCCCTCGCCCGGCGCTTCCGCGTCAGCCGCACCCTCCTGCGCGAGGCGATCCAGGCGCTCAAGACCATGGGCGTCGTCGAGTCCGGGCCGCGCGTGGGGATCCGCGTCCTCCCCTTCGACCCGCGGTCCCACATCGACTCCATGATCTCGCGCATCCACACCGAGGACGAACGACGCGAGCTCTACGAATTCCGCTGCCTGATCGAGCCCGCGATCCTCGGGGTCGTCGCCCGGCGCGCCACGCCGCGCGACCTGGACCGGCTCGAATCCATCCTCCGTTCTCCCGACCCCATCCACCGCGACCCGGTCGTGGACGGCTTCGCCCGGGACGCCGCGTTCCACGAGGAGCTCTGGAGACTCTCCGGCAACCGCTTCCTCTACGGCCTCCGCGGGCTTCTCGTCCGGTACTTCGCCGACATCCAGCAGGACCAGAAGGTCTCCGAGGCCGAGATCCGGCGCGCGAAGAGGCAGCACCTCGCGATCGTCCGCGCCCTCAAGGCCGGCGACCTCAAGCGGGCCCAGAAGGAGCTCACCCTCAATCTCGGGATGTTCCGCAAGAACGGGGGGCGGAAGTGAAGCAGCGCGCGATCGTCCCCGTCCTCACCCCCTCCGCCGAGGCCGAGATCCCCAAGGTCACCGGCAACACCGCCGGCCTCGTCGCCGACCTCCAGGCGCTCCTGCCGGTCGAGCGGCTCGTCACCAAGCCTGACGACCTCTTCGCCTACGAGTGCGACGCGCAGACGTTCGACCGCGCCTGCCCCCTCGCCGTAGCGTTCCCCGAGACCACCGACGAAGCTTCCAAGATCGTCCGGCTGTGCAACAAGCACGCGGTCCCCTTCCTCCCCCGCGGCGCGGGCACGGGGCTCTCGGGCGGAGTCGTCGCCGTCGGCAGCCTCGTGATCTCGACCGCGCGGCTCAACCGGATCCTCGAGGTCGACGTCCCCAACCGCATGGCGTGGGTCCAGCCGGGCGTCGTCAACATTCACCTCTCGAAGGCGGTGGCCGCGAGCGGGCTCCACTACGCGCCCGACCCCTCCAGCCAATACGCCTGCACGATCGGCGGGAACGTCGCCGAGAACTCGGGCGGCCCCCACACGCTGAAATACGGCGTTACGACCAACCACATCCTCGCCCTCGAAGTCGTCCTCCCCGACGGCACGATCGTCCAGCTGGGCGGCGTCGCGGCCGACGCGCCGGGATACGACCTCGTCGGCGTCTTCGTCGGCTCCGAGGGGACGTTCGGCATCGCGACCCGCATCCTCGTCCGGCTGACGCCCCTCCCCGAGGGCGTCAAGACCATCCTCGCGATCTTCAACAGCGTGACCGACGCCTGCCGCGGCGTGACCGAGATCCTCGCCCGCCGCATCCTCCCGGCCGCGATCGAGATGATCGACCAGAAGACCCTCCGCGCCGTCGAGCAGTACATCCACGCGGGCTTCCCCCTCGACGCCGCCGCGGTGCTCCTGGTCGAGGTCGACGGCCTGGTCGACGACCTCGAGCAGCAGGCGCAGGCGGTGATCGACGCCTGCAAGACCGCGAACGTCCGCAGCGTCCGGCTCGCGAAGGACGACGCCGAGCGCATGAAGCTCTGGAAGGGGCGCAAGCAGGCGTTCGGCGCGCTGGGCCGCCTCGCGCCCAACTACTACACCCACGACGGCGTCATCCCGCGCACCAAGCTCCCCGAGGTGCTGGAGGAGATCGGCCGCATCGAAACGGAGCAGAAGGTCATGATCGCGAACGTCTTCCACGCCGGCGACGGCAACCTCCACCCGGTCATCCTCTACGACGAGCGCGAGGAGGGCGTGATCGACCGCGTCCGCGTCGCCGGCGAGCGCATCCTCCGGCTCGTCTGCAAGGTGGGCGGCGGGCTCTCCGGCGAGCACGGCATCGGAATCGAGAAGCTCGCCTTCATGAAGGACTTCTTCGGCGAGGCGGACCTGGCCGAGATGCGCCGCGTCCGCGACGTCTTCAACCCCCGCGGGCTCTGTAACCCCGGGAAGGCGATCCCGTCGGCGGGCCGCTGCATCGAGCCGGGGCCGGGGAAGAAGCTGCCGCTGGGGCACTGATGCTGACGCCCGAGAACGAAGAGGCCCTGATCGACCTCCTGCGCACGGGCCCGCCGATCCACGCGATCGGGAGCGGCACGAAGCAGCACCACGGGCCCTCGCTCACGAAGGAAGCGGACCTCGTCTGCCTCCGAAAACTCGACCGCATCACGGCGTACGAGCCGGGCGATCTCGTCGTCACCGTGCAGGCGGGCGCGCGCCTCGCCGACCTCCAGGCGGCGCTCGGAGAGCAGGGCCAGTGGCTCCCGGTCGACCCTCCCTACGGCGAGGCGACGATCGGCGGCATCCTGGCGACCAACAGCTCGGGACCCCGGCGGCTCGGCTACGGCACGATGCGCGACCAGCTGATCGGCCTCCGCGTCGCCGGCCCCGACGGCACGATCACCCGATCGGGCGGCCGCGTGGTGAAGAACGTCACCGGCTTCGACCTCCACAAGCTCCACATCGGCGCGTTCGGCTCGCTTGGCGTCCTCCTCGAGGCGAACTTCAAGCTGCGGCCGAAACCCGACCTCTCGGCGGTCTTCCTCATCTCCTGCTCGACGGTCCAGGAGGCGCACGAGCTGCTGCTCAAGGTGCACGGCTCGAAGCTGCGGCCGGTGGCGCTGGAAGCGATGGACGGCCGCCTGCGCCACATCCTGGACGCCAAGGCGATGGCGATCGTCGGCGTCGAGGGGACGCGTCCGGTGATCGACCGCCACCACCGCGAGCTGCGCGAGCTCGGGAAGTCGATGGGCGTGCTCGAGGGCGAGCGGGCCGATCCGGTGTGGAACGGCCTGCGCAAGCTGCCGGAAGCGCTGCGTGACTTCGTCCGCGTGCGGATCGCCGCCAAGCCGCACGACCTCCCCAAGCTGCTCCCCCAGGCCCCCATGTGGATCCAGGCGGGGGTGGGGATCGCGCGGATCGACCTCGAGCCCGCGCCCGACATCGCCCGGCGGGTCCAGCAGTGGAACGAGAAGGCGGCCCTCGTGGGCGGCTACGCGGTCGTCGAGTCGGCGCCGGTGGGCCTCGCGGGCCGCGCGAAGCTCCCGTGGGGGGCGATCGACCTGCCGCTCATGCGGTCGCTCCGGAACTCGAGGGACCCGAAGGGGCTGCTCGCCCGCGGGAGGATGCCGATATGAAGATCGAGAAGAGCGCCGACGCTCCGTCGTTCGAGAAGATCTCCGCTTGCGTCCACTGCGGGCTCTGCCTCGAGGCGTGCCCCACCTATGTGGAACTCCGCGTCGAGATGGATTCGCCGCGCGGCCGGATCTACCTGATGAAGGGGATCCTGGACGAGCGGCTCGAGCCGACGGAGGACGTCCTCAAGCACCTCGACCAGTGCCTCGACTGCCGCGCGTGCGAGACGGCGTGCCCCTCGGGCGTGAGCTACTCGGACATCCTCGAAAAGACGCGGACGATCCTCGAACCGGAGCGAGGGCGGGGCCTGATCACGAAGCTCCTCCGCTGGTTCCTCTTCCGCAAGCTCCTCCCGAACCGGCGCTGGCAGAAGGTCGTCTTCAAGATGCTCTGGGTGCAGCAGATCCTGGGCCTCACGGCGCTCGGCCGCTGGCTCGCGCGGATCGGACTGATCCCGGGACGGCTGGGCGCGATGGCTCGGCAGGCGCCGCGGGTGCCGATGACCTCGTTCCGCGCGCGCCACAAGAAGGAGTTCGACCTCGTGCGCGGGCGGCTCAGCTTTCCCGCCCGCGGGGCGAAGCGGTTCCGGGTGGCGCTCTTCACGGGCTGCCTCGCCGACCAGCTCTTCGCCGACGTGAACGAGGCGACGCTGCGGGTGCTGACGGAGAACGGCTGCGACGTGGACGTGCTGGCGAACGAGCAGTGCTGCGGCGCGCTCCACATCCACAACGGCGCACGCGACCAGGCGAAGGAGCTGGCGAAGGGGAACGTGGCGGCCTTCCTTCCCGGCAAGTACGACGCGATCCTGACCAACGCCGCGGGCTGCAGCGCCGAGCTCCGCCACTACGGCGAGTTGTGCGACGGCGACGCGAAGGCGAAGGAGTTCGGCTCGAAGATCCGGGACATCTCGGAATGGCTGGTCGAGATCGGCTTCCAGCCGCCGAAGGGGGAGCTTTCGGGAAAGGCGTGCTACGACGAGCCCTGCCACCTGCTGCACGCGCAAAAGATCAGCGCGGCGCCGAAGACGCTCCTGAGCAGCCTTCCCGGGCTCGAGATGGTACCGCTCGAGGACGCCGAGTTCTGCTGCGGGAGCGCGGGGCTCTACTCGGTGACCGAGCCCAAGCTGTCGAAGGACGTCCTCGCGCGCAAGATCGAGTGCATCAAAAAGAGCGGCGCCGACGTGGTGGTGACTGGGAATCCCGGCTGCATCCTCCAGATCCGGTACGGCTTGAAGGAGGCCGGGCTGCCCATTAGAGTGGTCCACCCCGTGGAGTTGCTGGCCGAATCGTACAAAGGCACGAACCCAGGGAGAAGCTCATGAGTCCCGTCCCCGCCAGCTTCATGCCTCCTTCCCGGCTCCTCCTGGGACCCGGGCCCAGCCCGATCGATCCGCGCATCCTCCAGGCCTTCACGCGGCCGACGCTGGGCCACCTCGATCCCCAGTTCCTGAAACTGATGGACGAGGTGCGCGGGATGCTGAAGGAGGTCTTCCGCACGAAGAACGACCTCAGCTTCCCCGTCTCGGGGACCGGCACCGCCGGCATGGAGACCTGCCTCGTCAACCTCATCGAGCCCGGCGACGAGGTGGCCGTCCTCGTGCAGGGCTACTTCGGCGCCCGCATGGCCGATATCGCGGGGCGCGCCGGCGGGAAGGTCAGCGTCAAGGAGGCCCGTTGGGGCGAGGGCTTCGAGCCCGACGACGCGGAGGCGCTCCTCAAAGGCAAGAACGTCAAGGTCCTCGCGATCGTCCAGGCCGAGACCTCGACGGGCTATCATCAGCCTGTGAAGGAGTTCGCCGAGATCGCCCACAAGCACGGCGCGCTCATAGTAGTGGACGCGGTCACGTCGACGGGCGGCATCCCGGTCGAGGTGGACGCGTGGGGCATCGACGCGATCTACACGGGCACCCAGAAGTGCCTGGGCGGGCCCCCCGGCCTCGCCCCCATCAGCTTCAGCCCCGCCGCCGTCGCGAAACTGGATCAGCGTAAGACAAAAGTCCAAAGCTGGTACCTCGATATGTCGCTCGTCCGAAAGTACTGGGGCGCCGACCGCGCGTACCACCACACGGCGCCGATCAATAACGTCTACGGCCTCCACGAGTCGCTCCGCATCGTGCTGGAGGAGGGCCTGGAGGCCCGCTGGAAGCGCCACCAAGAGGCGCACCAGCGCTTCGCGAAGGGCTGCGCCGAGCTGGGCGTCGAGTTCCAGGTGAAGGAGGGCCGACGCCTCCCGCAGCTCAACGCGATCAGGATCCCCGCCGGCTTCGAGGACAAGCCGGTCCGCAAGCAGCTGCTCGAGGAGTTCGGCATCGAGGTGGGCGGCGGTCTGGGAGAACTGGCCGGCAAGATCTGGCGGGTCGGCCTGATGGGCTACGGCGCGCGGCCGGAGATCGTGGATCAGGCCCTCGCGGCCTTGAGGAAAGTGTTGAAGAAGTAGTGGCCACGCGACGCGAGTTCCTGAAGGCGACGGCGGCGCTCACGCTGACGGGCTGTGCGGGGCCGGCGGTCGTCTGCGGCAATCGCGCGCCCGTCGTCGTCGACACCCACCTCCACTGCTTCGCCGGCAAGGACGACCCGAGGTTCCCCTACCACGCGAACGCGCCCTCCAAACCCGAGGCGCCCGCGACCCCGCAGCGCCTCCTCGAGCTGATGGACGGCGCGGGCGTCGACCGCGCGATCGTGGTCCACCCCGAGCCCTACCAGGACGACCACCGCTACCTCGAGCACTGCCTGGA
>CAZSCC010000115.1:0-3892 GCA_964604905.1 uncultured Planctomycetales bacterium
GTCTCCCCCGACCTCGCCACGTGCCCGGACTGCCTCCGCGAGATCCTCGACCCCGCCGACCGGCGGTACGGGTACGCCTTCACGAACTGCACCGACTGCGGGCCGAGGTTCACCGTGGTCGGGAGCGCCCCCTACGACCGCGAGCGGACCTCCCTGGCCCCCTTTCCGCTCTGCGGCCCCTGTCGGGCCGAGTACGAGGATCCCGCCGACCGCCGGTACCACGCCGAGGCTACCGCCTGCCCGACGTGCGGGCCGGTATTGAGCCTCGAGATCACCGAGGCGGCCCGGCGGCTCCGCGCGGGTGGGATCCTCGCGGTCAAGGGGCTCGGCGGCTTCCATCTCGCGTGCGACGCGGGGAACGAGGCGGCCGTCCGCGAGCTGCGCCGCCGGAAGGGTCGCGACGAGAAGCCGTTCGCGCTGATGGTCGCCGACCCCCGGCGCTTCTGCGAGGTCTCCCCGGAAGAAGAGGAGCTTCTGCGATCGCCCGCCGCGCCGATCGTGCTCCTCCGCTGTCGCGCCGACGCGCCGGTCGCGAAATCGGTCGCTCCGGGCAACACGCATCTCGGCCTCATGCTCCCCTACACGCCGCTCCACCACCTACTGATGGCGGAGCTGGACGCGGTCGTCCTGACGAGCGGCAACGCGTCGGACGAACCGATCGCGTACCGCGACGACGACGCCCTCCGCGATCTCGGCAAGATCGCCGACGGCATCCTCACCCACGACCGCGAGATCCAGGTGCGCTGCGACGACTCCGTGGCGCGAGTGGTGGGCGGCGAGCCGATGATGCTCCGCCGGTCGCGGGGTTTCGCGCCCGCGCCGCTCGCGCTCCCCTTCCGCTGCGCCGCGCCCACGCTTGCACTGGGCGGCGCCCTCAAGTCCGTCTTCGCCCTCGGCCGCGGCCGCGAGGCGATCCTGAGCCACCATCTCGGGGACCTCGAGCACTACGAGGCCTGGCGCGCCTACGTCGCCTCGATCGACCACTATGAGAAGCTCTTCAACTTCACGCCGGAGGTCGTCGTCCACGACCTCCACCCGGATTATCCCTCAACGCGGTACGCCCTCGAGCGCAAGGGCGTCCGCCGGCTCGCCGTACAGCACCATCACGCCCATATGGCCGCCTGCATGGCGGAGAACGGCCTCGCGGACCCGGTGATCGGCGTGACGTTCGACGGGACGGGCTACGGCACCGACGGCGCGATCTGGGGCGGCGAGTTCCTGGTCGGGGACTACCAAGGCTTCCGCCGCGCCGCGCACTTCGAATATGTCGCGATGCCGGGCGGGGAGGCCGCGATCCGCGAGCCGTGGAGAATGGCCACCGCGTACCTGGCGCACGCCGGCGAGAGTCTCGATCTCCTTCGCGTCCCGCCTCGGGACCTTGAGATCGTGCGCCGACTGAAGGGTCCCTTGACCTCGAGCTGCGGGCGGCTCTTCGACGGGGTCTCCTCGATCCTCGGGGTCCGCGACCGCGTCTCCTACGAGGGCCAGGCGGCGATCGAGCTTGAATGGCTCGCGAGCGGAAGCTCGGCCGCGGGATATTACCCCGTGGAGATCGAGGGGGATGTCGTCCGGGTGGCTCCCCTGATCGCGGGGCTAGTGGACGACCTGCGCCGCGGTACGGAAAAGGCCGACCTTGCGCGGCGGTTCCACTCGACGATCGTCGAGGCGATCCGGAAGACGTGCGCGCGGATCCGCGACGAGTCGGGCCTCGACCGGGTCGTCCTGAGCGGCGGCGTCTTCATGAACGAGATCGTGCTGACGGGCGCCCTCGGGGCGCTCGGCCGCGACGGGTTCCGCGTCTACTGTCACCGCCTCGTGCCCCCGAACGACGGCGGCCTCTGCCTGGGGCAGCTGGCCGTCGCGGGAGGTCACGCCTGATGTGCCTCGCCATCCCCGGCCGCGTGGCCGAGACCTACCGGGAGAACGACGTCCTCATGGGGAAGGTCGAATTCTCGGGCGTGGCGCGGCGCGTCTGCCTCGAGCACCTGCCCGACGTGAAGATCGGGGAGTACGTCCTCGTCCACGTGGGCTTCGCCCTCTCGCGCATCGACGCCGCCGAGGCGGCCAAGATCTTCGAGATCCTGGGCGAGCTCAAGCAGTTGAGCGAGCTGGACGCGCCATGAAGTATCTCGACGAATATCGGGACGGCGAGGCCGCGCGGGCGATCGCGGCCGCCCTCGGCAAGGCCGCGACGCGCGACTGGGCGCTTATGGAAGTCTGCGGCGGGCAGACCCACTCGATCGTCCGGTACGGAATCGACCGCATGCTGCCGCCGAACGTCGAGCTCCTCCACGGGCCCGGCTGCCCGGTCTGCGTGACCCCGCTCGAGATGATCGACCGCGCCCACGCCGTCGCACAGCGGCCCGGACTCATCTTCTGCTCGTTCGGCGACATGCTCCGCGTCCCCGGCTCGCGCGGCGACCTGCTCTCGCTCAAGGCGCGCGGTGCCGACGTGCGGATCGTCTACTCGCCCCTCGACGCCGTCCGCCTGGCGGCCGCCCACCCGGACCGCCCGGTCGTCTTCTTCGCGATCGGGTTCGAGACGACCGCGCCCGCCAACGCGATGGCCGCGTGGCAGGCGAAGCGGCAGGGGCTTCGAAACTTCAGCCTCCTCGTCTCCCAGGTCCTCGTCCCACCCATGCTCGCTGCGATCCTCCAGTCGCCGGGCAACCGCGTGCAGGCGTTCCTCGGCCCCGGCCACGTCTGCACCGTCATGGGCACCGCGGAGTACGAGCCGATCGCCGCCCGCTACCGGGTCCCGATCGTGATCACCGGGTTCGAGCCGGTCGACCTGCTCCAGGGGATCCTGCTCGCAGTCCGGCAGCTCGAGGAGGGGCGCGCGACGGTCGAGAATGCCTATGCCCGCGTCGTGGCGGCGGCCGGCAACCTGCCGGCCCGCGCGCTGGTGGGCGAGGTCTTCGAGGTCTGCGACCGCAAGTGGCGCGGGATCGGAATCGTCCCGAAAAGCGGCCTCCGACTGCGCTACGAGTACCGCGAGCACGATGCCGAGAAGCTTTACGAACTGGACGAGGTGGAGACCGCCGAGTCGCCCCTCTGCATCAGCGGTCAGATCCTGAAGGGAGTGAAAAAGCCGAAGGACTGTCCGGCCTTCGGAAAGCAGTGCACGCCGGAGTCGCCGCTCGGGGCGACGATGGTCTCCTCCGAGGGCGCGTGCGCCGCTTACTACGCCTATGGCCGGCACTTGCAGACGGAGGAGGCCCGATGAAGGACCTCCGCGAGAACGTCCTCCGGAAATGCCGCGAAAGCGCCTCGACCCAGGAGCGGTTCTTCTCCGAGAACGCGGGGAGGATCTCCGAGTGCGCCAAGGCCATGGCCGACGCCTTCGAGCGGGGCGCGAAGCTCCTCGTCCTCGGGAACGGCGGGAGCCTCTGCGACGCCCAGCACGTGACGGTCGAGTTCATGCACCCGGTGATCGAGAAGCGGCCGGCCCTCCCGGCCATCACGATGGGCGGCGAGACCGCGCTCCTCACGGCCGTGGCGAACGACCAGGACTTCTCGATGGCCTTCGCGAAGCAGCTCAAGCTGCTCGGCCGGAAGGGGGACATCGCGCTGGCCCTCTCGACGAGCGGCAAGTCCGCGGGCGTCGTGCGCGCCCTCAAGGCGGCGAGGGAGATGGGGCTCCTCACCGTGGGATTCACGGGGCGGGACGGCGGGGAAATGCCGCCCGTCTGCGACCACTGCTTCATCGTCCCCAGCTTCAGCATCCACCGGATCCAGGAGGCCCACGGGACGCTGCTCCACATCCTCTGGGACCTGGTCCACATCCACCGGGGAGAGGAGGACGTGCTGTGATGGACTGCCCCCTTCCCCGGAACGGGTACGACCGCATCGTCATGGGCCACGGCGGCGGCGGTCGCATGAGCGCCGATCT
>CAZSCC010000116.1:0-7881 GCA_964604905.1 uncultured Planctomycetales bacterium
GAAGCCCGCCGAGGGGATCGTGAAGCACGCAGTCCAGGGCGGATACGACCTGATCGTGATGTGCACCCGGGGCAAGACGGGCCTTAAGAGGCTCATCCTGGGGAGCGTGACGGAGGAGATCCTCAGGCTCTCGCCCAAGCCGGTCCTGGTGGTCCACCCTCCCGAGAAGGGCGCCGCAGCTCCGGCGATCCGGCGCATCGTGGTCCCGCTGGACGGCTCCCATCGGTCGGGCAGCATCCTGCCCCCGGTGGCGAACCTGGCCAAGGCCATGGGAGCGAAGATCTCGTTCGTGACGGTGGTGTCTCCCACCCGGAAGGACGACCTTCCCGTCGAAGTGGTGTCGGAGAACATCTTCCGGGAGCAGAAGACGCTGCAGAAGCGCGGCCTGGAAGTCGACATCGCGATCCTCTACGGAGATCCGGTCGCGGAGACGCTGGGCTACGCCGAGCGGAACCATGCGGATCTGGTGGCCATCTCGACGCACGGCCGGTCGGGGCTGGATCGGCTCCGGTTCGGCAGCGTGGCGGAGCAGATCCTGAGGAAGTCGCCGCTGCCGCTCCTAGTGCTGCGGACGGCGGCGATCCCCAAGCAGTACACGCTGCACAAGGCGGGCCTGAAGGCGCGGCGCCGCGCCATGGCATTGTTCGCCTCGGCAGGCGAGATGAAGAAGGGCCCCTACAACCGCTGACCTCCTTCCCGGGCCGGACAAAGCCGACTCGCGGTCTTGTCCGGCCCCTCCTGCGGAAACTTCCGCGGGCTCACCCCTCAAGGACGCCCATTCTCGACGAGGAGCGGCTGGCACGGGGATTGCATAGCTGCTTGTGGATCGCTCTCTCGAAACCCGGAAGCGGCGCCCGGGACGGCGACGTGGGCCTCCCCGGCGGCCCGGACAAAGATACGTGCCTTCGCACGGAACTTCCGCTTCGGCGGGTCCGGGTGACAGCTTCCGCAAGGAACCCGATGCGGGCGATGCCCCGCGCGGATGGGACCCTGCCCATCCTCCACGCGCCCCGCTTCGGGGCGGGTCAGGCAAGGCGCGAACGGCCTGTGCGGCCTCCAACGCCGCCTCGTTCGGCCCCCGCCCCGAAGGCCTTTCTCCCTTCTCAACAAAACAGACGGTCTGTTTCGTTGCAGCTCCCCCCCTCAACAAAACGGACAGTCTGTTTCGTTGAACCCTTCCAAGCCAAGACGAACCTTCCCGGAAGGATCGTCGCGGCCGACGGGCCTGGGAATGGGATCAGGCGGTCCGCTGGACCGCGTTCATGGGATCGGTGAGATCCCATGGATCGTACGCCTCGTTGGCGTGGCAGAGGGTCTGATCCCCGCAGAATTCCGAGCGGAACATCTTCCCCCTGAGCGCCTTATCGATCTGGTTCTTCAGCACGTCGGCGAGGCCCTTGAGTCGCCGCCCGGGAAGCTGCGCGGCGACGGCACGGAGCGAATCGCGCAGCAGATCGCCCTCCAGCACCTCGGGTGGCGTCTCCGGGCCGGTGAGATAGACGTGGAGGTGCTCGCCCGGGAACCGCTCGTGCGCGGGCGTCCGGGCGAGTTCCGTTTTGGGAAGCGTGTGCTCGCACACCCGGGAGGCTCCGCAGAAGCGGAAGGCCTGCACCCGGCTCTTCAGGACCGATCGCACCGCGCGATTGAGGGAGCGATACACCCCGTTGCCCAGCCGTTCACGGACAAGACCGTCCACGGCGTGCCAGCAGGCCAAGGAAATCTCCCGGGCCAGCCCGGGAAGGTTCTGGTCCATCAGTCGGATCTGGTATCTCATGCCGGTATCCGAGCAATCTTCGTGCCGAACAAAGCTAAGAGGCAGGATCGTCCGGGATGCGGGAAAATCCAGCATGAGTGGGGATTACTGCGCGATCAGGGTGGCGAGGTACCCCATGAGGAGGTCGATGTCGCGGTCGGACAGGGTCAAGATGGGCATGGAGGTGGGGTAGTCCTTGAACTCGGCCTTGACCGCGGGATCCTGCAGCATCCGCGGGGGATCCTTGAGCCAGCGGCGGAGCCAATCGGATGTGCGGCGCCGCGTCACGCCGGCCAGGTCGGGGCCGATCAGGCGGCCCTTTCCCACCGTGTGGCAACTGAGGCATCCCGTCCTCAGGAACACGCGCTCGCCCTCGGGGATCGGTTCGTACAGGCTCGTCACGAAGAACGCCAGGTCCCAGCGATCCCGCTCGGAGAGGGTGGCGAAGGACGGCATCGGCGATCCGGGCATGCCGATCGTCAGCACCCGGAAGAGGTCCTCCGGCCGCTCGCCCGCCTTGAACGCCACTTCGCCGCGCGTCATGTCGGGAGCGCGGACGGGATGGCCGAACGCATCCGTCAGGCTACCGGAGGCGGGGCCATCGCCTTTCCCTCTCTGGCCGTGGCAGGTCGAGCACTGCGCCACGACCCGGAAAAGCCGAGCGCCCCGCGCCTCGTCGACCCGCTCCGGCCTCGCCGGGAAGCCGACCCGGGTCCGCGCCGGGTGGCGATCGAAGGGGCGGAACACCGTCCCGTCCTCGAGCGTCCTCTGCGCAAGCGACTTCACGTGGGCCACCAGCGCCCACCGTTCGGCGGGCTCGAGGTTCGCGAAGGAGGGCATTCCGGAGGCGGGGATCCCCGTCGACACCGTCCGGTACAGATCGTCGTCGAACGGCGTCTCTCCGTCGCCTGAGGTCTTGAACTTGAAGAGCCCGCGCGTATAGTCGCGCGGGCGGAGGGCCAGGCGGTCGGCCACCGGGCCGTCCCCCTTGCCCTCGGGCCCGTGGCAGGGCATGCAGTTCCAGCCGTAGATCCGCTCCGCCCGCTCGAGGAGGTCGAACGTGACCTCCGGCGCGGGCCCGACGGGCAGCTCCGCCCATCGGAGCTCGGCGCGCGGGGCGGGCCGCTCGGGCCGCTCCGCTCGGACCCCGATGGCGATCGCCGAAGCGATGGCCGCCAGGACCGCCAGCCGGAAGGTCACTTCCCCGCTCGCGAGCGGACGAGGAGGATCGGGCGCTCGACTTTCTTGAGGATCTCCTCCGCGACGCTCCCGAAGAAGATGCGTTCGCGCTGCGAGACTCCGGTCGGCGTCATGGCGATCAGGTCGCAATCCAGCTCCTGCACCGTGTCCAGGATGACCTTCGTCGGATCCCCCTTGCGGAGGAGCATCTTTTCAGGGATCCGGCGGCGGTTCACCGACCGGACGGCGCGCTCCAGGGTCTCCGGAATGTGCTTTCCCACGTGCAGGAGGATGACCTCCGCCATCAGGGACTCGGCCAGGTCGCAGGCGATGTCGAGGACCTCCATCGCCGCCTCGGAACCGTCCATAGGGATCAGGATCCTCCGGATGCTGAACCGCCCCACCGGTTTGCCGCGGAAGATGAGGGCGGGGATCAGGCTGCTTCGGAGGACACGTTCGGCGACGCTGCCCAACGCCCATTCCCGCACGCCGCTGCGTCCGTGGGTGGACATGGCGATCAGGTCCACCTTCTCCTTTCCAGCGGTGATCGCGATGGCCCGCGAGGGCTCCCCCGTGACGACACGCTCCTCGATCCCGATGCCCTGATCCCCCAGCCGCTCCGCCAGGCGCGCCAGATAGAGGGCGGCCCGCTTGCGCTCCTTGGTCACGAAGTCGGTGGCCGGCATCCCGAACCCCTCGGCCGGCGTCACCGCATGGAAGAGCAGGATCGATCCCTGGGTGGCCTTGACCAGGCGGACGACGGGGTCGAGAACGGACTCCGCCAGGGGCGATCCGTCCAGGGGCACGAGCACATGTTTGATCATGGCCTCTGGGGATGCAATCGGCGGACCATTTGAAGAGAGGGCGCGAAAGCCCCAAAAACGACGCGTCCCGCGGGGTTATTCCCGCGGGGGCGCGGACTTTTCCGCAGGGACCGAGACGATCCTTCCTGGAAGGATCGTCTCGGGCTGCCTACTTCACCGTGACCGCCACGGTCTTGGACTTGGCGCCCGCCTTCTTGGGGAGGGTGACGGTCAGGACACCGTCCTTGTAGGACGCCACCACCTTCTCGGCCTCCACGATGGTCGGAAGGGCGAGCTTGCGCTCCATCCGGCCATACTGGCGCTCGATCCGATGGTAGTTCTGGGTCTTCTCGTCCTTCTCCTGCTTGCGCTCCGCGCAGATCGACAGGACGCCCTCCTCGACCTTTACCTCGTACTCCTCGGGTTTCAGGCCAGGGAGCTCCGCCTCCACGATCAGCGCCTCGTCCGTCTCACGGACATCCAGCGCCGGCAGGTGACCCTTCCCATTCTCCCAGAGAGACGCCGGGAACCGCTCCTCGAAGAAGTCCTCGAAGAGCCTGTCGATTCCCCCACGGAACTCGAGGAGAGGGAACACCTCGCCCTTATTCCACAGCAACGGCAACATGGCTTCCTCCTTTCGTCAAACCGTCGGTGGAGAGGGCGCAAGACGCATGCCATGCAAGGGGGCTCTGAATCCCCCTCCGCACCCCGAAAGTTCCACGCCTTCCCCCCGAAACTTCCGCGCGGCGGCTTGGCACGCCCCTTGCGCCCTCACTCTCGATGCTTCCTTTCGATCGCGAAAGCCTCGAACGCTACCTCCGCGGACTCCTGGGGGGACGGGTCGAGGTGACCTCGGTCGGCCCCCTGCGGGGGAACGGCGACGCCAAGGGCTACGGCTACGGCGTCCCCCTTCTCGTCGACTACACGGCCGACGGAGTTCGCCGACGCGCGGTCCTGGAGACGGTGGCCCCGGGGCCGTTCGGCCACGAGCACATGAGCGACCGCGCCCAGTCGCTCCTCTGGGCCCACGACGCCTTCAACCGCCTCCCCCACCACGCCCGCTCGCTCGACGTCGGCGCCGTCCGGAGCGGCGACGGGCTCGTCTCGCTGGGGCGCGCGGAGGAGCTCTTCGTCCTCATGGACTTCGTCGAGGGCGAGGGCTACTTCCAGGACCTCGCCCGCCTCAAGCTGGGCGGGCCGATCCGGGACCTCGATCGCGACCGGGCCGACGCCCTCTGCGACTACCTGGTCGAGATCCACGCCAAGCGCGGCGGCGACCCGGGCCTCTACACCCGCCGCCTCCGCGAGCTCCTCGGCCACGGCGAGTGCATCATGGGCCTGGTCGACAGCTACCCGTCCCGATTCGCGTTCATCACTCCCGAACTCCTCGAAGGCCTCGAGCACCGCTGCCTCGCGTGGCGCTGGCGGCTGAAGGGGCGCGCCCACCGGCTCAGCCAGGTCCACGGCGACTTTCACCCGTGGAACCTCCTCTTCCGCGAGGGGACGGACTTCACCGCGCTCGACCGGTCGCGCGGCGAGTGGGGCGAGCCGGCCGACGACGTGACCTGCCTCACGATGAACTATCTGTTCTTCGCGCTCCAGGCGGACGGTCACGATCACGGCGCCCTGCTGGACCTCTTCCGCCGCTTCTGGTCCCGTTACCTCGAGCGCAGCGGCGACCGGGAGATGCTGGAAGTCGCCGCCCCTTTCTTCGCCTTCCGCGGCCTCGTGATGGCGAGCCCCCTCTGGTACCCAAAGCTCGAGGAGCCGGTCCGCCGCAAGCTCTTCACCTTCATGCGCCGCGTCCTCGACCAGCCGCGCTTCGATCCGGAGCGCGCGGAGGAGTACTTCCTCGATGACTGATCCCTTCGCCGTCTGGATCACCGGGCTCCCGGCGTCGGGGAAGTCGACGCTCGCGGCGGCGCTCAAGGGGGAGCTGGCGAAGCGCGGGATCGAGGTCTCGGTCCTCGAGTCCGACGAGCTCCGCCGCATCCTCACTCCGAAGCCCCGCTACGACGAGGAAGAGCGGGACACGTTTTACGGCGCGATGCTCCACATCGGGCTGCTGCTGCTCCAGCACGGCGTGCCCGTGATCTTCGACGCGACGGCCAACCGGCGGCGCTACCGCGACCGCGCGCGCGAACGGATCCCGCGGTTCTACGAAGTGTACGTCGACACTCCGCTCGAGGTCTGCCGCTCGCGCGACCCCAAGGGGCTCTACCGCGCGGCGCCCGGCTCCCTGCCCGGCCTCCAGGCGCCGTACGAGCCGCCCCTGCACCCCGAGTTCAGCTCCCGGGAATCCGCCGGCCGGATCGCGGACGCGATCACGGGGGGAACATTTCCAGCAGCTTCGTGTTCGTGACCGCCGCCGTCGCCGCGGCCTGGCGGATCTGGTCCGCCTTCCAGCGCAGGTGCTTCTCGAGCACCGCCATCGCCTCCTCCGCCGTGTCGACCAACTGGAAGAGGTCGAGGTCCTTCGCCGAGATCGCCTTCGCCTGGAGCACGGTCGTCTTGAGCCAGCCGACGAGCCCCTCCCAGTACTTCCGGCCGAAGAGGATCACCGGGAACGGATAGGCCTTCTCCGTCTGGATGAGCGTCAGCGCCTCGAAGAGCTCGTCGAACGTCCCGTACCCCCCGGGCATCACGATGTAGCCCACCGAGTACTTCACGAACATCACCTTGCGGATGAAGAAGTAACGGAACTTGAGCGAGAGGTCCTGGTAAGGGTTCGGCTTCTGCTCGAAAGGGAGCTCGATGTTGAGGCCGATCGACATCCCGCCCCCTTCGGTCGCGCCCTTGTTCCCCGCTTCCATGATCCCCGGGCCACCGCCCGTCATGACCCCGAACCCCCGCCGGGCGAGGCGCGCGGCGACTTCGACCGTCTGCGCGTAGGACGGGGCCTCCGGGGTGATCCTCGCGCCGCCGAAGATGGTGACCGCGGGCCCGATCTCGCTCATCTCCTCCACCGACTGGACGAACTCCCCGATGATACGGAGCACGCGCCAGGGCTCGCCGGCGCGGAAATCGTCCACGGAGGGGCGCTTCTTGTGGGTCTTCATGGACCGCGTCCTTTCATCTCAGCCGGAGCTCCGCGAACAGAGGCAGGTGGTCGGAGGCCACGCGCGCGATCTTCTGATGGGGGCGGTGCACGTTGAGGAGATCGACGTCCCCCCGCACGTAGACACAATCCAGCGGCCAGATCGGCGCCCAGGCCGGGAAGGTCCGGATCGGCTGCGTCATCGTCCGGAACCCGGCGGGGATCAGGTGCTCGGGCCCGAGCGATCCCCACAGGTCGTTGAAGTCGCCCGCCACGACCACCGGCGTCCGCGGATGGAAACCGGCGAACGGGTGGCTCTCGAGGAATTTCCTAATCTGCATCCGGCGAAGGACCCCCGAGAGCCCCAGGTGGAGGTTGAAGACGTGGACCGTGCGGAGCCGGTCGGTCTCCCCGTCGCGACGGACACGGAAGCGCGCGTGGAGGACGCTCCGGCGCTTCGTGGAGGGGACCGTGAGGTCGATGTTCTCCGTATGGGTGAGCGGATAGCGGCTGAGGATCGCGTTCCCGTAATGACCCCCGTCGGGGTGACGCACGTTGGGAAAGAAGGTGCGGTGGCGGAGCCCCAGCATCTCGCCCAGGAGGTCCACCTGGCGGTGGCCCTCCGAGCGCTTGCATCCGTCATCGACCTCCTGGAGCAGAACGAAGTCCGGCTCGAACAGCGCGATCGTCTCCCGGATGCGGTCGGGCCGGTACCTCCGATCGAGGCCTCCGATGCCCTTGTGGATGTTGTAGGTCACGATCCGGATGCGCATGATCGGGCCCCATAATACATCGCCGCGGCCGCGCCGGTGATGCCTGCCGCAAGGGAGACCGGGATCACCCCCGGACCCTGCAGGAGGATCACCGCGACCGCGGCGAACTGGAAGACCGTGGCCAGCTTTCCGATGAGCGCGGCCCGGAAGTCGAAGCGGACCCGCCCGCGGAGGGCCAGCCAGGCGAAGGCCTGGAGGATCTCCCGGGCGCCGATCACCGGGAGGAGCCAGACGGGCGGCCGGCGGGCCACCCAGACCGCGGCCAGGGCGGAGAGGACGAAGACCTTGTCGCAGAGCGGGTCGAGCCAGACGCCCACGCCCCCCGCGCATCCCAGG
>CAZSCC010000117.1:0-3098 GCA_964604905.1 uncultured Planctomycetales bacterium
TCCTGGTCGCCATTGACGATCACCAGGTCCTTGTAGAGCAGCGGCGAGCTGCAGAAGCCGTGCTTCGCGTGGAACTCCCCGGGCGAGACCCGCCAGACGAGCTTGCCCTCCACGTCATAGCAGTAGGCCGAGAAGGTCTTCCCCTCCTGGAAGGCGATCCAGACGTGCTTGCCGTCGGTCACGGGCGTCGAGCTGGCGAAGCTGTTGAGCCCGTGCTTCCCCTCCAGCGGGACCGTCACGATCGTCTGCTCCCAGAGCGTGCGGCCGTCCTTGCGATCTATGCAGAGCAGCTTGCGCTCGCCGTTCGGTTCGATGCAGGTGGTGAGGAAGATCCGGTCGCCCCAGACGACGGGCGACGAGTGGCCCTTGCCGGGGATCGCCACTTTCCACGCGACGTTCTCGGTCGCGCTCCATTTCACGGGGAAGCCCGTCTCGGTCGAGGTGCCGTCGCGCTTCGCCCCGCGCCAGCCCGGCCATTCCTGGGACTGCGCGGCCAGCGCGAGGAGGAGGACGCTGAGGGTTCCCATCACGGTGTGGTCTCCTACTTTTTCTCGATCCGGTACAGGTGGGTGTCCGAGCGCAGGTAGATCGCCTTGCCCACAATCGCGGGGGTGGACTTGAACAACCCGCCGGTGTCCAGCTTCCCCTTGCCCAGTTCCTTGAACTCGCGGCCGGACTGGATGACTGAAGCGGTGCCGCCGTCGGAGAAGAAGTAGATCGCGCCGTCGGCAAAGAGCGGCGATGCAGAATAGCTCTTCCCCTCGACCCGCTGCGGCTTCTCCCAGACCGGCACCCCGGTCTTGGCGTCGAAGCAGCTCACGACGCCCTCGCTAACGACGTAGAGCAGGTCGCCCACGATCAGGGGAGTGCCCTTGTGCCCGGCCCCCTTCGCCCTCCAGGCGATGTGGGTTGAGGTCACATCCCCCTTCCCGTCGGGCTTGATGGCAATGATCTCTCCGCCCGTCCCGGTCGTGGTATAGACCAGCCCGTGCTCGTAAAGAAGCTTGCACGCGGGCGAGTGGCGCCCCTTGAAGGACACGGTCCAGAGCACCTCGCCGGTCATCGGATCGAGAGCGATGGTCGCGGCCGACGCCGTGCTCACCAGCTGATGCTTCCCGCCGACCTCAATGATGGTAGGGGTGCTGTACCCTTTCTTCTGATCGCCGTCGTTCGTTCCATAATCGTGCTTCCGATCGCTCTTCCAGACGACCTTTCCGGTCTTCTTGTCGAGCGCAGCCATGTACTGGACGTCGTGGCCATCGAAGGTGAGGATCAGTAGGTTTTGAAAAAGGATGGGCGAGGAGCCCGCCCCGCGCCAGTGATTGCAGAGAAGTTTGTCCTGGACCCAAAGGACCTTCCCCGCCTTCGTGTCCAGGCACACGGTTCCATAGGTCCCGAAGGTGACGTAGGCGCGCCCCTCCTCGATCACGGGGGTCGGTGACGCGTAGCTGTTGAACTTCTCAAACGTGGGATCGGGCTTCTCGACCGTGAAAAGCTTGTGGTCGACCAGGATCTTGCCGCTCTCCCGGTCGACGCAGACTACGAAGAGTTCCTTGCCGTCCGGCGTCCCGGTCGTCATCCAGATCTGCTTGCCCCAGACGACGGGCGAGGAGTAGCCCTTCCCGTGGATCGCGGTCTTCCAGACCACGTTCTGGGTCTCGCTCCACTCGCGGGGGAGGCCGACGGCGTCCGAATGGCCGGTGCCGCCGGGTCCGCGGAACTCCGCCCAGGTGTCGCCCGCCGCGGCGATGCCGCCCGCGAGCGCCAGGAAGGACGCCGTCCGAAGGATCTGTCTCATCGCGCGATTCCCCTATTCGTTTCGAAGCGCCGGGACCAGTGGGGCCCGGAGCGCCAGTCTCGTCGCCACCCGGATCCACGTCAAGGAAAGCGCGGCCGTCCCGATCAGGAACGCGGCCAGCAGGCCCCACGGGATCTGCACGGTCGGCTGGAGCGCGCCCGGTCCCACCGCCAGCGCCGCGGCGGCGCACCCCGTCGCCAGTCCCGCCGCGAGCAGCCAGCGGTGCTCCGCCGTCACCACGCGGGCGGCCTCGGCTTCCGAGTATCCCACCGCCCGGAGCAGCGCGAGCTCGCCCCGCCGCTCCATCACGTGACGGAGGACCAGGACGCCCATCCCCGCGCTCCCGAGCAGGAGGCCCAGGCCGCCCAGCACAAAGAACATCCTAAGATACGCGCTTTCGACCGCATAAAATTCCTTCAATCGCTCGACGGGTGCGATCCAGTCGAGCCCCGCCGTCTCGAGCTTCTCCGAGAGATGGCCCTTCACGCGCGCTTCGCGACCCGCCGGCACGTCGGCCAGGAAGACCCGGCTGCCCCCCACCGAGGGATACAACCGCGCGAAGTTCCGGGCGGAGATCAGTAGGCGGCCCTGGAAGACGGTCAGCCGGTGAGGGAGCGCCCCGACCAGCCTCACCTTGAACTCGCGACCCCGCTCGTCCTTGTAATCGAGCAGGTCGCCGTCCTCCTTCCCTACCCGCTTCTTCAGCTTCCACATCGCGGTCGAGGAGTCGCCCACGAGCGCGGGCACGGCATCGTCGCGGAGGTCGAGGTCGAGGAGCGCCCAGAGCTCCGGGTCCGCGAACGCCCCGAGCTTCGCCAGCTTCCCGGCGTCGACTCCCAGGAGCGGCGGCGTAAGCGATTGATTGAGGTTCAGGCAACTCGCGTCGTCCCCCTCGCGCATCCGGACGGGGAGGATGGAGACGCCCTCCATGAGAGCCTCGGTGAGGAAGAGCGTGGCGCGCGCCTTGGGGTCGTTGAGGTCGTGGCGGACCGGGATGCTCGACTCGCCGTAGAGCGCGAAGCCGCCGGTGCCCGAGCGGCGCTCGCCCGACTGCCGCGAGAGGTCCTCCTTCATCGCCGAGACCGAGAAGACGATGAAGCAGCCGCAGGCCAGCATCGCGGCGGTGGCGGTCCCCCTCCCCGGCCGGCGTGCGGCGTTCCGCACCCCCAGCTCGTTCACGGTCAGCCGCGCCGAGGTTCGGGTCGCGAGCCGGCCCAGCCGGAGCCGGACGAGCGCGATCCCCCCCACCAGCATCAGCGATCCGGCCCCGAAGAAGTTTCCCGCCGGGTTCCCCGCCCCC
>CAZSCC010000118.1:0-9586 GCA_964604905.1 uncultured Planctomycetales bacterium
GCCGACGGGGAGACGCTGCGCCTTGGTCGCCATGTCGTCCAGTGGCACGACACTCCGCACCTGCCCCATTCCTGGGAGTCCGGGCTGATGACCGAGACGACCACGAAGACGTTTCTCTGCGGGGATCTCTTCACCCATCCCGGGGCGGACCTGCCCCCGGTGACCGAAGGGGACATCCTGGGGCCGAGCGAGCAGATGAGGGCCGCGATGAACTACTACTCCCAGGCGAGCGACGCGGCCGCGCAGCTGCGGAAGCTGGCCGCCTTCAAGCCCCGGACGCTCGCGCTCATGCACGGCAGCTCGTGGAAGGGAGACGGGGAGAAGCTCCTCAACGCCCTGGCGGACAAGCTGGCCGCGACGCCCCGATGACGGCCGGGGCGATCAGCGGATCTGCAGCGAGCGCCCCTCGGCCGTCCACGACTGCAGGCCGCCGCGGACGTTCTTCACCTTCTCGTAGCCCTGGGCCTTGAGGAGGACCATGGCGTTGAGGGAACGCTTCCCGATGGCGCAGATCGTCACGATCGGGGCCGTCCGGTCCGCGGGAAGCCCCGGGACCGGGGACGTCGAGAACGCCGAGAGCGGGACGTTCACCGCCTCGGCTATGTGGCCGGACTGGAACTCGGCGGGGGTGCGGACGTCGACCAGCAGGGCGCCGTCGCGGACGAGCTTCTCGGCCGCCTCCGGGCCGATCACGTCCGGCGAGGATTGCGCGAGGGCGAGGACCGCGCTGAGGACATCCGGCGGCGCGCCGGCCGCGGCGGGGGCCGCCTCCTTCGATCCCGCGAAAAGCTCCGGGAGGTGCTTCCGGAAGGAGGAGGTGTACTTGAACGCGTTGTCGGGGAACATGACCACGCAGACGGCGCCCGGCTCGTCGGGGACCATCTTGAGCGCGCCCGCCAGGGCCATCCCGGAGCTGGGCCCGGCGATGACGCTCTCCTCCTGGTTGAGCCGCTTGCAGAGCCGGTAGGCCTCCTCGTTGCCGATCTCGGTCAGGCCGTCGTACTCCTTGGGGAAGAAGAAGTCGGCCAGCTTGAGCTGCTTGAGGCTGCGGACGCCGGGGATGTCGTGGCCGTCACGGGGATGCACCCCCAGCACCTTGACGCCGGCATTCTTCGATTTCAGGAAGCGGCCGGTGCCGGTGATGGTCCCGCAGGTGCCCAGGCCGGCCACGAAATGGGTCACCTTGCCGTCCGTCTGCCTCCACACCTCCGGCCCGGTGGTGCGGAAGTGGGCGTCGGGGTTGGCCGGGTTCTTGTACTGGTTGAGCTGGTGCCACCCGGGTTGCGAGCCCATCCTGGTGGCCTCGGCCATGGCCCCCTCGGGGGCGCCCGGGAGCGGGCAGAGCTCGTCGTTCAGCTCGACCAGCTTCGCCCCGAAGGTGCGGAGGGCGGCCCGCTTTTCGGCGGGGATCGCGAGCGACAGGCAGGCCGTGAACTTGACCTTCTTGACGTTCGCGATCATCGCGAGCCCCATCCCGGTGTTCCCCGAGGTCGGCTCGACGAGGTTCTCCAGCTTCACCCCCCGCTCTTCCGCGTCGCGGACCAGGTTGGCGGCCACGCGGTCCTTCACCGCGCCGAACGGGTTGTACCATTCGAGCTTGGCGTAGACCTTCGTGTGCTGGAAGGGAATGACCCGGTTGAGCCGCAGGAGCGGCGTGGGATTTTCCGCACTGGAGAGCATGTCGAGGATCGAGTCATACACGCGCAGGGAGGGGTCGCTCATCGCTGGGCTCCTTAGCTTCCACGCGCATTATCGTGATCCCGGCGTAACAAAACAAACCGTTTGTTTTGTTACGCCGACCCGGAGCGATTGATATAAGGAGGCCATGAACCGACTCCTGCTCCCGTGCCTGACCGCCGCCGCCCTCGCCGCGTGCACCGGCCTCCCGTCCGGACGCTTCGAGGGCACCGGCCCCCATACCCGAACGATCTCAACCGCCTCTCCCGAGGCGCAGGCCTTCTTCAACCAGGGTCTCGCCTTCCTCTACGCTTTCAACCACGACGAGGCCATCCGGTCGTTCGAGGCCGCCGCGAAGCTCGACCCCGGCTGCGCCATGGCCGCGTGGGGAGTCGCCCTCGCCAACGGGCCCCACATCAACAACCCCGCCGTCGACGCGCCCCACGCGAAGGCCGCGTGGGCGGCCCTCGGCCGAGCGAAGGCGCTCGCCGCCCGTGCCACCCCCCTCGAGCGCGCCCTCATCGAGGCCCTTGCACCCCGCTACGCCGACCCGCAGCCCGCCGACCGGAGCGGACTGGACAAGGCCTACGCCGACGCGATGCGCGCGCTCTGGCAGAGCAACCCCAAGGACGCCGACGTCGGCGCCCTCTTCGCCGAGGCGCTCATGGACCTCCGGCCGTGGGACCTCTGGACCGCCGAGGGAACGCCACAGCCGGGCACCGGCGAGGTCCTCCAGGTCCTCGAGGCCGTCGTCGCGCTGAACGGAGACCACCCGCTCGCCCTCCACCTCTATATCCACGCCGTCGAGGCCTCGCCCGAGCCGGGCAAGGCGGACCTCGCGGCTGACCGGCTCCGCGGACTCACGCCGGGCCTCGGCCACCTGGTCCATATGCCTTCGCACATCGACGTCCGGCGCGGCCGCTGGGCGGAGGCGATCGCCGCCAACCGGAGGGCCATCGCCGCGGACGAGGCCTATGTCCGCCGCGCGGCGCCGCCCGACTTCTACCGGCTCTACATGGCCCACAACCGCCACATGCTCGCGTTCGCGATGATGATGCGGGGCGAGGGGCGGCAGGCGACCGAAGCGGTCCGCGAGATGATCGCCGCCATCCCGCCCGCGTGGCTGCAGGCCAACGCCCCGATGGTCGACGGCTTCCTGGCCTCGCCGTACGAGCTCCATCTGCGATTCGGTCGCTGGGAGGCGATGCTCGCCGAGCCGGAGCCGGCGGAGGCGTTTCCCCTCGCACGGGCGCTGCGGCGCTTCGCCCGCGGCGTCTCGCTGGCCGCCCTCAAGCGGACCGTCGACGCGCGCGCGGAGCAGAAGGCGTTCCTCGAGGCGCGCGGGCGCGTCCCGAAGGAGTCGTTCTTCGGAAACAACTCCGCCGCCGACCTCCTCGCGGTCGCCGAGGCCGCGCTCGCCGGAGAGATCCTCTATGCCGAGGGGAAGGCAGAGGAGGCGTTCGCGTCGCTCCGCGAGGCGGTGAAGCGCGAGGACGCGCTCCGCTACGACGAGCCGCCCGACTGGATCCAGCCGGTGCGCCACGCGCTCGGGGCCGCACTCATGCAGTCCGGCCGCGCGGCGGAGGCGGAGGCCGTCTACCGCGAGGACCTGCGCCGCTGGCCGGGGAACGGCTGGTCGCTCTTCGGGCTCGCGCAGAGCCTGCGGGCCCAGGGGAAGAAGGCCGAGGCGGAGGAGGCGGACTTCAAGCGAGTCTGGGCCTACGCGGACGTCGCCCTCACGTCCTCCTGCCTCTGCCTGCCGGGAAGGAAATAGTTCACTTTCGATCCGCTCTCAGCGCATTTGCTGAACGTCGCCGCGCGCGATGCCGATACATGGAGTGAATGCGGCGGCGGACAGCTGGGGTTCCGGGGATCCGGGTCACTCCCTCGATGCGGCGGAAAGTCGACGATCTCGCGCAGTGGCTGGCGGCGGGCGACCGCAGTCAGCTCCGCGCCGCGCAGGCGGCGATCGTCGAGCTCCTCAAGGCCGCGGCGCGCGGAGCTGGGCTCGGATCGCCTCGGCGGTAGCCTCCGGTATCTTCGCCTCGAGACACGCCGCGAACCTTCCCCGCCGGATCACGCGGTCGGCCTTCGGTGCGGCGTCCCCGTCCAGTTCCAGGATCAGCCGGCCGGCGTCCGACCGCTTCACCAGCGCGCCCTTGATCTTCGACACCTCGATTCCATACGCGTCGGCGAACTTCTTGAGCTCGACACGCTCGCGCAGCACCTTGTCCCAGAGGACGGTCGCCTCGACGCCGCTGCCGTAGGTTTCGGGAAGATCCTCGAGCTTCGCCGCCGTCATCCGCATCTTCTTCCGGAGCATCGTTTCGAGCTGATCGAGGGCGGGCCAGAGGGCCTCCGAGCCGCCCCCCACGTGGGCGATCACGGCATAGTTGAAGAGGAGGATGTCGCCCGGCTTGTAGGGCAGCGCCTTCTTGAGATTGCTGATCTCCCCGTAGTTGTGGCTCTCCTGGCAGGTGAGCTTCAGCGTCGCCTGTGGGCCCTTGAGGTCGGCCGTGTAGAGGCGCTTGTCGGAGACGACGTTCTCGAGCGTCCAGCCCTTGGGGAGGTCGGCGGGCTGGAGCGTCATCCGCTGGATCAGGATCGCGCGCGGCGGGCGGCGGTCCCACCCGAGCTTCTCGCGCATGCGGTTCTCGAGGGCGTCGAGCGTCTCGTCGTCGGGTCCCTCGACGGCGAAGACGCAGTCGTGGGCGTCCTCGGCGGGGCCGCGCTTGCGGAGCTGCTCCTCGAACTTGTTGCGCACGGAGTAGTCGGAGACTTCGAAAAGCGTGATCATGCCGTGCGGCTTGAGCTTCGCCTGCCACGCGCGTTTCGTGTCGGAGGGTTTGAGGTCGAGGCCGAGGTCGGTCATGATCGCCGCCGCGTCGCTGCGGGTCGACTCGATCGTGAACCCTTCGGGCAGCTCTCCGGCGATGGGGAGGATCGTCTCGAAGGTGTGGGGGGGGAATCCCATGCGCTGCCGGACGGGGCCGGCCATCTTCTCGTAGCTGTGGACGTCGCCGCTCAGCTGGCGTAGGACGGTGAGCGTCCGGCCGCTGGAGTAGGATTCGACCCGCCGCGGACCGTCCTTCTTGACCAGGTCGCCGGGCTTGGTCACGCGGCATTCGATGCGGATCGCGGGCTTCTCGAGGTCCGCTTTCAACGCAAGATCCTGGACGCCCGGCTCCTCGCGGACGATCTCCCAGTCGGAGGAGATCTCCTCCTTGGTATAGAGCACGTTCGCGACGGGGAGCTCGGGCGCTTCGACGGGGAGGCCGAGCTTCATCTGCGCCATCCCGACCAGCTCGACAAAGTAGGCGCGGGCCTCGGGGCCTCCGGCAAAGACGATGACCAGCTGGTTCCCCTTCCGGTGAGCCCAACGGTTGGTGGGGTCCTTGAGCGCGATCACCTCGCGCTCCAGCCGTTCGGCGATTGGAGATTCGAGCGCGAAGAACGAGCCGCCCCACCAGACGGAGACGTAGGCCTGCTTGAGGTCGGCCGGGGAGACGTTCTGGAGGCCGAACTCGGCCAGGTACTGGGCGATCCGTTCCAGCTCGGCCGGCTCCTTGGCGGGATACGGATTGCGGGGCAGCATCTTGGGCCGCTCCTTGTCCCCGAGCAGGAACTTGAAGCCGAGCGGCTTCTCCTCGGACTTGAAGTGGAGCGGGGTCAGGTCGACCGGCCCGGCGGCCGCGGCGACGGGGGGCGGCGGGGTGACGGTCGGCGCCGGGCGGCTGAAGAGCGCGACGAGCGCGAGGATCACCGCGAGGGCGGTCACGCCGGCCATGGCCAGGATGCCGCGGTTCGCGCCCTTCTTGGCGGGCGCCGGCGTGATCACGGTCGGCTGGTAGGCGTCGGTCGAGGCGATCGCGGTGGCGCGCGTGACGGCGGCCTTCACCTCGCTCGCTTTCTGGTAGCGGCGGTCGGGGGCCTTCTCGAGCGCCTTGAGGACGACCTCGTCGAGGCGGACGTCGATCTTGACCATCTTGGACGGGACCTCGAAGCGGCCGATGGGGAGTTCGCCGGTCAGCATCTCGTAGAAGACGACCCCGATCGAGTAGATGTCGGCGCGGTGGTCGACGGATTTCGGGTTCTCGATCTGCTCGGGGGCCATGTAGTGGGGCGTGCCCATGACCATGTTGGTCATGGTCAGCGCGCCCGCGGCGGCGACGTCGGCGCCGGTCAGCTTGGCGAGGCCGAAGTCGGCGATCTTCACGCGGCCCTTCTTATCGAGGAGGATGTTCTCGGGCTTGATGTCGCGGTGGACGACGCCCTCCTCGTGGGCGTACTCGAGGGCGTCGCAGAGCTGGGGGACGAGCTTGAGGGCCTGCTCGGGGCTGAACGTGCGGTCGCGGAGGACCTGTCGGAGGTTGGTGCCGTCGACGAACTCCATGGCGAAGAAGAAGAGCCCGCCCTCGGCGCCGAAGTCGTAGACGGCGACGATGTTCGGGTGGCTGAGGGAGCCCAGCGCCTTGGCTTCCCGGATGAAGCGGTTCTGGAAGTCGGGGTCGAGGGCCAGCTTCTGGGGGAGGATCTTGAGGGCGACCATGCGGTCGAGCGCAGGTTGGCGGGCCTTGAAGACGACGCCCATGCCGCCCTTGCCGAGGAGTTCGAGGATCTCCATGCCGTGGAAGGTCTGGCCGGGCTTGAGGGGTAGATCCTCGGGCGGCTGGGTGGGGTTCGTGGGGTTCTGGGCGAAGCCGGCCATGCATTTGGGGCAGAGGTCGCCGGCGTAGAGCAGGCCGCAGGTGGAGCACTTTTTCATGGTGTTCATTTTCTCCACCTCCCAAGAAGCAGGGGCCCTCCCAAGTTACACCGATTCGAGATCCGCGCGGACCGCGGCGGCGGTCTCGTACCTCCGGCGACGGTCTGGTTCTAGCATCTTCGCGACGATCCTGTCCAGAGGCGCGGCGACGGGCGGGCCGCCCAGCAGCTCCTGGAAGACGACGCCGGCGGAATAGAGGTCGGCGCGGGGGTCGACGTCCCGGGGGTTCGCGGCCTGCTCGGGGGCCATGTAGCGGGGGGTGCCCAGGAAGTCGGACTGGGCGGTCGAGAGCGCCCGCTCGCGGCGCGCGGGGGCGCCGGCAGCCGACGAGGCCGGCGGCGAAAGGGGCGGCGGCAGGATCTTGGCCAGGCCGAAGTCGGCGATCTTCACCGTGCCGGCGGGATCGATCAGGAGGTTCTCGGGCTTGATGTCGCGGTGGATGATCCCGCGCTCGTGGGCGAACTTGAGACCGTCGCAGATCTGGAGCAAAGTGTTAACGAAATCGCGGCGCGATTTCGTTAACAGTTTGCCGCCGGCGAGGAGCTGGCGGAGGCTGGGGCCGTCCACGAACTCCATGAGGATGGAGTAGGCCTCGCCGCGGTCGGCCCCGTAGCGGGGGACCTGCAGCTTCTCCCACGGCTTGGCCTGCTGCAGCATGGCGTCGAAGAGGTCGACGCCCATGGAGTGGACCCGGACGATGTTGGGGTGGGAGAGGCCCAGGAGGGCGCGGCCTTCGCGGGCGAGGCGCCGACGGAGCCAGGGGTCGGCGGTCCGTTCGGGGGCGAGAACCTTGAGGGCGTAGAAGCGGCCGTCCTGGAGGTTGCGGACCTTGTAGACGATGCCCATCCCGCCCTGTCCGATGATCCCGACGACCTCGCAGCCGGCGACTCTCTCGCCGGGCTCGTGGGGGAGGTCGGCGAAGTCGGGATCGCCGGGGTCCTGGGCGAAGCCGGCCAGGCAGCGGGGGCAGAGGTCGGCGAGGTACGGGGTGCCGCAGGTCGCGCAGGTGCTCATGGTGTCGGAAGTTTGGAGAAGGGTCCGGGTCGCGCGGTTACGGATTCGTCGCTATCCCAGGGCGGAAAAGAGATCCTTGAGCTCGTCGTCGATCTCCCCCTGGGTCTCGACGGTACGGGCGATCTCGGCCTTGAGGAGGTCGCGGTAGCGGCGGCGGGCGCGGTGGATGATGACCTTGACGTTGCCCTCGGTGATCCCGAGCTTGGCGGCTACCGCTTTGAGCGTGCCGGGCTGGCCGGCGGTGATGTACTCGCGGAGGGCGTCGAAACGGGCGCCCATCTCCGCCTTGAGGGCGGCGAGGGCCCGCTCGATGTGCTCGACCGCCCACTGGCGGCGATAGGCCTGCTCGGGGGTCTCCTCGCGGGACTGGGAGAAGAGGCCCTCGGCCCCCTCGAAGTCGAGCGAGAGGGGCTTCCCGGCCCGCTTGAGCGCCTTCCGCCGGTCGTACTCGTTGCTCAGGAAGTGGTCCAGGCAGGCGAGGAGGAAGCTGCGGAACCTGCCCTTGGACTTGGTGACGCGGGCGAGGGCGTCGCGCTGGATGAAGTCGGTGAAGAACGCCTGGGTCATGTCCTTGGCGTCCTCGACGTCGTGTCCCTTGCGCCGGACATAGAAGTAGCAGGGCTTCCAGTAGCGTTCGACGAGGGCGCCGAGCTCCTTCTGGTCGCGGGCCTTGAGGATGACGGTCCAAGCGGTCTGCTCGAACCCCCGCTTGTTGCCCCCCATGGTCGTTTCGCGCGCCATTGATCCTCCAAGAGCCGACCCGTGCCGTAACTTGTACCAAATGTGGGACAAGCTGTCACAGGGGACCGCATCCGGTTCAACTAGGGTTGCGGCCTACCTTTTGCTTGACATCCCTCCCGAGGCTGCTAAATATGGGACCTCAACTGGGGGAGATACCACCTTGAACACACGCACTCTCTTGCTGTGCGCCATCGCCGCCACCCTCCTGCTCGTCCTCGGGGGAGCCGCCTTCGCGCAATCCACGCCGAGCTCGCCCGGCTCTCCCGGCCAGGACGGCCTACTCGGCCTCCCCGACGGGGCGTCCACCTACTCTCAAGGGATCGACAACCTCTACGCCTGGATCTTCTGGATCACGACGGTGATGTTCGTCCTGACGGAGGGGCTGCTGATCGTCTTCTGCATCCTCTACCGGCGCCGTCCGGGACACCGCCCCGCCTACACCCACGGCAACAGGGCGGCCGAGATCACCTGGACGATCGTCCCCGCCCTCATCCTCCTCGTCATCGCCCTCGTCCAGATCCCCATGTGGAACGACATCAAGAAGAATTTCCCCGCGCCCGGCCCGGGCGTCACCGAGGTCAAGACCTTCGCCCAGCAGTATCAGTGGAACTTCATGTACCCGAACACCCGGTCCTTCATCCAGGGGGACAACGATGCCGCGAGCACGGGCCTGCTCCACATCCCCTTCGGCGACAAGGCGCTGCTCCACCTCCGTTCGAAGGACGTCATCCACAGCCTTTTCATCCCCGAGATGCGCGTCAAGCAGGACCTCGTCCCGGGCCTCCGCCAGAGGCTGTGGTTCGAGGCCAACCGCATCCGCCTGATCGAGATCAAGTCCGGGAAGACCCATCAGGTGGGCAAGAACATGGACAAGTCGCCCCGCCTCGTCCAGGACTTCGTCTGGGTCAACAGCCCCAAGGAGTTCGACAAGGGAGGTCCGTACAAGGACAAGATGATCGCCGTTGCGGGGTACTCCCTCGACAAGGACACCGGCCTCTACAAGCCCATCAACCCCAATACGAAGATCCGCATCCTCAAGGACGGCGAGCTGAAGGCCGACGGCAAGTGGAGCGACGCCGACTACTGCATCGGCGTCTTCGAGATGGCCTGCGCCGAGCTCTGCGGTCTGGCCCACTACAAGATGAGGGGCCAGCTGGTCGTCGAGCCGCGCGTGGCCTTCGAGGCCTGGCTCAAGGACACGGCCGAGGACGAGCTGGGCGAGATCTGGAAAAAGAAGCTGTGGAAGGACTAAGTAGAAACCATTAAGTATTTCGGAATGCTCTTCATTGCTGAGTCCGGCAGAATGATACACTTCCCTTCGGAGAGAAAGAGGGGGGAAGTACTTCATGCCGGCACCCGTATCGATCAGAGTCACCGGTTCTCAGCAAC
>CAZSCC010000119.1:0-4369 GCA_964604905.1 uncultured Planctomycetales bacterium
CCGCCCGCGTCGATCGTGGCGCTGGAGACAAAGCCTTCCGCTCCCAGTTCTTTGAGCAGCGCCGCGGCCATCATGAGCTGGCCGGGGGGGCCGGGGTGGACCGGGTCTCCCTGCATGGAGACCGGCTTGACCGGGCTTTTCTCCTGGGCCGCCAGGAAGGCGCGGAGCTGCTCGACGCCCGCCACGCCGTCATCCGCAGCCGTTTGCTTGAGGGCGTTGAGCGAGTTGGCCAGGGTCTCGCGCGGCTTGTTGGCGCCCCAGAGGTCGATCAGGAGGTGGAACTGGTCGGCAAAGGGGATGCCCTCCTTGGCACTGAACTCCTTGAGCGCGACGGCGTATTCGTGGAGCCGCTGGTTTCCGCCGAGGCGGGCCATCGTGTCGCCGTTGTTGACCGGGCTGGCGGCCAGGATCACCGGCCGGGCCTTGACGCCGCGGATGCGTTCGACCATCGTCCCCATGTTGGCGACGAACTTGTCGGTGGGGGTGCCGCCCTTGTCGTTCATCCCGAGCTCGACCGAGACGACGGTCGGCTTCCAGGCGCCGCTGTCGTAATCGAACCGGGCGAGCGTGGAGGGGATCGTGTGCCCGCCGACGCCCGAATTGCGGAAGGCGAACTTCAGGTTCGGGTAGCGGGCGTAGCAGAACGCCTCGAAATAGTTCGAGTGCAGGTGCTGGGCGGTGATGCTGTCGCCGGCCATGACCCAGAGGTCGCCGTCCTTGAGCGGGAAGTCGGCCGCCCTGGGGGCGGGCGCGGCGTGGAGCGCGGTCAGCCCGGTCAACAGGATCCAGAGGCCCAAGGGTCGAAGGTTTTTCATGGCGATCCTCCCTGAAGGCTGCCGATTGTCGGGCGATGGGGATGGGGCGTCAACAGGTTTCCGCGAGAGATCGGTTATTTGGGGCGGCCGCCGGCGCACTCATGGGTCGGGAGGACTGAAGCCATGAGAACGACCCTTGCCGCCGCGCTCCTGCTTCTCGCCGTCCAAGCCGTCTCATCCGCCTCACCCGGCGACGAGGTGAAGGTCCAGGAGGTCGAGGCCCTCAAGACGCTGATCAAGCCGCGGGCCGAGGAGACGAAGTGGGAGGAGATCCCCTGGCAGGTCGATCTCTGGGACGCGCGGAAGAAGGCCGCCCGGGAAGGGAAGCCGCTCATGCTCTGGGAGATGGACGGCAATCCCATGGGCTGCGGCTGAAACAACGTGGTGCTGGGCCGTGCGCTCGGCTTCTCGGACCCCGAGGTGATCCGCCTCGTGAAGGAGAACTTCATCCCCGTGGCGGGGGACGACTGGTATCAGCGGCGCCGGAAGGACGAGGTCGGGAAGTTCTTCCGCGGCGTCGTGGACCAGACGTGGAAGGCGGGGAAGTGGGAGCCGAACGGCGGCGACAACCGCCAGGGCGTCTACTGCTTCACGCCGTCGGGGCGGATGCTGACCGAGTTGAAGAACGTCGGATCGCAACCCGCCGAGCTCATCCGGGTGCTCAAGCTCGGGGCCGAAGCCTGGAACCGCCTTCCCGCGGAGGATCGGCGGCCAGGCGCCGTCGAGGTGGGGGAGGTCGCCTTCGACGCGGCGTATCATCGGCCGGTGCCGGCGGGCGCGCGGGTGCTCCGCCAGTATCAGCGCGGCCTCAAGCGCGAGGCGGACGGGTCGCTCGCGGCCCACGAGTTCACCTTCCAAAAGGCCCCGGTCTGGGCGCAGCGCGATCGCGTGTGGGTCCTCCAGGAGGAGTGGAAGGCGCTGATCCCCGCCGCTCCCGTAGCGGGCGGGACGGTCGAAGTCCCGACCGCCCTTCGCAACCGGCTGATCCGCTATCACTTCGTGGAGGCTCTCGTGGGCGAGCCGGGGATGTGGTCGGCTGAGCAGGTCCGCACGGCGCGCTTCAAGGTCAGCGTCGAGTCCGTCACGGCGTCGAGCGTCCGCCTGCACCTGGAGGGAAGCGTCCTCCTCAGCACCGAGCCGGACGCGGCCCGTTCGCGGTGCGGACTGGAGGGCACGCTGGCCGGGATCCTGGAGTTCGACCGGGCCAAGGGGTCGTTCGATCGCTTCGACGCGGTCCTCGTCGCCGATTGCTGGGGCGCGCTGAACGCGCACAACGCCGTCAGCCGGCCGGGGCGCAGCCCCGTGGGGTTCGCCTTCGAGCTGGGGGCGGGCGCCGAGGCCGACCGCGTGCCTCCCCAGGGCGCGCGGGTCCTGCAGGAGTACCTCAATCCCTGAGGGACTATTGCAACACCGTCATCGGCCGCAGAGTCGCAGTGACACGGAGAAGATTCCCTTCTTGAATTCCATGATCTCAGGCGCTTCGCAGAGCAGGGGTCGCCGTGGAGCGGGAAGGATCCCGCCGCGAAGCGCGTCATCCGCGCTTAAGTCGCTCTGCGAGATCGCCCGTCCTTAAACGGGTCGGAGCCGCTCCCCGACGCGCGTTCCGTTCATCCTTCTCGGGTCTGGGCAGCCGGTATTTCGATGCGTTCCTGACCGCGAGCGGGTATCATCCCCGCGACTTCGGATCCGGAACTCGAAAGGAGAATGCCCGTGAAATTCGTGATGCAGGTGACGCTCCCGGCTGGAAAATTCAACAAGGCCGCTCTCGACGGGACGGTGGGCGCCACGCTAGGCCGGATCCTCGAGGAGACCAAGCCTGAGGCGGCGTACTTCTGTGCCAAGGACGGGAAGCGGGGCGGGTTCTTCATCATCAACATGAAGGATGCCTCCGAGATGCCCAAGTACGCCGAACCCTGGTTCCTGAACTTCGATGCGACCGTGGAGTTCATGCCCGCCATGACGCCGGAGGACCTCAAGAACGCGGGCGTCGACGCCCTCGCGAAGAAGTGGAAGTAGGCCGGTCCGGCGGGACCTTTAGCGGCGCGGCACCCGGGCCGACGAACTCCCGGCCTCCTGGACGAGCTGCGCGGCGGCCTCCCCGAATCCCCGGAAACGCCACCAGTCGGAAAGCTGCCTGAGGGCGGGCTCGTCGCCCGGCGAGGCCGCGAGCGTCGCCTGGGCCGTCAGCGCCCGCGACCGGACCTCCTGGAGTCGGGCCGGATCGATCGCCGCGATGGCGACCTCCCAGAGGTGCAGGGTCCCGTCGACTCCGCCCGAGACGATCCAGCGCCCGTCCGGGGAGAAGGCGGCGCACGCGGCTCCCGCGGCGTGCCAGTCGTAGGATCGGACGTCGCGGCCGTGCCGAAGCTCCCAGACTTTCACCCCGCGGCTCCCGTCCACCGAGACCGCGAGCCGGCCGTCGGGAGAGACGGCCACGCCGATCGCGCCCGCCGCGTGGGCCGGGTGATCGACGGTCTCTTCGCCCGACTCGAGGTCGATGCCGCGGGCGCCGGAGAGTGCCACGCGGCCGTAGGGCCCCAGGGCGAACGGGACCGGGGTCCGCATCCCGGCGCCTCCTCCGGCGATCCGGCGGGACTCGCCCGTCGCGCCGTCCAGCAGGTGACTGCCGCCGTCGGCGGTTCCATAGAAGACCGCGGCCTCGTCCGGGAGAAACGCAGCGTGCGAGAGGTCCTCGTCGACGATCCACTCCCGGATCCTTTCGCCAGATTCCGCGGCGGTGAGCCGGATCGCTCCGTCGGCTCCGGCGGAGAGGAGCCTCTCCCCATCCCACGAGAAGGCCACCGAGCGCACCGGCCCTTCGTGCACCTGGGCGGTCCAGAGCCCGCATCCGTCCTCCGCGTCCCAGATCCGGAGTTCCCCGCCGGCGGACGCCGTGGCCAGCCGCCGACCGTCCGGAGAGAAGGCCAGGGAGGTGACGCCGCTCTCCTGATCGAGGAACTGGAGCCGGCGGCCGGTGAGGGCGTCCCAGAGGCCCACGGTCCCGTCCGCGCTCCCGGAAGCGACGCACCCGCTCTCCGGCGCGAAGGCCACGGCATCGACCCTCTTTGAATGGCCCGCGAACGCGATCAAGGGCGGGGGCTGGTGGCGGACGAGCCTGGAGAAACCGAGTTCCGCGTCGGACGCCGGCGATCCGATCTGGCGGTGGACCTTCCGCGCCTCGACGTAGGCGATGTCATGGGCCTCGCCCCATCGGCCGGCGTGGCCGAGCAAGTCTCCCTGAACGACGAGGGACCCGGCCAGGCGGAGCCTCGCGGAGTCCCGCTCGCGACCGGCGGCCTGCGCGTCCCGCCGGGACTCCAGCGCGCTGCGCTCCGCTTCCCTCTGCGCCCTCGCGGCCCGGTCCGCCGCGGCGAAGGCCGCTTCTTTGGATCGGACGGCCCGGACGACCACGAAGGACGCCGCCGCGACCAGGAGCAGGGCGGTCGACGCGGCCAGGAGGGGCGTCCGCCGGCTCGGGGCCTTTCCCTTCGGACGCCGGGCCGGGTTCTTGAGCTGCGGTGCAGGATGGACCGGCGCGGGCGCGGGCGCGGGCG
>CAZSCC010000120.1:0-16976 GCA_964604905.1 uncultured Planctomycetales bacterium
CGGTCCGAGGGCATCACCTCGAGCCACTCGTGGTACGCCCGCTTCGCCGCCGTGAAGCTGATCGTGGGGAGCCAGACCGAGTCGACCCACACCCGCGTCGCGTACCGGGTCACAATCGCCCCCGTCTCGCCGATCCAGGGCCATCCGCCGTGGAAGAGGATGAACTTAGTCTTGGGATTGGCCTCGATCAGGTCCACCAGGAGCATCGGGTTGGACCCCTGGATCCGCGCGTGGCCCGTGTGAATCTGGTACGGCATCTCGTGCTTCGCGCTCAGTTCGACCAGCCGCCACATCACGAAATCCTCGAAGTCGCGGACCTAGTCGGCGCTCAACTCCGCGCGCGGACGCCCGAACGCCCTGGCCGCCCGCTCGCGCGACACGTTCTCGAACCGGAGGGAGCGCTGGTAGGCGAGCGTCGTCTTGAGACACGCGGCCCCCGCGGCCTTTGCCTTGACGAAGAGCCTCTCCAGGACCGCCAGGTAGTCGTCGAGCGAGCCCATCGAGAGCCCTTCCCCGCGCGCAAACGCGAAGGGATCGTCGTCCGCGCTCTTGAACTCAGACGAGTGGAACCCGCGCACGAGGGTCGTGACGTTGAAGACCAGGACCTCCCACGGGTACGTCGTCTTGAACGAGAACCGCGCCCAGTACGGATCGTTGAACATCAGCTCGATGTTCGCGCGCTCCCTCACCACGTGCGTCAACCACGTCGCATCCTTGTAGTTCTCGAAGATGCGGTCGTTCAACGACCTCGCCTGCTCGTCGGTGATCCGGTCGAAGTCGATCCCGTAGAGGTCCTGGAACGCCGGAAGCTGGTACCGGTAGAAACTCGTGGCCCGGGCGTTGTCGAAATCGTGCTTCGCGCGGGCCCACCACTCGTCGAAGGACCCGCCCGATTTCCATGGCGTGATCGGGTTGTACCAGCCGAGATAGCTGTTCCGCCAGAGGCTGGACAGGTTCATCCCCCGGCCCCGGGCGGTCTCGACATACCCGGGCAGCTTGTCGAACGGCCAGAGATGGTCGTGGGTGTCGATCGCCCGCACGGCATCGAGCGACGCCTTCACCCGGCGATAGGTCTCCGTGTCGCGCGTCTCCCGGGGAGGGGCGGCACACGCCGCAAGGAGGACGAGAAGGACCGCGATCGGCCTCATCAAGGCACCTGGTGAATCGTGTAGTCGAGCTCCCAGATCACGGGAGACCCGTCCGCCGCCTTCAGCCGGAATTTGAGCACGAGATTGTTCACGGGCTTCAGGTCGGGTATCTCGAGCGACACCGTCCTCCCGTCCGGAAGGAGCTTCGACGACTTGATCTCGACGGAATCCCGTCCCTGCTTCTTGGGATCCTTCACCGAGAACTCGGGCGACCCGTAGGCACTCGTGCGGACGACGTTGAACTGGACTGCGCCGACGTTTTCGACGCTCGCCGCCGATGCCGGGTCCAGCGCGCCGGTGAAGACGACGTCCAGGCGGCCCTTGGAGGTCTTCACCTCGCAGGGCATCGTGACCGGCTTCCCCGTGTACCGGACCCGCTGGAAGCAGCCGTCGCGCGCCGCCCGACTGGACCACCCGCGCATCCCCGCCAGGTAAAGCTGGCCGGCGGCGGGATTGAAGCGTCCCCGCATCACGCCGCTCGGGAAGTTGAACGGAAACTTCACGACCCCGCCCTGCAGTTCCTCGCCGACCTTCTCGAACATCGCCAGGGACATCGAGCAGTCGTACGACGTGACGATCATCCGCCCCTTCATCGGCCCCCAACGGTCGTCGGGCACGTAGACCTGGCCGCCGGGGGACTTGTCCACGCTCATCGGGATCCAGCAGATCGGCTTCTCCCGCTCGCGCGGCGGCTGCCCCTGGCCCACGAAGCCGTAATACCCGCCCGGTTTGATGCGGTTGATCGGGCACTCCGGCACCCAGTTGCCCTGGTTGTCCGTGCAGGTGATCAGGCCGTCGGGCCCGATCGCGATCCCGTTCGGCGCGCGCAGGCCGGTGGCGACGATCTCGAGCTTCGCTCCGTTCGGGGAGATCTTGCAGACCGTCCCGCTGTGGTCGGTCATACGCTGCGAGCCCGCCCAGATGGCCGAGCCCTTCGTGCACCAGAAATTTCCGTCCTTGTCCATCTGGAGATCGAAGGTGAATTCGTGGAAGTTGGTCGTGAGCTTGAGGTCGTTGTTGAAGCACTCGTAGTAGTCCGCCTCGTCGTCGCCGTTGAGGTCGTGGAGGCGGGTGATCTGATCCCGCGCGGCGGTCATGATCGACCCGCCGACCACCTTGAGCCCCATGGGTTGGCCGATCCCGGCGGCGAAGCGTTTCCACGTCAGCTTCTCGAGCTTGGCGTCGATCCCGCTCACGAGCCAGACGTCGCCGCTCCAGGTGCTGAGCGCCGCGCGACCGTCCGGCAGGAAGTCGACGCCGGTGAACCGAAGCCACGACTTGTAGGGATTCTGCTCCGGGGCGACGAGCGTGTCCACAGCGTACGGCCCCTCGTCCTTCCCCACCGAGCCGACCGTGGCGACCGTCTCCTTCCAGCGCGCCGGGCCGCCCCTCGTAAGCGCCGAGAGGTCCTCCGGGGTCGAGAGCGAGGCGGTCCCGATCGCCACCTTGATTGCCGTACGCGCGGCCAGTCTCGGCAATTCCAGGAGGACCTTCCCCTTCTCGGTCTTCATCACCGACCCGAACGGCTCCCCCGTCACGCGCGCGGTGTTGGTTCCCCCGGCGATCACGAAGGTCAGCTTCTCCTCGGACGGCCCCACGTTGAGCGTCCGGGTGAAGCCGTCGATGTCCCAGGCGTGCATCTCGAGGACGGGGCAGGTCCCCACCGTGTACGAAAGGATGACCTTGTCGCCGTGGACGTAGAGCCCGCGGAACTTCGCCCAGTCGCGCGGAAGCGGGCCGTCCCGCGGCTCGGGGCGCGGATCGACGAGCGACCCGCCCTTCGCCCAGCCCGGCGCGCAGGGAGTCGTGTAGGCGGTCGTCCCGTTGATCCAGGTGAAGTCGTTCGAATCGTCGGCGTAGGCGCGGCTGGCCAGGTGGAGCCATCCCTCCGTCCACGCCGCCGAGACGCGCAGCAGCTCGGTGTCGAAGAGGATGTTGGCGCTCCGGTCCTTGGTGAGGGAAATCACGATCCCCTTGGGAGTGATGTTGTCCTTGGCCACGCCGACCGTCGCGGCGATCCACGAGCCGTAGTCCATCTCGGCCGCCTGCTTGAAGACCCGGGTCTTCTTGGGGTCCTGCTGGGGGGCGAAGGCGAGGATCGCGACGAGGAAGGCGTGCGTCATCATCATTATATATACTCTTCCCACTCATGAGGATTGTCGCGATCGGCCTCCTGCTCGCCGCCTCCTGCGCCACGCCCCCCGAAACCGGCGGCCTGCCCGATCTCGGCGAGCCCGACGAGGCCCTCACCGAAACGGAGAAGCTCCTGAGCCCGAAGATGGCCGGGGTGCGGACGGAGGGGGCCGCCCGGCGCGCCCTCTCGCGGCTCCGCCATCACTGGACGGCCGCCCGCGAGTCAGCCGAGCTGGACCTCCTCCTGGCGGAAGCCCATGCGCGGTTCGTGGACGGCCTGGACCTCAAACGCGAAGAGGACCGCCCGCGCCACCAGCGCCATCGCAACGCCGGGCTCTTCCACGCCCGCGAAGCGCTCCGCCTCGATCCCGACGTCAGCCCCGGCCACTACTGGCTGGGCGTGCTCCTGCTCCATGCGGCCGACGGAGAGCAGTCGTATGGCCGGCTGAAGGAGGCGCTCTTCGAACTCAATGCCGCCGAGGCGCTCGCGCCCGGGATCGACGACGGAGGGCCCTCCCGCATGAAGGGCCGCATCTACCAGGAGACGCCGGGATTCCCGTTCCTCGGATCCCAGGCGAAGGCGATCGAGTGCTACCGGAAATCGCTCGAGATCGCGCCGGGCTGCCTCAGGACCCGCCTGTGGCTCGCGGAGACCTACGTGGCGGACAAGCAGCCGGAGAAAGGGCGTCCGCTGCTCCAGGAGATTCTCGATGCGGCAGGACCCGTCGACCGTCCCGTGGAAAATGCCGACCTCAAACGCCAGGCCCAGGATCTGCTCCAGAAGATCGCTTAGGCCCTCTTGCAGACTTGCCGCTGCCGGCCCAGTCCGTCGACGGAGAGCTCCATCACGTCGCCCTCTTTCAGGTAGAGCGGCGTCGGCTTCTGGCCGAGCCCGACGCCCGGCGGCGTCCCCGTCGTAATGACGTCGCCCGGCTCCAGCACCATGAACTGGCTGAGGTACCAGACCACGTGGGCCACGCCGAAGATCATCGTCTTCGTGCTGCCGGTCTGGCGGCGCTTTCCGTTGACGTCGAGCGTGAGCCCCAGGTTCTGCGGGTCGGCGATCTCGTCGGCGGTCACGAGCCACGGGCCGAGCGGGTTGAACGTCTCCGCGCTCTTCCCCTTGTCCCACCCGCCGCCGCGCTCCAGCTGGAAGTTCCGCTCCGAGACGTCGTTCGAGATGCAGTAGCCCGCGACGTACTGGAGCGCCTTCGCTTTGTCTTCGATGTAACGCGCCGTCTTCCCGATCACGACGCCGAGCTCGACCTCCCAGTCCGTCTTCTCGCTCCCGCGCGGGATGAGGACGGTGTCGTACGGCCCGGTCACCGTGTTGGACGCCTTCATGAAGACCACGGGTTCGGGCGGGATCGGCATCCCCGACTCCTTCGCGTGGTCGGCGTAGTTGAGGCCGATTCCGATCACCTTCCACGGCCGCGCGATCGGCGCGCCGATCCGTTTCCCGTTCGTGTCGAGCGCCGGAAGGCCGCCCTCCGCGACCCGGCCCTTCAGCGTCTCGACTCCGCCGCTCTCGAAGAACGCGCCGTCGTAATCCTTCACGTGGGCCGAGACGTCGAGGGTCTTCCCGTCGACCAGGACCGCGGGCTTCTCCTTCCCCGGGTCGCCGATGCGCATGAGCTTCATGAGTGGGTCTCCGTAAGGCCCGCGATCATACTCCCGCCCCCCCGGAGGCTGCAATTGACTTCGAATTCCGCCCCCCCTATACTCGGCCCCTCATGAGTTTCGATATCCTCAAGCTCTTCCACGACCGCCTCGGGGAGAACTACAAGCTCCACACGAAGCACATCAACCCCGCATGGTCGAAGGTCTCGCAGCTCACCGGCTACGACAAGGTCTACGCCAGGGCGGAAGGTTGCTACCTCTACGACGTCGACGGCAAGCGCACCCTCGACTGCGTCTCGGGCTTCTGCGTTTCGAACATCGGGCACAACCACCCCGTCCTCCGGAAGGCGCTCCAGGACGCGCTCAGCGAGTGCCTCCCGAACCTTCTCCAGCTCGACTGCTCCCTCCTCTCCGGCCTCCTCGCCGAGACGATCCTCCAGCGGATCCCCTGGCTCGATCGGGTCTACTTCGGGAACTCAGGCTCGGAGGCGATCGAGACGGCGCTTAAGTTCGCGCGCTGCGCGACGGGCCGCCGCCGGATCCTCTATGCCGACCACTCCTACCACGGGGTCTCCTACGGGGCCCTCTCGGTGACCGGCCACGCGATGTGGCGCGAAGGCTTCGAGCCGCTCGTCCCCGGCATGGACCCCGTCCCCTTCGGAGACGCGGAAGCGGTGGCCCGCGAGATGGCCAAGGGCGACGTGGCGGGGATCCTCCTCGAGCCGATCCAGGTGGGCGCCGGCATCATCGTCCCGCCGGACGGCTACTTCGCGCGCGTCCAGGAACTCTGCCGCAAGCACAAATCGCTCTTCCTGATGGACGAGATCCACACCGGCCTGGGCCGGACGGGCACGTTTCTCGCCTCCGAGCACTGGAACATCGAGCCCGACATCCTCTGCCTCTCGAAGGGCCTGAGCGGTGCCATGGTGCCGGTCTCGGCGGTCGTGACGCGGAAGGAGATCATCAAGGGGGTCTACTCGCGGCTCGACCGCAGTTTCGTCCACGCCTCGACTTTCATGGGCAACAACCTCGCGATGGTGAGCGGACTGGCGACGATTCATGTGCTCGAGAGCGAGAACCTGCTCGCCCGCTGCCGGGAGATGGGCGACTACCTCCTTGCGGCGCTCCAGCCCTTCCGGAAAAAGTACGAGCTCGTGAAGGACATCCGCGGCCGCGGGCTGCTCATCGGCATGGAGTTCGGCGAGCCCAAGTCGTTCCTGCTCCGGCAGGCCTGGACGATGATGCATAAGATCAACCCTGGGCTCTTCGCGCAGGCGTTCACGATCCCTCTCATGGAGAAGCACGCGATCATGACGCAGGTGGCGGGCCACAACGAGGACGTGCTCAAGGTCGCGCCGGCGCTCGTGGTCACGAAGGACGACATCGACTACTTCGTCCGTTCGCTCGACGAGGTCCTCGCCGCCTCGCACTCCTTCCCCGGCCCCTTCTGGGAGGTCGGGTCGCGGCTGGCAAAGAACGCGCTGTTTTAGGAAGCCGGAAGCTCGAAGCTTGAAGCTGGAGGGCGGTGATACTTCCCTGGTCCCGGGCTATTCGTAGGTGATCGCCTCCAGCACGTTCAGCGAGGCCGCTCGGCGGGCCGGGAGGATGCTCGCGACGACGCCGATCGCGAGCGCGCCGCCCATCGCGATCGCGACCGACGCCCACGGGATCTCAAGCGGGAGCGCGTACCCCATGATCTGGAAGACATGGAGCGCCACCGGCCATTTCGCAGCCGCAAGCCCGAGACCGACGCCCAGTACGCCGCTCACGAGCGCGATGAAGACCGATTCGATCACCACCATTTCCGCCACCTGCCGCCGGGTCATGCCCACCGCGCGCAGGAGTCCGATCTCGCGCGTCCGGCGCATCACCGAGATCAGCAGCGTGTTCACGATCCCGAGGAAGCCGATGATCATCGAAACCGCGACCTGCACGTTCGTGAATTTGAGGGTCCGGTCGAGCATCTCGTCGCCGATCCGGCGGAAGTCCTCGGCGTCGTAGACGAAGAGAGAACTGTCCCCCTTGATCCGCTCCACGATCCGCTTCCGAACCTCCGCCCGAGCGGCGCCTTCCTTGAACTTCACCTCGAGATACGCGATCCCGGGATCCTCCCAGAGTTCGCGGTACACGGAGAGTTCGATGTAGACCGAGCCTTGAGGCCACGTGTAGTCCTCGAAGGTCCCCAGGAGGACAAAGCGGCGCAGCCCCTTCCGCGTGCGGAGCTCGAACGACTCCCCGACCTTCACGCCGTGGATCCCGGCGAAGTTCTCGGAGCCGACGACGCCCTTCCCCGACTGCAGGTCGGCGAGCGTCCCCGGCCTCACGATCCCCACTCCGCCGCGCAACGCCTGCATCCGCGCGTAGACCGCCATCTCGACGCCGAACATCATGATGTCGCGCTCTCCGTAGTCCTGCAGCGCCTGGGCGACCGAGTACGAGAAGTCGACCCCCTCGACGGTCCCGACGACCGTCGGGGTCTCCGCCGGGAGGCGGGCCCCCGAGTAGATCGCCGCCTCGTAGTTGCTGGCGGTCACCTGGCAATCGAACGGAAGCGCGTCGTACAGCCAGCGCGCCTGGCGCACCTTGAAGCTGACGATGATCGCCGCCGCGCAGACCATCATGGCGAGCGCTCCTGAGAGCGCGATGACGGTGAGCGCGGTCCGCTGCGGCGCCTTCGCCAGATTGTCCGCCGCGAGCGCCCCGCCCAGACGGAAACATCGTCCCATCAGCGGCCGCGCCGCGCGGAGCACCCAGATCGTCACCTCCGGCAGCGCCAGGGCCGCCCCGAGGAACGCGCAGAACGCCGCCACCAGCCCCACGTTCTCGAACGAGAACGCCCGGACGGTCGCGGCGACCGCGAACGCAATAAAGAGGAGCCCCACGACGAGGGATCGCCGATAGCCCGATCCGGACCGGACCTGGAGGACCCCCTGCCGGAGCATTTCGACCGGCGAAATCGACATCGCCTGGCGGCCCGGGAAGTAGGCGGCGATGAAGGCGGTCAACGTCCCGAGCGCAAGCCCCAGGGCCACCGTCCGCGGCAGCAGCGCGATCTCGCTGACGTCCACCACGAGCATCAGCTGATTCACCTCGCCCGCCGTCATCCGGAGGAGCACCTGCGCGAGCGCCACCCCGATCGCGATCCCGAGCGCCGACCCCAGCACCCCGACCAGCGACCATTCCAGGAGGATCACGCGGAAGACCTCGCCCCGCGTCGCCCCGATGGAGCGCAGGATCCCGATCTCCTTCACCCGCTCGACGACGGAGATCGCGACCGAGTTGTAGATGATGAAGACCCCGACCAGGAGCGCGATCACGCTGATCCCGAGCAGAGCCTTCATCCGCGTGAGAGCCTCGTCGAGAAACGAATTGTTCCTCGCCGGCGGGCGGACCTGGAATTCAGGGCCGAGCGTCTCCCGGATCCGCTTCGCCGCCGCCTCCACGTCTCCCGCGACGACGACCTCGATGCGGTCGAACCGGCCCATCCGCTTGAAGAGCCGCTGGGCCGTCTTCACATGCATGACGACGACGTTGCCTCCGAAGACCTGGGCCGCCCCTTCGTCGGGCACCACGGCCGCGATCCTCACGGGCCGGGGGCCGTCCGGAGTATCGATTCGAAACGTCGCCCCCAGCTTGAGCGCCCGCTTCGCGGCGAAGGCCTTCGTCACCACGACCGCATCGCGCATCAGGAAGGCCAGCGGGTTGACCTGGGGTTTCTCGCCCTCGATCGCCTCCCAGCGCCGGAAGGCCGCCTCCCGCTGGAAGTCCATTCCGAGGATCAGCAGGCTCTCTCCCGACCCCGGCACGGTCGAGCCCAGCTGGAGGACCGGCGCGGCCTTCACGCCCGGGATGGCATCGAGCGTCGCGAGGACCTCCTCTTCCACCCCGAGCGCGCGGCTTCGGACCACCTGGAGCTGGGCGTTCCCCGCGAGGCGATCGACCGTCTTCCGGAACGCCGCCTCGGCGCTCGTGTTGGAGACGTCCACCGAGACGAAAAGCGCGACGCCGAGCGCGACCGACAGGAGGCTGAGGAGGACGCGGAAGGGGTGTTTGCGAATGTAGCGCCACGAGAAGTATCGAAGCAGGGGAGTCACGCGGAACTCCCAAACCCCAAACCCCAAACCCCAATGAAATCCAAACTCCAAAATCCAAACCCGCCCCTCCTTATCCAGGCGAACGACCCCACATATCGGGAATCGTTCCCGCGGTCGGCCAGGGTGCCGGGCCGTTGATATTGGGGAGTTTGGATTTGGGCGTTGGGAGTTCTCACTCCACCTTCCCATCGCGCAGCCGCACCACGCGCGTGCCGTAGGTCGAGGCGCGCTCGTCATGGGTCACGATCACGACCGTCCGCTCGCGGGCGATCTCCTGAAGGATCCGGAGCACCCCCATGCCGGAGGCGGTATCCAGGTTGCCGGTCGGCTCGTCGGCCAACACCACGGCGGGCTCGGTGATCAGCGCCCGGGCGATCGCCACGCGCTGCATCTCGCCCCCCGAGAGCTCCTCGGGATAGTGGTCGAGGCGCGCCTCGAGGCCGACCCGCGTGAGGAGTTCCTGCGCGCGGGTCCGCGCGGGCTCCGCGCCGCCGCCGGCCAGGAGCGCCGGGAGGATCGCGTTCTGGACGACGGTGAGCGACGGGATCAGGTTGAAGAACTGGAAGACGAACCCGACGGTCCTGCGCCGGAGCAGCGTCAGCGCCGTATCGTCCAGCCCGCCGGTCGCATGGCCGTCGATCAGCACCTGCCCTTCGGTCGGGACGTCCAGGCCCCCGGCCAGATGGAGCAGCGTGGATTTCCCCGAGCCGCTCGGTCCCATCAGGGTGATGAACTCGCGTCGTCGGAAGGACAACGTGACGCCGTTCAGGGCAGTGACTTCGCGCCGTCCCTGCCGATATATCTTCCGGACGTCCCGGAATTCGATGACGGCGCCTTCGTCAGCCATGATTCGCGAGGCGAGGATAGCACCCGCCGGACCAAGATTCCAGCGCCGCCTCGATTCGGGCGCAATTGCGAACTCCGGGTTGCACGGCCCACCGATCCATGATAAACTCGACGGTCTTACACGCATGGGCGAACTCTACCGAAAGGGATTGGGGCATAAGGCCGGCGTCAAGCAGAAGCTGGCCGACGATTTCCATCACAGCTCGGTCGTCCGTCAGGTGAAGGATAACAACTTCATGCTGGAGGCGGACGGATTGACCCTCCGAATGGCCCGCGAGATGGGCTTCTGCTACGGCGTCGAGCGCACGGTCCAGTACGCCTACGAGGCCCTGGCCAAATACCCCAACACGCCGATCTACATCACGGACGAGATCATCCACAACCCCCAGGTGAACGAGAAGCTGATCAGCCTGGGGATGAAGTTCCTCCATGGACGCTACGGATGCGGCAAGACGGTCGACGACATGCAGGCCGGCGACGTCGTGATCATTCCCGCGTTCGGCGTCACCGTCGGGGAGATGAAGAAGCTCCAGATGCTCCGCGACCGGGGCTGCGAGCTCGTGGACACCACCTGCGGTTCGGTGCTCAACGTCTGGAAGAACGTGGAGCGGTACGCCCGCGAGGGGGCGACCGCGATCGTCCACGGCAAGTACTCCCACGAGGAGACGCGCGCGACCACATCCCAGGTCGAGAAATACGAGGGCGGAAAGTACCTGGTCGTGCGCGACCTCCCGGAGACCGAGGCCGTGTGCGACTACATCCGGCGAGGCGGCGACCGGATCGCGTTCCTCGCCCGGTTCGAGAAGAGCGTCTCGCCGGGGTTCGACCCCGACCGAGACCTCGCGCGGATGGGACTCGCCAACCAGACCACCATGATGTCCACCGAGTCGCTCGAGATCCAGCGCCGGCTCCGGAAGGCCATGCTCGACCGCTACGGCGAGGAGGAAACCTCGAAGCGCTTCATCTCGTTCGACACGATCTGCTCGGCCACGCAGGACCGGCAGGACACCCTCCTCCAGCTCCTCGAGACCCACCCGCTCGACCTCGTCATCGTCGTGGGCGGGTTCAACAGCTCTAACACGGGACACCTGGCGGAGCTCGGATCGAAGTTCGCCCCGACGTATCACGTGGAAAACGAGACCGGGCTCGCCACCCGGCAGGAGATCCGGTACCGCGACCCTCACTCCGGGAGTCTCACCTCGAAGTCCGACTGGCTCCCGGAAGGCAGGATCACCATCGGAATCACCGCCGGCGCCAGCACTCCGGACAACATCGTGGGGAAAGTCATCGAACGCCTGTTCGAACTCCGGGGGATCCCGATCGAGCGCCTGGTTCCGCAACCCCAGGCCGCACCGGTTCGTTGACACGGACCGGGGTCTTGCTGTAAGCAGTAACTGCCGTTCGCAGGTTACTATAGTCTGCAGGGAGAGGCGACATCGTGAACGAGGCGCTGCTGGGGAGCACGTTGGAGGGGGCGGTCCGCCACGTCTGCGGGGACCTCCGTCTCGAACAGGCCATCGACTCGGCTCAGCGCTATCTCCTCACCCGCCAGGCCGCCCCCGGCCACTGGGACGCGGAGTTGATCGGCGATTCCACTCTGGAATCGGACTCCGTCATGCTCATGCACTACCTGGGCACGGTCGACGGGGAGCGCCAGCGCCGCCTCCTTCGGTACGTCCTTTCGCAGCAGAACGCCGACGGCGGGTGGCCCGTCTTCAACGGCGGCCCGAGCGACCCGAACGCCACGATGAAGGCGTACTTCGCGCTCCGCCTCGCCGGTCACGCCGACGCCGAGCCCGGCCTGCAGCGCGCGCGCGAGCGGATCGTCGCCTTCGGCGGCATCGAGGCGTGCAACAGCTATACCAAGTTCTACCTCGCCATCTTCGGGCAATACGACTGGAACCGCCTGCCCACGATGCTCCCGGAGATCATGCTGCTCCCGGAAGTCGGCTGGGGCATCAACCTCTACCGGGTCTCCGCGTGGACGCGCGCGATCGTCGTCCCGATGCTCATCATCTACGCGAAGCGCCCGCTCGTGAGGATCCCGTTCTCGATCCACGACCTCCTCATCCCGGGCGTCACCGCCGCGCTCAAGCCCGGGAAGAACGCGCTCTGGAGCAACCTCTTCCAGGTGCTCGACCGCGTGATGTGCTTCTTCAACCGGCTGGACATCCGCTGGCCCCGGATGGTCGCGCTCAAGAAGGCGGAGCGGTGGATGCTGGAGCGGATGAAGCCCCCGGGCGGCCTGGGCGCCATCTATCCGCCCATGCTCAACTCGATCATCGCGCTCCGGGCGCTCGGCTATCCCCTCGACCACCCCGTCCTGGCCAAGGCGCTAGGAGAGTTCCGCGACCTCGAGGTCCAGGAGGGCGAACTGACCCGCGTCCAGCCCTGCTTCTCCGCCATCTGGGACACCGCGTGGGCCGTCCACGCCCTCGCGCGCGGCCGCGGGCCCGATCCCGCCGCCGTCCAGAAGGGCGCCGACTGGCTCTTCTCCAAGGAGATCTTCCAGGGCGGCGACTGGCAGGTGAACTGCCCGAAGGGCAAGCCGGGCGCGTGGGCGTTCGAGCACGACAACCCCTTCTATCCCGACACCGACGACACCTCCGCGGTGCTCATGGCCCTCCACTTCGCGGGACGGAGCGAGGACCCGGGCTTCCAGGCCGGCGTCCAGTGGCTCCTCGCCATGCAGAACCCCGACGGCGGCTGGGCGGCCTTCGACCGGAACGTCGACATCAAGGTCCTCGAGCACCTCCCGTGGGCGGACCACAACGCGCTCCTCGACCCGAGCACGGCCGACCTCACGGGCCGCATCCTCGAGTTCTTCGGCTACAACGGATCGCGAAAGGACGAGACGTTCATGGCCAGCGCGATCCAGTTCCTCCGCGGCGCCCAGGAACCCGACGGCTCGTGGTTCGGCCGCTGGAACGTCAACTACGTCTACGGCACCTGGCAGGTCCTGGTCGGCCTTCGCGCCGCGGGGATCGACATGCGCGAGCACTGGATCCGACGCGCCACCGGGTGGCTCCGGAGCGTCCAGAACGCGGACGGCGGCTGGGGCGAATCGTGCCGCTCCTACGGGGACCCGGCCACGAAGGGCCGGGGCCGCAGCACCCCCTCCCAGACCTCCTGGGGCGTCCTGGGCCTCCTCGCCGCCGACGTGCCTCTGGAGGACCCTGTCGTCAAGCGCGGCCTCGAATACCTCTTCCGTACGCAGAAGGCCGACGGCGGCTGGGATGAGACCGAGCACACCGGCACCGGCTTCCCCTGCGTCTTCTATCTGGTCTACACGATGTACCGCCACTACTTCCCGCTCCTCGCGCTCCAGGCCGTAAGGGACGGCATGGACCCGAAGCTCAAGAAGGACGAGAGCGACCTGATCCTGGCAAGGTTGAGAGAAAGGTCCGGCGCATGAGACAGCCCTTCACGCTGACGTTCCGCATGGCCCGCTACCTCGTGGGCAAGCGCATGCGCGGCGAGGACAAATTCCCCGTCGTCATGATGCTGGAACCGCTCCACACCTGCAACCTCGCGTGCCTCGGCTGCACCCCCGACCGCTGGGCCGGACCGAAGTCCGAGTGGCTCACGGTCGAGCAGTGCCTGGAATCGGTCGACGAGTGCGGCGCCCCCATGGTCTCCGTCTGCGGAGGCGAGCCGCTGGTCCACACCGAGATCGACCGGATCGTGAAGGGCATCATGGACCGCGGCAAGTACGTCATCATCTGCACCAACGCGCTCCTCCTCCCCAAGTTCCTGGACAAGGTCCAGCCCTCGCCGTTGCTCTCGTTCGCCATCCACCTGGACGGCCTCGAGAAGACCCACGACTACGTCACCCAGCGCCCCGGCTGCTTCAAGAAGGCGATCGAGGCGAGCAAGGAAGCGCTCGACCGCGGCTACCGGGTCAACTGCAACACGACCGTCTTTTCGGAGACGAACATCGAGGAGGTCGCCGAGCTCTTCCGACACATCAAGGAGGACCTCGGATTCCACGGGATCATCACCTCCCCCGGCTACGATTTCGACCAGACGGGCACAGACTTCTTCCTCAAGCGCCAACAGGTGATCGAGCGCTTCAAGAAGCTGCTTTCGCTCGTGAAGGAGGAGTGGTTCGGCAACTCGCAGCTCTACCTCGACTTCCTCAAGGGCGAACTGGAGTTGACCTGCACGGCCTGGGGCAATCCGACCCGGACGCCGAAGGGCTGGCAGGGGCCCTGCTACATGCTCCGCGACGCCTACCATCCCACGTTCCGGGATCTCGTGGACAAGACGCCCTGGCACAAGTACGGCCCCGAGAGCGACGAGCCGCGCTGCAAGACCTGCATGGTCCACGCGGGTTTCGAGCCGACGGTCGCGTCCGGCCGCAACATCTCGCTCGGCAAGCAGCTCTACAACGCCGTCAAGATGATGTCGTGAGCACGAATCAAGAATCAAGGATCAAGAATCACCTTCAGGCCGATCGAGTTCCCAGAGGCGTTTCCGAACCCAGCCCGATCCTTCCATGAGGCTTGGAGTTGTCGCGGCGCTCCGGACAGAGATCAAGCCCACCCTCGTGACTCTCGATCGCTGGTTGACACTTCTGGACGGAGTTCCCGCCATCGCATGCCCCCCCTTCAAACCGTTTGCATTCACCGTTTCCGGCGTCGGGGCGGCCCGGGCCGAAGCAGCCGCCCGCGCGTTGCCTGCCGACCTTGACGGACTGCTCTCGGTGGGATTCTGCGGCGCCTTGACGGACGACCTCGCTCCCGGCGATCTCCTGCTGGGCGGAACCACGGACCATGAAGCCTCCCCGGACCTGCTGGATCTCGCTCGGAAATGCGGCCCTCACCGGGCGGCATCGGTCACCCGGGTCGACCATGTGATCGTCGATTCCCGCGAGAAGGAGGAGATCGCGAAGCGCAGCGGCGCGGCGGCGGTCGACATGGAATCCGGAGCGGTCGCGGAGGTCGCCCTAGAACGGGGCTTGAAGTTCCTCTGCGTCAAGGTCGTGCTCGACACGCCCTCGAAGCCCCTCGCCTGCAGCTATTCCAGCGGCGGCCGGGTGGCGCTCCAGATCCTCAGGCGCCCTTGGATCATCCCGCGAATGTGGGACGACGGCCGGCGGGCGCGCGAAGGAGCGGAACGGCTGAGGGACTTCTTCGTGGCCTTCCGAAAGGAGCTCAATCCTTCGGAAGCGTGACGTGCGGGGGCGTCCCCGATTTCGGGCATGTCTTCTTGAGCCCGGAGCTCTTCTTCTTGCAGTCGTCCTTGTGCTTGAAGCCGGCCTCGAACTCGGCCTTCTCGGCGCAGCCGGCGCACTCGTAGCCGACCCGCGCGCGATCGGGGGCCTTCTGGCCGGGCGCGGTCTTCACGCAATAGTCGGTCCGGATCGGCTTCTTCTCGCAGGTCGGACAGGCGCCGCCCTTGAGGTCCTTGTCCTCCAGGTCCTTTCTGCACTCGGCGCAGTAGTTGCCCTTCGCCAGCTTATCGCACGCGCAGGGGCCGGGCTTCTCCTCCGGGAACTTGAATTCGGGGATCTTGGAGGCGTAGCCCCTCGGGTCGGCCGCGAACCGGGCCGGACAGCTCTGTCAGCAGAAGCCGATGACCTGTCCCTTGTACTGCACGGTCAGCGACGCCTTGGCCTTCTGGTTGGGCTTGATGGGGCACATCGCGTTCACGGGCTGCCCGGCCTGACGCGACGCGAGCGCCGTTGAACCCAGGATCAGGATCGCGAAGGAAACCGACCGCATCATCGATACCTATTATAGCAACGGAGACCCCCTCGAGTTTCCCTGTGAATGAACCGTGGGGCGACCCCCTTCTTCCGATCGTCGACGACTCACGACCATTGACACGGCTTTCATGATTGCGATAACCTCTGGCCCGTGGCGCTGACCCGCATCCTCCTCGTGGACTCCGACGAGGCCATGCTCCGTGCGGCCAAGGCGGCCCTCGTTCCCGACAAGTACGACGTCGCGCACGCGAAGGACGGGTTGGAGGGGCTCGAGAAGGCCGTCGGCGCGAGGCCCGAGATCATCCTCCTCTCGCCTTCGACGCCGGGGCTCGACCCCACCCTTTTCGTCCGCACCCTCCGCACGCGCCCAAGGACGACGCTCATCCCGATCGTCTTCCTCTGCATGAAGGAGGAGATCGAGCCGTTGATCTCCGGCTTCACCCTCGGCGCCGACGACTTCCTCCCCAAGCCAGTCGACGGCCGCGAGCTGGAACTCCGGGTGGCGGTGGCGATCCGTCTCCGGGAAAAGATGGAGACGGCGTTCCGCCCCAAGGGTCCCGTGGCGGAGGATTTCTCCTCCCCCGCGTTGCTGACGGCCTTCCGGGGGCAGCTGACGCAGATCGGGCTGCCGTCGCTCATGAGCCTGATCGACATGGAGCGGAAGACCGGCATGCTGGTGCTCATCCTCGAGCCCGAGCGCGAGAAAGTCCGCCTCTACTTCGAGGACGGCCGCGTCGTCCGGGCGAAGATCGACCAGCGGCCCGAGCCGAACAACGCGGAGCTCATCTACGACATCATGGGCCGTACCCAGGGCAAGTTCGAGTTCCGGATGGTGCCCGTCGATGGCCGGGACGAGATCAAGTCCCCCACCGCCCGCCTCCTCCTGGAGGGCGCCCGCATCATGGACGAGGCCCGCCGCCGCCTCGAGTAGCCCGTACCCTACGGCCTCTCAGCTTGGCACGCCCCCCTCTTTCCGGTCATATTTCATGGCCCATGCGCTATACACTTCCAAGAGCCGATAAATTAGGGTGGGTCTGACACTCCCCCGGCGAACGGGCGTTTAGTAAGCGACAGTCAAGGGGCCCGCAGGGGCGGGCCTCCGGGAGCGGGATGCCGGAAGGCATCAAGGGTTGGAGGGCGCGCCGATGAGCGACATCTTCAGGAACACCCCCGACGGCGGCCGCGCGTGCTGCCGACGCGACTTCCTCTACACCGGCCTGCTCGGCGGGCTCGGGCTCACCCTGGGCAGCTTCCTCAAGCTCCGTGACGCCCAGGCCCAGCAGAAGAATTACGCCTCCAAGGAAGGCCCCGCCAAGGCGGTCATCCATATTTTCATGCCCGGCGGCATGGCCCACCAGGAGACCTTCGATCCGCATCCCAACGCCCCCATCGAGTACCGCGGCCCCCTCGGCACCGTGAAGACCA
>CAZSCC010000121.1:0-1608 GCA_964604905.1 uncultured Planctomycetales bacterium
GCTTGTCATTTTATTGGGGTGCTTCCTTGAAAATATGTTTAAAACAAACCACCGGCCTATGATTCTGGCATTGCTTATTTTGGTCGCCTCCTTTTTTTCATTTTTATGTATTCGTACCTGGCAGAGGAATGAAGCTTACAACGATACGGAGAAGTACTACCAGCTTTTGGCAAAGAGTGACTCTCCCTACGCCTTCTACGGTTACCAGAATTTGGCACGCCTGGCCATTGAGCACGGCGCTTGGGACCAAGCCATCGTCCCGCTAAAGACTGCCGAGGCCATTGAGCCGCACTCCGATGTGACTCAAAACCTATTGGGTCTTTATTATCTGGAGAAAAACCAAGCGCCTGAGGCGATTCGCCGTTTCAGAAACGCCTACCGTCACAATCCGGCCGACACGACGTATCTTATGAACGCCGCTGTCGTGCTCATACGAAAAGGGGAGGCTAAAGAAGCGGTTGAGTTCCTCGAAGAAATCCAAAAGACGTCGCCTCGCTATTTAGCTGTTTATACGAATCTGATTGCCGCCTATGAGCTTTCGGAACGGCCCAGAGAGGCGCTCGAGTGGGGCCGGAAGGGATTGGAGGCATTAAAGAGTAGGGACTCAGAGGCCGTGGTTCTCAGGATGTCTCTTGTGCGTTTGGCGTGGCGCCAGGGTTGGGAAGAGGTGATGCGGGAAAATCTGGAAGCGATTCTTCAAAACACTCCTGAAGCGTTTTGGTATGGAGATGTTGCCAGGCTTCTGGCTGGGACCACGACTCCAGATGAATTTTTAGAGTTAGCCCGCACCAAGTACCCCGGATTTAAATCGATGGCCCAAATAAGTGTCTTAACGGCTTTAGTTTTAAGAGAGCGATGGGAACTGATCCCGGATTTTCTTCTCTCAAACAAGGAGACCCTTGAAAAACAGGCGGCAGGTCACCCGTTAGTCAGAAAGGAATTGGAATTAGTCAGGCTGGCTTTAGAAAAAAAAGCGAAACGCGGTACGACATCCGCTGATTCATTTTGACAAAAGAAGTTGCTTATAATATAATCTGATTAGGTTTTGTAATTTCTGATAAGAAATACTTAAGTAAAAAATGACAATGTGATTTCACGTTGGCAATAGGGGAGAGATGAAGCGCGGCCGAGAAGCGGATGGTTTTACGCTTGTAGAGATTATGATTGTGGTGGCGATTGTGGCCCTTTTGGCCGCTATCACCATTCCGAATTTTGTGAGATCAAGAACAACGTCTCGCCAGAGCCTCTGCATTAACAACTTGAGGCTTGTCGCCGCCGCTAAAGATCAGGCGGGATTGGAGCTGGGAATGCTTGAAGCAGACTCCCCGACAACTGCGGAGCTCTACCCGTATCTTAAGTACACGCCGCTAATTAATGGCCTGCCTAAGGAACCGGAAAATGGGACTTATACCATTGGCCCAATAAGCAGTGACCCTACCTGCAGTGTCGGTGGAGGCCACAAGTTATGATACCCGGCCTGAACGAAAAAATCTCGTCGCTTATGAAACCCAAAAGCGTCACCTGTGTCGGCTTGGACATAGGAAGTCACGCCGTCAAATGTGTTGAGGTGATCCAGGACGACAAAAAAAGAGGGCTGCGGTTAGCCCA
>CAZSCC010000122.1:0-10187 GCA_964604905.1 uncultured Planctomycetales bacterium
CGTCACGTTCCTGGTGGACCAGCTGCAGATCACCGAGACCTTCACGGCGGACGGCGAGGAGGAGCTCCCGCTGGAGGCCGCCCTCCAGCATCTCCGCGCGGCCGCCTCCTCGAAGGAGGGCAGCTCCGAGTGCGCGGTCTCGCTCGCCGGGACGCTGAGCGACACCCTCTTCGGCCGCGAGCCCGACGCCCCCGAGGATGACGAGCTCTACTACGCCGACGAGCTGAAGATCCACCTCCACGGCTCCCCCTTCCCGTACGGCGACTGGGAGTACGAGGACGCCCACTGCGGCGGATGCGGGACGCGCCTCGCGAACATCCGGGACCTGCTCGACGACATCCGCGTCTCCGCGCGCCCCGTCCCCTGCGCCTGCAGCGCCAAGACCCTGCCCCACGAACTCCGGATGACCAGCGGCGTCCGGCTCGCGCAGTTCTCGATCGCCTTCACCGGGAACAAGGGCTGGCTCCACGAGGTGGAGGACGACCGCGAGGCCTTCAAGGATGAGGGGTTCCTCCCCGCGGTGGAGGAGATCCTCGGGACGCAGGTCGGAGTCCTCGCGATCTCCAACTAGTTCACATTTCAATTGAAAACCCCGCCTTCCCGCGATACCTTGTTTATGGGTAGAGGCACGGGTGATACTTGGGTGATGGATCGAAGTCCGGGCGCAGTCCGTCCGACACGCGGCTCCCTCCGACGTATCCGCCGCTCGGGAAATTCAACCTGATCCGGGAGATCGGGCGCGGCGCGATGGGCGTGGTGTACGAGGGTCTCGACACCGTCACCCAGCGCAAGGTCGCCGTCAAGCTCCTCAACGCGCCGCCCCAGCTGGATCCCCGCGAGGCCAGGCCCGCCGAGGACCGCTTCCTCCGGGAGGCCCGCCTGGCTGCCTCGATCGCCCCACACCCGGGCATCGTCGCCGTCCTCGAGGCGGGCGTGATCGAGGGCCGCCGCTACATCGCCATGGAACTCATCCGGGGCATCGCCCTCTCCGAGTGGCGCAAGCAGGCTTCGCTCACGATGCAGAAGCACGTCGCCCTGATCCGCGACATCGCTCTCGCCGCCCACCACGCCCACCAGCACGGCGTCGTCCACCGCGACCTCAAGCCCGAGAACATCCTCGTCGACCGCGACAACCGCATCCACGTCACCGACTTCGGCCTCGCGAAGGCGATAGCGCCCGAAGGGGCCGCCTCCCTCACCGCGACCGGCATGGCCGTGGGCACCCCGCACTACATGAGCCCGGAGCAGGTGCAGGGGAAGCGGGATGTGGACCGGCGCACCGACGTCTACGCGCTCGGGGTCATGCTCTACGAGATCCTCACCGGCCGGAAGCCCTTCAGCGGGGACTCGTCGTTCGAGATCATGACCAAGACGGTGAAGGAGGCGGTCCTCCCGCCCTCCCGACTGACGCGCATCCAGATCAACCCGATGCTCTTCAAGAACCTCGAGAACATCTGCCTGATCGCACTATCGAAAGACCCCGGGGACCGCTACCCGACCGCCCGGGCGTTCGCGGAAGACCTCACCCAATGGCTCAGGGGGGAGGACTTCAAGGTCGTCCTGCCCCGGGCGTGGCGGATCATCCGGGCCAAGCAGGCGCTGCGCCGCCTCGCGGTGGCGACCGGCGTCGTCCTCGCGGCGCTCGCGGCGACGCTCTTCTTCATGAACCGGGGGCGCCCCGCGCAGACCGCCGCCGTCCCGGCGTTCCAGCCGGGCGCCGTGGCCGAATTCTACTCGGGCACGAGCTTCAACGCGCTCGGCGTCCGGCGCGTCGATCGGCGCGATGCGTTCGTCGACCCTGGACAACCGCTCTGGGCCGACGGCCCGCGCTACTGGGCTTCGTTCCGCTGGACCGGGATGCTCGAGGTCCCCCGCAAAGGCGCCTACGTCTTCGAAACCCTGAGCAAGGAGGGCGTCCGCCTCGTCGTGGATGGCATTCCCGAGATCTCCAACTGGGGATTCCATCCTCCCACCCCGGACATGAAGACGGTCGAGCTCGGGAAGGGCTGGCGCCGCATCGTCCTCGAGTACTACCACACGACCGAGCAGCAGGCGCTCCAGCTCACCTGGAGACCCGTCGAGGGAGGCGCGGCGACGCCGATCACGCCGGCGACGCTCTTCCACGACCCCGCCTCGTTCGAGCCCCGCGAGCCCCCCGGTCACGGAGAGAACGGGACGGCCCAGGTCGCCGGCGCGCAGGAAGGGGAAGACCTCGAGATCCTGGAGTCCACCTCCGACCGCCCCATCTCGAAGCTCTACGACAGCCACACGCGGTTCTGGCGCGGACGCTGGGGAGGGAATTCGCATCTCTGGTGGGGCCGGCGGGTGAAGCCCGATGACCGCCTCCGGCTCCGCTTCGAGTCGAAGGGGGCGGGCCGGCAAGCCCTCGTGCTCGCGCTCACGCGGGCCTCGGACCACGGCATCTTCAAGGTGAGCGTGAACGGGGCGGTCGTCGCCCCGGCCCTCGACCTCTACGACCCGGACCTCAAGACGGGCGAAGTGGAGTTCAAGGACGTGGAGCTCAAGGCGGGCGCGAACGAACTCGAGTTCCAGGTCACCGGCTCGAATCCGAAGGCGCGCGAGTGGGGCCCCGGCACCGGCCTCCACAAGATCGGCCTCGACTACGTCCTCGTGAAGTAGTCCCGCCCGCCTACTTCCCCCGCTGCGTCTTCCAGAGCGGCTCGGCGAGCGTGGCGTTCCAGGCGTCGTACGCGGCCTGCAGCTCCTTGAGCTTCTCCGGCTCCTTCGCAGCGAGATCGCCCTTCTCTCCGAGATCCTGCGCCAGGTTGAAGAGCTGGGTCGCCCCCTTCTGGATCACCAGCTTCCAATCGCCCTTCCGGCACGCACCCTGCGGGCCGAACCTCCAGTAGAGCGCCTCGTGCGGAACTCCCGTCTTCTCGCCCGTCGCGAACGGCAGCAGGTTCACGCCGTCGAGCTTCTCGGGGACGGGGACCCCGGCGGCCCCGAGCGCGGTCGCGTGGAGATCGAGCGCGATGGCCGGCGCGTCGAACGTCTTCCCCGCGGGGAGCTTCCCCTTCCACTGCATCATGAAGGGGACCCGGATGCCGCCCTCGAAGGTCCCGCCCTTGAATCCGCGGAGCGGCCCGTTGCCCGAGGTGGTCTGCGGGGTCGGCCCGCCGTTGTCGCTGACGAACAGGACGAGCGTCTGCTCCTCGAGCTTCGCCTCGCGGAGCTTCTCGAGCACGCGGCCGACGGCCTCGTCCATCGCGACCAGCATCGCCGCGAACGTGCGGCGCTTCGCGTCGGCGATCGCCCCCAGCTTCTCCTTGTACTTATCCGGGATGTCCATGGGGGCGTGGACGGCATTGAACGGCAGGTAGAGGAAGAAGGGGTGATCCTTGTGGCGATCGATGAACGCGACCGACTCGCGACCGAACGCCTCGGTGAGGTACTCCTTCTCGTCGACCGCCTCCGTGCCGCGGAGGATCGGGTCGGCGCCCTTCCGGGCGTTCCCAACGTAGGAGTGGGCGCCGCCCAGGAACCCGAAGAACTCGTCGAAGCCGCGCTTCATGGGGTGGTAGGCGGGCAGGTAGCCCTGATGCCACTTCCCCACCATGCCGGTGGCGTAGCCCGCCTCCTTCAGCCGGTTCGCGATCGTGACCTCGGTGAGAGGGAGGCCGAACTTGGGGTCGGCCTGGCCGGCGGGCCCGGGATTGAACTCGTGACCGAAGCGCTGCTGGTATCGGCCGCTGAGCAGCCCCGCGCGGGTCGGGCTGCAGACGGGGCACGAGACGTACCCGTTCGTGAACCTCAGGCCGTTCTTCGCGATCGAGTCGATGTGGGGCGTGGCGATGTCCTTCGACCCCTGACAGCCGAGCTCGCCCCACCCGAGGTCGTCGGCGACGATGAGGACGATGTTGGGTTTTCGGTCCTGCCCGCCCGCGGCAACGAGCGACGCGGCGAGCACCCACGCGGAAAGCAGCTTGATCGAGCCCATAAGGTTCCCTCACCGGTTTGAACACGAAGATCGGGTGATTGTTGTGTCTCCCGTGCCCCGGGTTACGATGGAACGGAATGACGGGCCGACTCGAATCCTGGCGCGCCCTGTACAACACCTGCATGGAGACGGAGTCGTGGAAGGCGACCGAGACCGAGATCCCCCCTGTTCTTCCTCCGCCGGGAATCAGGATCAGCTGTGACTTCCCGAAGCCGGCGGGATGACCTGCGGAAGAGCTAAGGACGCCTACCCCACCTGCACGCGCTGCCGTGCAACGGCCGGCACCCGCTCGTCGGGCGTCAAGATCCCGCGGAAGTTGAGCGGATCGGCGGCCGAGACGCTGATCGGCGTGAGCTCCCCCCGCTTGCGAACGGCGCGGAGGAGCGCGACCGCCTCCGGGAGCGCATACTGCTCCCCGCTGAAGCCCGCCACGAAACGGCCGCCCCGGATCTCGCCCCGCGCCTCCAGCGTCCGGTAGACGCGCGCCAGATCGCGCCACGGGACCGGCTGCTTCTCGCGCTCGATCGTCCTGCGGAAGACGACGCCCGTGCGGCGCAGCAGCTGGCGCGCCATGAACTCCACCGGCGGCGGCGGGAGCGCCTCCCTGCGGAAGAGGCTCCAGCGCCCCACCGTCGACATCGGCCCGCGACGCTTCGAGGGCGGGACCACCAGCCCGCGCAGCGCCCCGAACGAATCGCAGGTCAGCGCCCCCTGCGCGATCAGCTCGCCGAGACCCATCTCGACGTGCGTCGGCAGCAGCTTCGCCGCGCGCGCCAGTTCCTGAGGGAACATCGCGCCGCGGGCGAGCAGCGCCGCGTGAAGGTCCTTCGCCGGGCCGGAGAGCGACTCCATCGCGGGCGGCTGCGTCAACCCCACCCAGCTGTCCAGTTCGTCGCGCGGAATGATGCAGATCGGCGTGATCCGGATCGCACTCGCCCCCCCTCCCCAGAGCCGGCCCCAGGCCGCCTCCCCCGAGAGCGTCAGCTGATCAAGCCACTCCCGCTTGTAGCCCCGCACGCGCGAAGGGAGGATGCTCGCCTCCCACGCCGCCGCGGGGACTTCGAATCCCGCCAGCTGCCGCAGCGCCTCCGCCACGCCGCGCGGGCCCTCCAGCTTGTGCTCCTCGTCCACGTGCTGCCAGCAGCCGAGGAAGCGGAGGAACTCCGCCGCCGTGACGGGCTCGATCTCCTTCCGCAAGCGCTCGATCGTGTACCGGTGGATCCGCGCGAGAAGCCGGCGATCGCACCAGCCCTGCCGACCCTCGAAGCGTCCGCGCAGCACCACCCCTTCGCTCTCGAGCTCCAGGAGCACGGGATCGTCACCGAACATCGGCCCGAGGGCCTCCAGGCGACCCCGCATCACCGCCTTGGGGTCGCGCGAGGCCTCCGCCGCGAACCAGCGGCCGCCTTCGAGCACCACGCGCTTCGCGAGTGCCAGTTCCTCCAGCCAATGCTGCCACACGCGGCCTTCCTCGACCGTGACGCAGCCCATCCATAAGAGCGCCTCGTGGACCTCCTCGGCGCCCTCCGGCTTCGGCCACGCCTCTTCGCGGACCCGCGCGATCGCCTCCGGGTCGAGAGCTCCCAGTTCGTCCGCGCTCTTCACGTCGAGCGTACGGCGCGTCATCACCGCCTGCGTCCGGCGCTCCTCGAGCGGCGCGTCGTCCAGGAACGTGTAGGGCTGCGAATTCAGGATCCCATAGGCGAACACCGAGGGCTCCGGCGTGTCGATCGCGACCCGCTCGATCGATCCCTCCTTCAGGCCGCGCAGCACCCCGAGGAATCCTTCGACGTCCATCGCCTCCGTCAGGCAGTCCTCGATCGTCTGCCGGACGATCGGATGCTCCATCGGGACCTCGATGGGCCCGGGAGGCAGCGTCTCGGGGCAGGCCGCCGCGTGCGGAAACGCCGCCACCAGCCAGTCCCGCGCCCGCATCCGCTGGAGCGGCGCGGGGACCTTCTTGCCTCCGTAGAAGCGCTCGACCAGCAGCGCGCGGGTGACGTTCCAGCGCCACCGCGTCTCGAACATCGGCTGCGCGAGAAGCGCCTGGATCAGCACGTCGCGCGCCGTGTTCGGGTGGAGATAGTTAAACACCCCTTCCAAGTCGAAGCTGTGCTGCGGACCGAGCGAAAGGACGATCGCCTCCTCGTTCGCCGCCGCCTGCAGCTCGAAGCCGAAGCCGACGCAGAACCGCTTCCGGAGCGCCAGGCCGAGGGCCCGGTTGATCCGCCCTCCGAACGGCGCGTGCATCACGAGCTGCATCCCGCCCGACTCGTCGAAGAAGCGCTCCAGCACGATCCGCTTCCTCGTGGGGACGGTCCCGAGCGCCTTTCGTCCCGACGCCACGTAGTCGGCGATCTGCTGCGCCGCCGCCGCCGAGATCCCCGTCTCGCGCACGAGCCACTCGACGCCCTCGCACTCGTCGCGGAGCCGCGAGATCTCCCCGGAGAGCTCCTCGGTCCGCGACGGCGCCTCGCCGAACCAGAAGGGGATCGTGGGGGGTTGGCCCTTCGCGTCGGCCACGCGGACGGTCCCTTGCTCGACCTTCAGGATCTTCCACGACGTGTTGCCGAGCTGGAAGATGTCGCCGGCGTTCGACTCGATGGCGAAGTCCTCGTTGACGCTGCCGACCACCGACCCGTCGGGCTCCATCACGACCTGGTAGTCAGCGGTGTCGGGGATCGCGCCGCCCGAGGTAATCGCGGTCAGGCGCGCCCGCTTCGCGGCCATCAGGCGGTGGCCCACGCCGTCGCGGTGCAGGAGCGCGCGGCGGCCCTGCGAGAGGAGCGCGACGACGTCCTCGAAGTCCTGGCGAGGCAGGTCGCGGTACGGCCACGCATGCGTGATCCGATCAAACAGCTCGTCCTCGTTCCACGCCTCCGCCACGCAGGAGGCGACGATCTGCTGGGCGAGGATATCGAGCGGCTTGGGCGGCTGAGGCGTGCGATCGAGAACGCCGGTCCGCACCGACCGGAAGAGCGCCCCGGCCTCCACGAGCTCGTCGAGCGTCAGCGGGAAGATCCGGCCCTTGGGGATCTTCCGGAGCGCGTGACCCGAGCGGCCGACCCTCTGAAGGAAGGTCGCGATCGAGCGGGTCGCGCCCACCTGGATCGCAAGGTCGACGTCGCCCACGTCGATGCCGAGCTCGAGAGACGCCGTGGCGACGAGCGCCCGGAGCTTGCCGTCTTTCAGGCGCTGCTCGGCGTCGAGGCGGTGCCTCTTCGAGAGGCTGCCGTGGTGGCTGGTCACCTTGTCCTCGCCCAGGACTTTCGTGAGCCGGGCGGCGATGCGCTCGGCCATCTTCCGCGTGTTGACGAACACGAGCGTGGTCCGGTGGGCCTGGATGAGCTCGGCCATCTGCGCGTAGATCTCCTCCCACATCTCGTGGGAGCAGACCGCGCTGAGCGGTGACTTCGGGACTTCGACGGCGAGATCGAGCGGGCGCAGGTGGCCCACGTCGACGAGCGAGCACGTGCGGTCCCGGCCGACCAGGAAGCGGGCGACGTCCTCGAGAGGCTTCTGCGTCGCCGAGAGGCCGATCCGCTGGAATCCGGGGGCGAGCGACTCGAGGCGCTCGAGGGAGAGCGCGAGGTGCGAGCCGCGCTTGTCGCGCGCCAGGGCGTGGATCTCGTCGACGATGACGGTCTTGACGGTCGAGAGGATCCGGCGGCCGCCGTCGCTGGTCAGGAGGATGTAGAGGGACTCGGGAGTGCTGACCAGGATGTGCGGCGGCCGCCGGATCATCGAGGCGCGGTCCTTGGCGGGCGTGTCGCCCGTCCGCACAAGGACGCGCACCGAGGGGAGAAAGGGGTCCGTGGCCGCGATCTCGGCCAGCGGAAGAGAGAGGTTCTTCTGGATGTCGTTCCCCAGCGCCTTGAGAGGGGAGATGTAGAGGACCTGGGTCTCGTCGGCAAGGTACGGCCCTTGTTTGAAGAGGGCGTCTATGGAAGAGAGGAAGGCGGCCAGCGTCTTGCCCGAGCCGGTCGGAGCGGCGATGAGGACGTTCTTCCCTTCGCGGATGGGCGGCCAGCCCTCACGCTGAGGGGGGGTGGGTTCGCCAAGCCGCGACTCGAACCAGCGGCGGACGGCCGGGTGGAAGGCGTCGAGCAGCATGGAGGGAACCTTAACGCGGCCGTGTGTCAGGATGTGACACAGATTCGACCCTCGTGAAGTTTCAGGAGGGAGGCGCTGAGCGCGGAGCTCGCTCCCCACCCGGGTCCACGCGAGGGGTCCATCGAAGCTTCGCGGGTGCTGTTCACCCAGCAATCCTATCGTACCCGCGCCCCGGCCGATGACGCCGGGTGCTTCACTCCCCCTCCCCGCTGACGGAGACGTCGACCGCGCCGTCGCGGCGAGTCCGGACCCGCACGGTCCAGGGCCTGCAGCAGACGGGGCAGTCCTGGACGAACTCGGCCTCCTCTTCCTCCTCCTCGAGGACCAGCGTGCTCGACTCGCCGCAATGGGGGCAGCTCACCTCGATCGGATCGCGCATCTCTGGATGACTATACGGGCGACTCCCGATCTCCGCCCACTTTCCAGATCCTCGGAGTAGACTTCCCGAGGATTCCGGGAAGGGAGGCGGCATGCTCGTGTCCCTGGCGTGGCTCGTCCAGGAAGCGGCCGAGGAGATCGAGAAGGCGACCCCGATGGCCCCTTCCGAAGGCACGTCGGCCCGCACGGCGGTCCTCGCGCTCATGATCCTTCTCCCTGCGATCTGCTCGGGTATGGTGATCTTCGGCGGGCTGAGGCTCAAGGGCATCCTCAAGCGCATTCCGAAGATCACCGGCAAAGCGCAACTGGACACCCTCCGCAAGGAGTCCCAACTCCACGGGACGATGGCGCTCCTGATCAAGGCATTTCTCGGGATCGCCAACGGGCTCTTCGTGATCGACCTCTTCGTCCTCGGCGGGCCGATCAGCGATCTCCTCTACTCGATCGTCCCGTCGATCATCAGCATCGCCCTCTCCCTGCCCTTCCGGAAGATCGAGCAGGAGATCCAGGACCTGCCCTGCGCGACGGAGGAACTCCGCGAGGAGTGGGTCAAGATCCGGCAGGACTGAGGTGATCCGGACTCTCGCCTTCGTCCGGAAACACCGCGTCGTCCCCATGACTCCGGCGGGGGATCTCCCCTGCTTCGTCTCCACCGTCGCGGGAGGGGCGGTCAAGGGAAGCTGGTGGGGCCACCCAAAAGGAGCGCTCATTTACGACCTCGCGAACGCGCTCCACGTTTCGACCGAGGTCGCGACCCTCCGGCTGGTGGAGGGAAGGAACACGTTCGTCCACCGCTCGCTCTGGCCGGCGATCTACCGCGTCGTGACGGATCCCCAAGAGCGACGATCCAGATCCCAGGGACTGTCGTCCCTCGAGGAACGGCTTCTCGCGGACGTCGAGAAGGCGGGAACGCTTCGGCTGGATGCCTGGGCGGAACGGGGAAGACGCGACGCGAAAGCCGTCAAGAAGGCCAAGGACCGCTTGACCGCATCCCTCCTCGTCAATGCCAGCAGCGTGCACACCGAGACCGGGAACCACGCGACCGTCCTGGCTGATTGGAGCCGGTGGGCCACGGCGGACGTGAAGCGGGCTGCGAAGCGGGTCTCGCTGGAGGATGCGCGGTCGACGCTTCAGGCGGCGTGCCGGGGACGCGCCACCTCTCTTTGACTCACCACCTCACCCGGCTCCCCGGCTTCGAGTTCGGATAGCCCGGCACCCACTTCTCGAGCTCGGCCTTCCGATCCTTCACTTTCACCACGTTCTCCCTGAGCGCCGCCAGCTTGTCGGGATCCACATCGACCCCGAGCCCCGGCGCGTCCGGCAGCGCCATCCTCCCGTCCTTGAATTGCAGCATCGGCCCCTTGATCACGTCCTGCGTCGTCCACGGATAGTGCGTGTCCGCGTCGTAACTCACCCGCGAGATCGCGCAGTTCATGTGCGTCATCGCCGCCATCGAAAGCCCGAGGTGGTTGTTCGAGTGGCCCGAACAGCCCCAACCGAGCGCCTCGCAGACCGCCGCCCACTGGCGGCAGCTCGTCAGCCCGCCCATGTAGTGGTTGTCCAGCAGCACCACGTCGATCGATCCCTGCTGGAACGCCGGCGCGATGTGCTCCGTCCGCGTCACCACCATGTTGGTCGCGAGCGGCATCTTCACCTGCCTCCGCAGCTCCGCCATCCCGTCCAGGCCCGGCGTCGGGTCCTCGAGGTATTCCATCTTGAGCGGCTCGATCGCCTTGGC
>CAZSCC010000123.1:0-20375 GCA_964604905.1 uncultured Planctomycetales bacterium
GTAGGTGCCGCCGATCATCAACGGGCCCCAGACGATGAAGACACCCGGCTCCCCGAGCCCGTGGTGCTTCAGCTTGAGCGGGGGCGCGACATAGAAGACGCTGATGAAGAGGCCGGCGAGCGCGAACGCGGCGACCGGCCAGCCGCGCGCCTGCAGCAGAGCCAGACCGATCGCGAGGTCGACGAGGTTCAGGGCGACGATCGCCGCCACCAGGCCGCGCTTGCTGATCAGCCCCGACAGCAGCGGGTGCGGCGCGTAGAGCGCGCGCGTGTAGGCGCTCGTGTCGACACCGCCGGTGGTGTCGAAATAGTCGTTGATCATGTTGTTGTTGGCGTGGGCGATCACCAGGCCGAGGAGCGCGAGCGTGAAGTAGCCCCAGTGGGGATCGGTGGCGGTGGCGGCCGCCAGGAGCCCGCCGATCAGGCCCGACGTGATCGTCATCGAGAACACGCACGCGCGCGTGATCAGGAGCCAGCGCGAAACGCCGTCGAGCGACCGGCCCTCCGGGAGGTTGCCGGTGGCGAGATCCTGGCGGCCCTGAAGGCCGTCCGCGAGCGGCGGCTCAAGGCGATCGACGCCAAGGTCAAGAGCCTCGCCTCGCTCAAGGCGCTCGCCGCGACGAAGATCGATCTCAACCGCCGCCGGGAGGCCGCGAACAAAGCGATCCTCGATCCAGCCCTTTACCTCCCCGAGGCGAACCCCGACTGGAAGAAGGGGGACGCGGCCAACGGTCAGGCGAAAGTGGACACGCTGGTCCTCAAGGCCCACCCGGGGAGCGTCGAGGAGCTCTGGTCGAAGTCGGTCCCGGTCGAGATGGACCTGACAGCGCTCGGGGACGCGGAGTCGCTGCACGATCTGGCCGCGAAGCACCTGCCGTCCATGGGAGAAAAGGGAGAGGCGGAGGACCTCGAGATCGCGCGGCTGGTCCTGAGCAATCCCCACGCGAAGCTCGATCTGCGGACCTTCGCGCTGGACTCGCGCGAGGCGGAGACGCTCTCGTGGAATGCGCGGGTGGAGGCATACAACGCGGCGCTCGCCGATCCAGGGGTGGGCCCGGCGGAGAAGGAGCACGCGGCGGTGATGAACGCCTACCGGGAGATGATGGGCCGGCGGAAGCTGTTCCTGGAGGCGCGGCTTTGCCGGGCGACGAAGAAGCACTCGGCCGCGTGCGACGCGGCAAAGAAGATCTGGCACGACGGCCCCGACGGGAGCGCCCAGTCGCGTGCCCGGGAGGAGGGCTTCCCCGAGGCGGTGGGCGAGAACGTGGCGATCAGCTTCGCTCACCCGTCGGAGGTCTGGTGGAAGGGCTGGTTCCGCGCGAGCGACCACCACCGGAACGGCCTCTCGGACAAGTGGACCTGCATGGGCTACGGGTACGTCGGGATCGTGGGGACGCAGAACTTCTCGACGCTGCCGCCGCCGAAGACCTTTCCCCCGAGGTAGACGCGCGCGGAATCACGAATAAAGAATCAAGAATCAGCGGAGCGACCGACGGCGCGCCACCGCCTCCTCGCCGCTGCAGACCACGATCTTCCCGCCGCTCCAGTACGCCCCCAGCGGCTTGTCCCACGCAAAGCTCTCGAGCACCCCGGGCATCGAGATCTCGAAGTTATCGTAGATCCCGTCCTTGACGATCTCCCGCGCGGCCTCGGTCAGGACGACCTCCCGCCTCGTCCACTCCCGCAGTTTCTCGGCCGAGACGACGGCCGTGCCGTGCATGAGGACCGGATTCCGCTCGAAGGGGACGGCGGTGAAGGCCTCCGCCCCTTCCACGAAGTCGAGCAGCGCCGCGGCGCGCCAGTCGAGCTTCGGCACCTCGAGCAGCCGCTCCGCTTCCGCACGCCACCCGTGCTCCCCGAGCCGCTCCAACCCGAGCGCCGCCTCGCCCGCCAGGACGAAGTCTCGGAAGGAGTCGGCCAGGATGTCGCGGAAGAGCGGCGCCGCCTCCCGAACACGGAGGGCGCGGAGGAGCCGCACGGCAGTGCGGCGGAGCGTCGGCGTCTCCGTCCGCGCGATGCGGAGCACGGCCTGAATGTCGGGGCACCACTCCAGGCGCAGCATCGCCCGCAGCCCGCCCTCCACCGACCGGGGGTCGGGGTCCTGGAGCCACCGCTCCGCCTGGACCCTGCAGGACGCGAGCCCGCGCTCCATCCCCAACTCGAAGAGCAAGCGGGTCCCGCTCCCCTCCCGGAGCCGGCCCTCCAGCACCTGCTCCGCCTCCCCGTCGCCCCAGTCCAGGAGGCGGAGCAGCGCCCATTCGTCCCCCTGGGACAGCAGGACGTGCAGGAGGTCCGTGGCCGATTCGGGAGTGCCGTGCACCAGGAAATGGCGCCGCAGTTCGTCCCGCACCTCTTTGGGGAGCATCCGGTCCCAGAGGGTGCGGAGCAGCGGAGTGGCCTCCGCCTCGAAGCGCTCCGAATACACCTTCACCGCCCAGGGCTGCTCCGGAGGCATGGCACTCGAAAGCCATGCCTCGAGCTGCCGCCGGGCGGTGGCCGGCTCGAAATCCAGGACCACGTCGAGGGCCTCCCAGCGACGGGAAGGATCCGGGTTCTCGAGGGTCTTCAGGACGACCTCGCGCCCGGCCGGCCCGCCCCGCTTCCAGAGGGCCGTCAGGATCTCCGAGAGACCTTCATCCTTATCCAGGCTCTCCAACATCCGAACCAGGGCTCCGCGGTCCTGCTCTGAACTGAAGGCGGGCAGCAGTTGGTGTTTCGTCTTCTCCCGGCCCACGCGCGCCACCACGGCCGGCTCCGGCCGCGGATCCCCCCTGAGAAGCTCCGCCGCCTCCCAGAAGAGCGCGTGCCCCTCCTCCTTGATCGTTCGCTCCGCCCAGGCCTTCACGGCCGTGGGATCGTCGACGAGCTGGAGCGCCGAACGAAGGAGGCCCGCATCCCGGCTGCCGGTGAGGACCTCGCGCAGCATCGGCTGCAGCCGCTCCTTCGGAACGAGGGGCAGGAGCTGCCGGGCCAGCGGCGCCCTTCCGTCCTTCTCCGAACAGCAGTCCAGGAGGCGCCTCGCCCGCCCGAGGTCCAGCACGGGAAGGAGACCCTCCAGCAACACACTCCCAAGCTCCATTCCGGAAAGCTCTCTCTCCTTCGATTCCCGGAGGAGCTTCTCGAGGATCCGGTCGATCCCCGGCTCTCCCGCGAGGCGCACGATTGCGTGGACGGAGTAGTGGAAGAGGGAACCTGCGCTGACAAGATTCTCCACCATCGGCCCCACGGCCTCCCGCACGTCGAGCTGGACGAGCCCGTTGAGGAGGTTCCAGCCCGGGCTTCGAGGCGAGCGGATCTCCCCAAGGAGGAGCTTCGCGACCTCGGTCCCGCCGATCCCCACCAGAAGCCCGATCACCGACTCCCTCAAACGCCCGTTCGGGTCCGACAGGAAGGGGACCAGCACGGGCACCGCACGCTTCGACTTCGTCCCGTGAAGGGCGTCGATGAGATCCTGCTGAAACTCGCCGGCTGCCGGGAGGAGCGCGAGAAGCTCCCCTTCCACGTCCTCCCCTAGCCGGTCGAGCAGGCAGGCCCCGATGATCCGGATCTCAATCGCCTCCGAGCGGAGGAGTCCCCGGATCGTCCCCTGGTCCCGGGCGTCGGCCTCGAGGCTCACGATCTTCCGGGTCTCGCGAAGCCACTTCGAATGGATCGAACGACAGGCGACGTCGCAGGCGTGCTTCGGCCAGCGCCGCAGGAGCTCGATCGCCGCGGCGAACGTGCGGCGCGACCAGGGGACCGCGGTCTGCACCCGATCATCGACCGCAAGATAGGACCGGACGGCGGCGTGGGAGACCCACGGGTCGGGATCGAGGATGAGCCGCGGGATCGCGGCCGGCGGGATCATGCGCTCCTCGACCACCAGGGCGCGTCGCGTCCCGGCTCCGGCCAGCTTGTCGACGATCGCGGAGTCCTCCCGCTTCATCGCGCCCGGAACGAGCGGCTCCCAGTCGAGCCAGGCCAGGACGTCGCGCGCGTGGGGGCTCGGAGACTTCTCGAGCGCGGGCCGCGCCCGTTCCCCCTGCTTCTTGAGCTCGGAGACCGCCCGGTCGCGCACGGCCGGATCGTCCGACTCGAGGAGCTCGACGAGGGCCCGAGGATCATCGACCTGTTGGACGAAGCCCAGGAGCGCCAGAAGGACGATCCCTCGCATCACCGTCATTAGACGATCCCCTTCCCGTTTTTCCGACATCTTTGCGCCGCGCGGGTCATTCATCCCCGGGGAGCGGGGGCGGAGGGAAGTCCAGCCATGGATCGTCGCGACCCCGCAGCGGCATGCCTCCGCGTCTCCGTGGCGATGCTCTGCCTCGGATCCGCTCTGATCTCGCTTCGCTACGAGGGGCCGGTCTTCACGTGGCTTTTCATGGGCCTCGGATGGTCGGAGACGGCGGCGCTCCGCGTGGAGCACGGGGCGGCGTGGCTTCTCCTCGCGTCCATCCCGCTCGTCTTCTGGCGACGCGGGGCTCCCGCCTTGATCTTCATCTCCGCCTGGATGGCCGCGCGCGCGGCGACGCAGACGTGGGACGAGGTCTGGCATCCCGAGCTCGTCCCGCTCGACCTCGCGGCCCGATGCCTCGCCCCCGTCGGACTGCTCCTCCTGGCGACGAGAGCGCGCGCGGGGCTCGCCCTCCTCCGCGCGGCCATCGCCGCCACATTCCTCGGCCACGGCCTGGAAGCCCTCTACGGAAAGCCCGAGTTCGTCGACCTCATCCTCGCCGCGGGACGGAAACTGGGCGGCCTCGCAATCCCCGAGACCCGCGCGCGGGAGGCGCTCCGCGCGATCGGGACGCTCGACCTCCTCGTGGCGGCGGCGCTCCTCGTCCCGCTGCGGCTGCGCGCGGTCGCGGCGTGGGCCGCCTTCTGGGGGCTCCTCACCGCCGCCGCCCGCATCGTCCACCTCGGATGGGCCAACACGCCCGAGGCCCTCGTCCGCGTCGTCCACGCGGGCGTCCCGCTCGCCCTCTTTCTCGCGTGGCGCCTGAAACCGGAACAACCCAGGAGGACCCCCATGGAAACCCCGATCCCCCGCCGGCTGGCCCTCTCCCGCGCGGGGCTGGCCCTGCTCCTGCTCGCCTTCTCGCCGATCGCGCTCGGCCAGGAGGTCGGGAGCAAACCGATCCATGGACGCGTCCTCTGGACCGAGCGGCCCGACACGCAAGCCACGATCTCGTGGTCGACCCCGCAGGCGGGCTCGGGCCACCGGGTCCACTACGACGTCCAGCCGCGCCGCGGCCAGACGGCCGCCTACGCGTGGAAGGCCGACGCCCAGAAGAACGGGCGCTACACCGGGAAGGGGCCGGAACTCCACTACCACCATGCGACGATCGCCGGCCTCCAGGGGAACACGACCTACCACTTCGTCATGGCGGGCGACGGCGGCGTCTCCACGGAGTTCCACTTCGTGACCGCGCCCACGGAGGACGCCCCGTTCCGGCTCCTCGTGGGCGGCGACTCGCGCTCCAACGCGGCGGCGCGACGGAAGATGAACGGGATCCTGGCGCAGGCGCTCGAGAAGGATCCGACGATCCTGGCGCTCTGGCACGGCGGGGACTTCATGAAGAGCGGCACCAGCCTCCCCGAGTGGACCGAGTGGATGGGCGACCACGAGCTCACCGTCACCGCGTCCGGCCGGATGCTCCCGGTGCTCCCCGTCCGCGGCAACCACGAGAAATCGGGCGTTCAGTTCGACGAGGTCTGGAACTGGCCCGGCGGCGGGCTCGGGAAGAACTACTCCGCGATGAAGATCGGGCCGCAGGCGCTCCTGGTCACGCTCAACACGAACGTGAGCACCGAGGGCAACCAGGCCGCGTTCCTCGAGAGGACGCTCCAGGAGAACGCGAAGGTCCGCTGGCAGCTGGCCGGGTACCACCGCCCCGCCTATCCCGCGGTCAAGAGCCCGAGCGCCGGAAAGGAGGCGTGGGTCCCGATCTTCGAGAAGCACGATCTCGACCTCGTCTGCGAGTCGGACGGCCACAACATCAAGCGCACCGTGCCGATCCGGAACGACAAGCACGACCCGACCGGCGTGGTCTACATCGGCGAGGGGGGCCTGGGCGTCAGCCAGCGCACGCCCGACGACGACCTCTGGTACCTCCAGCCCCCCGGGAAGTGCGGCAAGGGGCACCACTACTTCCTCCTCAGCTTCGAGAAGGAGGCGCTCCGCACGAAAGTCGTCCTGATGGACGGCGCCGTCTTCGACGAGTACGAGATGAAGCCGCGCCGGCGCTGACGAGGGCGCGTCCCCTTATGTTATGATCCCGGGGGGATGGACCTCACCCGGCGACATTTCCTCTGGGCCAGCGGCGCGGCGACCGCGGCGTTCTGCGGATTCAGGTCCTACGTCGAGGGAGGCCGCCCCGATCTTCGGGCCAAAGGGTTCGGCGACCTGGTGGACGATCCCAAGGGGGTCCTCAACCTCCCGCCGGGATTCCGCTACGACGTGATCTCGTGCACCGGCGAGGCGATGGACGACGGCTTCATCGTCCCGGGGGGCCACGACGGCATGGCCGCCTTCCCCGGCCCGGCCGGGAAGACGATCCTCGTCCGGAACCACGAGCTCGACGCGGACGACGTCCGCCTCAGCCCCTTCGGCCGCGGGAACACGCTCCTCGCGAAACACGGCCCGATCCCGCTCTACGACCCGGGGCGCGGCGCGAAGCCCGGGCTCGGAGGGACGACGACGCTCGTCTACGACACGAAGACCCGGAAGCTGGAGCGCCATTTCCTCAGCCTCGCCGGGACCTGGCTCAACTGCTCCGGCGGCCCGACGCCGTGGGGAACCTGGATCAGCTGCGAAGAGACCGTCCAGCGCGCCGTCGGCGCCATCGAAAAAGATCACGGCTACGCGTTCGAGGTGCCGGCCCGGGCCGAGATCGGCGTCGCGGAACCGGTCCCGCTCGTCGCGATGGGTCGCTTCCGTCGCGAAGCGGTGGCGATCGACCCGAAGAGCGGGGTCGTCTACCAGACCGAGGACCACTTCGCCGGATTGCTCACCCGGTTCCTCCCGAAGGAGCCCGGGCAGCTTTCGAAGGGAGGGCGGCTCCAGGCGCTCAAGCTCCGCGACCGCGCGCCGCGGACATCCAACCGGGGCGGCGATGCGCCGATCCGGACGGGAGAGCCGATGGACGTGGACTGGATCGACCTCGAGGACGTCGAATCGCCCCAGACCGATCTCGCCTCGCAGGGCTTCGCGAAGGGCGCGGCGATCTTCGACCGGAACGAAGGGGTCTTCCACGCCCACGATGCGATCTACTTCTGCTCGACGAGCGGGGGCGCGAAGAGCAAGGGGCAGGTCTGGCGATACGCATCGGACCGCCTGGAGCTCTTCATCGAGCCCAATCAGTCGGTCGTCCTGGAGAACTGCGACAACCTGACGGTCGCTCCCTGGGGCGATCTGATCCTCTGCGAAGACGGCCCGGGGACGAACCGGATCGTCGGCGTGACGCGGGAGGGGCGCCTCTACACGCTGGCGATGAACGTCCTCAACCTCTCGGAACTCGCGGGCACGACCTTCTCGCCCGACGGATCGACGCTCTTCGTCAACATCCAGCGGCCGGGGATGACGCTCGCGATCTCGGGACCGTTCGACCGGACGCCATGAGCCCCGACCCCTCGATCGTCCGGCGCCATTTCAAGTATCTCTTCCTGGGCTACAACGCCTCGTTCTGGATGGTCCATCTCCTCGTGATCGCGATCCTCCCGCTGGCCCCGATCTGGTACTACGCCGACGACGGTCCGGACGACCGCCGGGTCCGGAGCGCGGGCCGCGTGGGAGAGGCCAGGATCGTGGCGGCGGAGAACGAGACCGTCCTGCTCCTCCGGAAGCGGATCCGCCTCACGCTGGAGGTGATCCACGAGGGTCGAACACTCACGGGCAGCGCCGCGGTCCTGCGGAACCACAAGGGGATCGCGCCGGGGAGGGCGATCCGGGTCCACTATTTCCCCGAGGATCCCGGCCGCATGGCGGTCCGTGATGCCACTTCCGTGCTGAGCGACGTGACGATGCTCCCCCTGCTGGGCCTGGTCGCGGAGTCGTTCACGCAACTGGGCCTCCTCGGACTCGCCTGGTCCGGCGCGTCGATCCTCCGGCGCGGGCGGACCACCGTGGGAGAGGTGGCGGAGGGTGCGTCGTACAAGGGCCTTCCCCTGCGATCCGTCACGATCGAGGTGGACGGAAAGAAGGTGACCCAGAGGCTGGCGATGCCATGGTGGGCCCGGGAACCCGGCCGCTACGTCATCGCCTACCTGCCCGGGAAGCCCAAGAAGATGGTCCCGGTCGCGCCGCACGAAGAGGAAGAAGAAGCGGAGGAACGCCGATGATCCGACTGATGGTGATGTACGGACACCCGAAGGACCCTGCCGCGTTCGACCGGTACTACAAGGAAGTCCACCTGCCGATCGCGAAGAAGATCAAGGGGTTCACGAGGTGGACGGTCGGGAAGGTGACCGGGACGCCCGACGGGCAGCCGTCGCCCTACTACTATTTCGCCGACCTCTTCGCGGAGAGCCGGGCGGCGATGGAGGCGATCCTCGCCTCTCCCGAGGGGCAGGCGGCCGTCCAGGACGTCCCCAAGTTCGCGACCGGCGGGGTGACGTTCGTCTACAGCGACGTTTCCCAGCTCGTGTAACGCCTCCCGTTACCGGGACACTCAAAGACCAGTGCAGGACCGATCGGCCGCAGAGGCGCAGAGTCACGGAGCGGACGTTCCAACCGGAACGGCTCCCCCTTTGCCCTTGAAGATGGAATCCAAGAAGGGGATCTTCTCCGTGACTCTGCGCCTCTGCGGCCCATCCGTTCCGCCCCCGGGTCACGGATATACCTGTAACGCGATTCCGAATCCCTGTTATCTTAGCGGGCCATGAAACGCGCGTCGCGCCGTTGGATCGTCGCCGCCCTCCTCCTCGCCTTCGTCCTGCCGTCGCGCGCGGCGGAGGCGGTCATCCCGTCGGCCATGGGGCCGATCCAGGCGCTCATCGTCATCCTCCCGCAGATCCTCCTCGCGCTCGCCGCGGGCTTCGTCGCGCTCTTCAAGCCGAGGACCTACAAGTTCCTGGCGGCCTATCTCTGGTCCCACAAGGCGTTCAGCGCGGGCCTCTTCGGGATCGTCGGCTTCCTCGTCTGGGGCCCGTCGCTCTCGGGAGGCAAGGCGGCAGAGGAGCAGTCCGGGGCACCGTGGTCGGCGTTCCGGGGCGGGCCAGGCCGCACCGGCGCCGTGGCGGGCGCCCGGGGGTACCAGGGGCCGCCGATGATCCTGTGGAAACTCGCGGGCGACGCGCTGGGCGGCTCGACGGTCGCGGTCGACTCCTCTCCCGCCCTCGTGGGGAACCGGATCTACTTCGGCGCCGCCTACAACCTCGGCTCCCCTTTCGGCTCCTCGGGCGCGCTCGTGGCTGTGGACACCGACACGGGGGGCGTCGCGTGGCGCTGGACGGGCAAGGGAGATCTCACGCCGCCGCTCCGGCCGGTCTTCTCCTCGCCCGCCGTCTGGGCGGAGCCGCCCGAGAAGGGCGCGGCGTCCGCGGCGCGGTACGTCGTCTCGGGCGAGGGCTACCACGAGGACCGCGACTGCCGCATCGTCTGCCTCGACCTGGAACCGGTGCGGAAGAGCAAAGGGAAGGAGCCCCCGAAACTCGCCTGGTCCGTCCAGACGACCAGCCACGTCGAGAGCGGTCCGTGCATCCATGAAGGAAAGGTCTACGTGGGCTGCGGCGACGACGGCGTCTGGTGCATCGAACTGGCCACCGGCCGGGTCCTCTGGCACATCGAGGGGGAGCCGGCGTTCTACGAAGTGACCGAGGGACCGCAGGCCAACGCGCTGGCCTCGCTCGCCGGGAAGACGGCCGTCGTCACCGGCACGGTGAAGCGCGAAGAGGTCGGCGCGAAATCGAAGGACGACCCCGGCACGCTCAGGATCGACGTGAAGACGATGAGGGAGCACTTCGGGCCGCCGGTCACCTCGATGGAGTCCGGCGCGACGTTCGAGCGGACGGTCACCGGGAAGGTCGTCCGGGGAGCGAAGGGGCTGCGGATCGAGCCGGACTTCTTCAACCCCGACTCGGAGTCGCCGCCGGTCGCGGTCACGCTCGAGAACAAGGAGCAGCGCGTCCTCTTCGGCTCGGGGATCGAGGGGCAGCGGGTCAACTGCGTGGACGCCCTGACCGGCCGCGTGATCTGGAAGGCTCCCACGCCCTACCCGGCCTTCGGGGCGCCGACGATCTCAGGCGACAAGGTGCTGATCGGCGTCGGGAACGGCACGTTCATCCAGAGCGCCGACCGGCCCGCGGGGTCGATCCTGTGCCTCTCGCTCAGGGACGGGAAGGAGCTGTGGAAGGTCCAGACGGCCGACACCATCCTGGGGGCCATCGCGGTGCTCGACGGTCGCGCCTACGGCGGCTGCCGGGACGGGAACGTCTACGTCGTGGACGTGGCGACCGGGCAGATCGCGCAGAAGCTCCCGACCGGGGCGCCGGTCGTGGGGTCGCCCGCCGTGACGGCCGACGCGATCTACGTGGGCAACGACGGAGGCAAGCTCTTCGCCTTCGACCGGAAGACGGGGCAACTCCGCTCGACCTATCCGCTCACGCCCGGGACGCCCGTGATCTGTTCGCCGGCCGTGGCGGGGGGCAAGCTCTTCGTGGGGACGCGCGGCAAGGGGATCGTGGCGCTCGCCGACCGCCCGGAAGGCGAGGCCTCGAAGGTCGCGGCCCGACCGTGGATGGGCCCGGGCGGCGACACGGGCCGGACGGGCTGCGCGGACGACGCCCCCCTGCCCCAGCTCCAGCCGTACTCCGAGGCAATGAAGGTGCCCGCCCGGTGGCCTACTCCCGCCGCGCTCGACAGGCCCATCCCCGGTCCCGTTGCCGCGTGCGGCAAGTTCGTCACGGCCTCGCTGGAGGACAAGCTGGTCCAGGTCGACGCGACGACGGGCCAGATCGTCTGGGAGACTCCCGGGAGATTCGTACGGCTACGGCTGGAGCCGGGCACTGTCTACGCGTGGCACGAACAGGGGGGCTGCCTCGCCTTCGATCAGACGACGGGCCTGAAGATCGAGCGCACCCCACCGCCGGGAGATCTCGTCGCTCACCACCTCTCCTTCTCGATCGAGGGGGGAGGTCTGGCCTGCCACAGCGAGCGGATGGACGCGCTGCTCTGGAAGGCCATTCTCGACACACCGGCTACGCAGCTTCCCGCCATCTCTGGGAACAAGGTTTTCGTGGCGCTGAAGGGAGAGGGCCAGGCCAAGGGCCACCTTCAGGCCCACAAGCTGGTGGACGGGGCCCTGCTTTGGAAACAGCCCCTGGACGCCGAGGCGATCTCCCACCCCGTCGCCTCGGGCGACTGGGTCGCGATCGCCACGAACGACAGCCGGGTCGCCGTGTTCCGCGCCTCCGATGGCAGGATGTTCGAGCCGCTCCGAGTGGACGGGAGGTTCGAGCCGCTCTGGGTGGAGGGAAGGCCGGTCGCTCCCGCGATCTGCAACGGTATCCTGATCGTCGCCGGCGTCAAGCGGATCGCCGGCTACGACCTGTCCCTGATCCCGGATCTGGAAGCATGGGTCTGGAACTACGAGGACCAAGACCACATCGGGACGGCGACCGGACAGCCGGTGATCGTCAATGAAACCATCTGGGTCGGCACCACGAAACGCGGTCTCATCGCGATCGGCCTTCCCCCGGCGAAGAAATGACCACGCCTCCCACACTCAAGCGGATCCGCTTCTTCGGCCCCGGCGCCGTCGACCCCGACCCCTCCAAGGAGCTCCTGGGCGGCAAGGCCTACAGCCTCGCGACCATGACCGCGGCCGGCCTGCCGGTCCCTCCCGGGTTCACGATCACCACGCAGTGCTGCGCGGACTACTACGCCGCCGGGAAGAAGTGGCCCGCCGGGCTCGACGGGGAGCTCCGTCAGGCGATGGAGTGGCTCGAGAAGGTCACCGGACGCACGCTCGGGCGCGCGCCGAAGCCGCTCCTCGTGGCGGTCCGGAGCGGCGCCGCGCAGTCGATGCCCGGCATGATGGACACCGTCCTCAACGTCGGCCTACACCCCGACCTCGAGACCTGCTTCCCCGACAGCGACCGCTTCTGGGGAGACGTCCGCGACTTCACGCGGGCGTTCGGCGAGACCGTCTGCGGCCTCCCCGCGGAGGTGTTCGACCGCGCGCTCGAGCGGGGGGGCTCGTCGCGCGAGCAGGCGCTCCGGTCCCGCGAGGCGTTCCTGGACGCGAAGAAGGAGGCGGTCCCGTCGGACCCCTGGGAGATGCTTGCGGCCGCGGTGGACGCGGTCTTCGGCTCGTGGAACAGCGGCCGCGCGCTCACGTACCGCGAGCGGCACAACATCCGCGGACTGGCGGGCACGGCGGTCACGATCATGGCGATGTTCCCCTCCGAACGGTCGGGCATCCTCTTCACCGAGGACCCCAACCGCCCCGACGAGGGGCGCATCATCCTGGAGGCTTCGACCGGCCTCGGCGAGGCGATCGTCCGCGGCCAGATCGAGCCCGACACGTTCTGCATCGACCGGAGGACGATGACGATCCTGGAGAGACGGGTGAACACGGGGAAGGAGGCCTGCGTGTCGGACGCGCAGGTGCTCGACTTGGCGAAGCTCGGGCTCAACGTGGAGCAGTACTACAAGACGCCCGTCGACGTCGAGTGGGGCATCGCGGAGGGGCGGGTGACGCTCCTCCAGAGCCGCCCGGTGCGGGGCCTGGACATCCTGCGCGCCGTGCCGAAGCTGCGCGACGAGGAGATCCGGCGGCTGGAGAAGCTCGCCCACGGCCGCCCCCGGGCCGCGTGGGCGATCCACAACCTCTCGGAGACGCTCCCCGCCCCGATGCCGCTCACGTGGGATATCGTGGGCCGCGGCTTCATGGGGAACGGCTTCATCCAGCTCTACCGGGACCTCGGCTTCGTGCCGTCGGATCGCGTTCAGAAGGACGGCTTCCTCGAGCTGATCGCCGGCCGGATCTACATGGACGTCGAGCGATCGGCCGAGCTCTTCTTCGCGAACCTCCCGATGGAGTACGACCTTTCCGGGAACGGTGCGGCGGCCGAGAGGCTCCTCGACAAGCCCACGAAGTTCAACATCGAGAAGGCGGGGCTGGGCTTCCTGCTGAAGCTCCCGCTGACGATCCTCCAGATGATCCGGGCGAGCCGCGTCCTGAAGCGCGTGATGCGGACCGGCCTGGACGATCTGCAGCGGCGAGTGCTCCCCGCCGTCGACGCGTTCGTCCAGAAGGCGCGCGCGAAGAAGCTCCCGGAGATGGCCGACGACGCGGTGATCGCGGAGATCGCCGAGCGCGAGCGGGTGGCGCTCAACGAAGTGGGCCGCGAACTGCTCAAGCCCGGCTTCCTGGCGGGCTACTATCACGGCCGCCTGCTGGGGACGCTGGAGCTGGCGCTCGGCGCCGTCGAGGGGCGGGCGCTCGCGGCCCGGCTGCTCGCCGGGCTCGAAGGGGACAAGACGGTCGAGTCGAACATCGCGCTCTACCGGGTATCGAAGGGGGAGCTGCGGCTCGAGGACTATCTCGCGGAGTACGGCCATCGGGCGGTGAACGAGCTGGAGCTGGCCGAGCCGCGCTGGTCGGAGGACCCCTCCTATCCGCGGCAGCGGATCGCGCAGCTCAAGCAGTCCGGCGGCGCGGTCTCGCCCGCCGAGCTGCACGAGAAGAAGAAGAGGGAGCGGCTGGACGCGGAGCTCTCGCTCTCGAAGCTGCTGGGGGCGAACGGCGCGGGCTCGCTCGAGGCGGACCTGCGGGCGGACCTGGCCAGCGCCCAGCGCCACATGCCCTGGCGCGAGACCTGCAAGCACCACTTCATCCGGGGCGTGGCCCTCGTCCGCGAGGCGACCGAGGTGCTCGCCGAGCGGTGGGACCTCGGCAAGGACTTCTACTTCCTGCGGAAGGACGATCTCCCGCGGTTCAAGGCGGAGCGCGCGAAACTGCTGGAGGAGATCCAGGCGCGCAAGCTCCGCTGGAACGCCTTCCAGCGGATCGAGGCGCGGGAAATCCTGAAGGGCTCGGAGCTCCAGAAGCTCGGCCGGGAGGAGGAGCGCCCTGCCTCGCAGGACGGCGTCTTCTCCGGGACGGGCGTGGCGGCGGGAGTGGGCACGGGGCCGGCCCATATCCTCCGGTCGCCTTCGGAGGCGGGCGAGCTGACGCAGGGCTACGTTCTCGTCTGCCCGACGACCGACCCGAGCTGGACGCCGCTCTTCGTGCACGCGGCGGGCCTGGTGGTGGAACGGGGTGGCATGCTCTCCCACGGCGCGATCGTGGCGCGCGACTTCGGCATCCCCGCGGTGGTGCTCCCCGGGGCGACGAAGCTGATCCCCGAGGGGGCGATGGTCCGGATCGACGGCAACAAGGGCCGCGTGGAGGTGCAGAAGTGAGCGGCGCAAATCAACGAGGCAGGTTTACGCCACCCCGGTGGCGTAAACCTGCCTCGTTGATTTACGCCACGATGGATTGACCATGGATTGGATCTACACCCACGTCCTGCTGCCCGTCCTTGGCGTGCTCTACGTCCCGTGCGACTGGGTGCTGGGATGGACGGAGCGCTTCTCCCCCGTCGTGGCCATCACGATCGTGGGGGTGGTCTCGGCCCTCGCCATCATCCTGGTCCAGAAGTACGGCAGCGACCAGAAGTTCCTGGGGGCATGCAAGGCGGACCTCAAGTTCCTGAAGAAGCGGATGAAGGAGGCCAAGCGAGGCGCGGCCTATTACTCGGATGACGGCGAGAACATCACGATCGACCCGAGCAGCCTTTCGCCGGCAAACCTGGATATTCTGACCCGGGCCCGAGCCCTCTCGGGCCGCATCGGCGGGAAGTACATGTGGGCCTCGCTCAAGCCGGCCCTCTGGACGGTGCCGCTCATCGGCGTCATCGGCCTCTGGACCGGCTCGCGCCTGGGATACCTCCCGATCCGGCCGGGCCAGGAAATCTCGATCGCGGCCCACTTCGAGGACCAGGCGAAGGGCTTCGCCTACGTCCTCCCCACCGAGGGGCTCCGACCCGTGACGGCGCCCATCGCGGCGATCGAGATCCCGCAGGACGGAGGAGGCCTCCAGGCGCGGTGGAAGCTCCGGGCCGAGAAAGAGGGCGACCACCGGCTCACCATCCGCGGCGCCGGCCGCTCGTACGAGGTGACGATCCCCGTGGCCGCGAAGGGCGGCCGCCCGCCCGAGCCGGTGACGGTGCTCAACGACCTGACACCCGGCCAGGATCAGCTCCAGGCGGTCGAGATCAAGCTCGCCGACAGCCTCCCCGCCGCGTGGTGGAACCTCAGGATGCAGTGGGGCGGCCTCTACCTGATCGTCGCCGTCGGCGTGGCCCTCGCGCTGCGCTCCCTGCTCGGGGTGCACTGAACCAAGTCTCGCCTCCGCGGCGTTCCACCGGTATCCTCTAGCGGTCCATAAGGAGATCCCGATGCGCCGCCCGCTTCCCCTCCTCTTCCTCCTCGCCGCCGCCCTCGGATGCGCCGACGGATATCCGCACCTCAAGGCGGGCGAACCGATCCCCGCGGTGGTGCTCGCGCCCCCCGCCGGGCCGGCCCGCGCGGAGCGGGTGGTCATCATCAGCATCGACGGCCTCCGCCCCGACGCGATCGAGGCGGCCAAGGCGGAGACCCTGCAGAAGCTCGTCGAGCGCGGCGCGTGGGGCGTCCACGTTGAGACGATCCGCCCCTCCGTCACGCTCCCCAGCCACACGGCGATGCTGACCGGGCTGGATTTCCAGCGCCACGGCGTCGTCTGGAACAACTACCGGCCGGGTTACATCCCGGTCCCCACCGTCTTCTCGGTGGCGGCGCAGGCCAAAAAGTCGTCGGCGATGCTCTTCTCGAAGGACAAATTCCACTTCCTCGCCAACCCCGCCTGCGTGAACTGGGTCTACGGCAACCCCGTCCCCAACAAGCTCCCCGAAAGGGAGGACTACCTCGACCCCGTCCTGCTCCAGAAGATGATCAAGCGCGACGAGGAATGGGAGAAGAAGCCCGTCTCCGCCAAACCGAGCCTGCAGAGGCCCGGCGACCTGATGACCACCGCCGAGATGCTGGCGCGCGCCTTCAGCGACTCCTACGCGCTCGGCAAGTGGTCCGTCACGTTCATCCACTTCCGCGAGCCCGACGAGAACGGTCACCGGTACGGCTGGATGGGGCCGCAGTACCTCCAGGCGATCCGCGAGGTCGACAAGGCGCTCGCCACGGTGGTCGCCACGATCGAGAAGAACGGCGGCTTCGAGAAGATCGCGCTCATCATCAGCGCCGACCACGGCGGAAGCGCGCGCGGTCACTACCGGGCGAGGGAACCCGACCGGTCCGAGAACGTCCGGATCCCCTGGATCTGCGTGGGTCCGAAGGTCCCCGCGGGCCTGAAGATCGATCGCCCGCTCCACACGTTCGACACGATGCCGACCGCGCTCGCCTTCCTCGGCCTGGGCGCCCCCGAGGGGATCGACGGCAAGGCGGTCGCGGAAGTCCTCCGCTGATTCCGCTGATCACCCGGCATCCCGATCGCCCGGTCATCACGTGATAACCGGGCGATCGGGATGCCGGGTGATCAGCCTGTAACAAACCGCCCGCCCCGGGTACTCATTCCCTTAGGGCGGGCCGCTCATGTCCCGCCCCGTGAAATCTTTCCCGGCCGGCTGTCACACGGGTCCGATCGTGTGATATGTAAAGAGTGAGCAAAGAAAGGCGGATGGGGATGAGCCGCAGAATGGGGCTGGCCGTGGCGATGGGATTCCTCCTCGCGACGTCCGCCGTCGCCCAGGAAAAGAAGGAAGCCCCCAAGGTCGACGAGAAGGCCGGCACCGTCTCCTTCAGCGCCAAGACCATCAAGACCGACAAGTACGAGCAGCTCAAGGGGGCCGTCGAGTTCGTCATCGTCATGACCGGGGGCAAGGAATACGAGAGCTGCTTCGTCACCCCGGTCGACGCCCTGAAGCTCCACGAGGGGCTCAAGAAGGTCGGCGCCAAGCCCGGCAAGCCCGCCGCCGACGAGAAGACGCCCGCCACCGGCGGGAAGCTCAAGATCTCCGTCACCTGGAAGGACGGCGACAAGGAGATCACCCATCCCATCGAAAAGTTCATCCTGGACGAAGAGACGAAGAAGCCGATGGAGAACGTCCAGTGGCTCTACCAGGGCTCGAAGGAGGGGTTCGTCCCCGAGACCGGCGACATGGGCCTCATCGTCCAGTCGACCAAGAACCTCATGGGGCTCTACCAGGGCGAGTCGGCCCCGCTCATCACGAACCCCCTGCCCCTCATGACCGGCCATCGCTACAAGGCCAACAAGGCGCTGCTCCCCAAGGACGGCACCGTCGTCACGATCGTCATGGAAGCGGCAAAGTAGGAAAGGAACGGGGATCGATATGAAGAAAGCTCTCGTCCGCGGAACCGCCGTCGCGGCCCTCCTCGCGCTCGCCCGCCTCAACGGCCACGCCTACGTCGAGGCGCTCTACCCGCTCCAGCAGGTGCTCGCGGAATCGACCGTCATCGCCGAGGGCACCGTCGAGAGCCACGACCCGCAGAAGAAGATCGCCACCGTCAAGATCGGCAAGACCCTCAAGGGCAAGTGCACGTACGACCTGATCCGGATCACCTACGGCGGCGGGCAGTTCTGGCACCCCGAGGCGGTCCCCAAGCACTTCGTGAAGGGGGCCCCCACCCTGATCTTCTACAACGACGCGAAGCAGGCCGAGATGTACATGGGCCGCTTCTTCATCCAGATCTACGGCGACGCCGGGGCGCCGCCCGAGAAGGCGTGGTGGTCCATGACCCACATCGAGATCCGCATGAACCGCACGTTCAACGGCAGCGTCCCCGAACTGAGCGAGACCGTCCAGAAGGTCCTCGGCGGGAAGATGAAGCCTCCGGCCCCCGACCCCAAGATCCCGCCCATCGACAAGCCGCACGTGGCGGCGCTGCCCGCCCACGGCGAAGCGGTCGACGAGGCCAAGCTGCCCGCCTCGTTCGTCAAGCGGAGCGTCAAGATCGGCAAGCCGCGCGACGCCGAGAACCCGGGCGCCGTCGGCAGGGGGCTCGCGTTCCAGTACTACGAAGGCTCCTGGACCGCGCTCCCCGAGTTCGACAAGCTGACGCCCGCCAAGAGCGGCACCTGCGAGCGGCCCGCGCTCCAGGCGGCCAACCGCCCCGAGGGCTTCGGGCTCCGCTTCACCGGCTTCATCGAGGTGGCGCGGGACGGCGTCTACACCTTCAGCACCTCCTCGAACGACGGCTCGGCCCTCTTCATCGGCGCCACCCGGGTCGTGAACAACGACCACCACCACGGGGTCGTCGAGGAGAGCGGCGAGATCGCCCTCAAGCCCGGCAAGCACCCGATCACCGTGACCTATTTCCAGGCCGGCGGGAGCCAGGCCCTCGAGGTGTTCTGGGAAGGCCCGGAACTCCAGAAGCAGCCGATCCCCGCGGCCGTCCTGTTCCGCCCCGCCACCCCCTAACGGAGCCCGCACCATGAAGAAGCTGCTCGCCGGTTCCCTGCTGCTCGTCCTGGTCGCGCCCGCGACGGCGTACGTCGAGGCGCTCTACCCGCTCCAGCAGGTGCTCGCGGAGTCCACCGTGATCGCCGAGGGCAAGGTCGAAAGCCACGACCCGCAGAAGAAGATCGCCACCGTCAAGATCGGAAAGACCCTCAAGGGCAAGTGCACCTATGACCTGATCCGGATCACCTACGGCGGCGGGCAGTTCTGGCACCCCGAGGCGGTGCCCAAGCACTTCGTGAAGGACGCCCCCACGCTGATCTTCTACAACGACGCGAAGCAGGCGGAAATGTACATGGGCCGCTTCTTCATCCAGATCTACGGCGACGCCGGGGCCCCGCCGGAGAAAGCCTGGTGGTCCATGACCCACATCGAGATCCGCATGAACCGCACGTTCAACGGCAGCGTCCCCGAGCTGAGCGAGCTCGTCCAGAAGGTGCTGACCGGCAAGATGGCCGCGCCGGCCCCGAGCGCCAAGATCCCGCCGATCGACAAGCCGCACGTGGCGGCGCTGCCCGCCCACGGCGAAGCGGTCGACGAGGCCAAGCTTCCGCTCTCGTTCCGAAAGTACGACCCGAACGCCAAGGCCGACGCCTCGCTGGTGCCGGTGAACCCCGAAGGCTTCGTCCAGAGGTGGCTGGTGCTGGGGCCGATCGCGCTGGGGGCCGAGGCGGCCGACCCGAACGTCGCCTTCAACAAGGAGCGCATCCCGGGACAGAAGGCGATCAAGCCGGCCCAGAAGGAAAAGGCCTCGGTGGGAGGCACCGAGTTCAAGTGGGAGGCCTCGGATTCCTCCGACTTCTTCATCGACCTCGGCGCCGCCGAGAACTCCATGAACCTGATCGTGTCGTACATCGTCTCGGAAGAAGACGTGGCCGAGGCCGCGCTCCTGACGGGCTCGGACGACGCGGCCGTCTGGTGGCTCAACGGCGTGGAGGTCCAGCGCTTCCTCGGCGGCCGCCCATGCGCGAAGGACCAGGACCGGACGGCCAAGCCGGTGGCGCTCAAGAAGGGGCTGAACGTCCTGGTGGCGGCCGTGATCAACGGCGGCGGCCCCACGGGCGCCTGCGCGCGGTTCGTGAACAAGGCCGGCCAGCCGGTCCTGAAGCTCAAGGCGGGCGCCGAGCAGCCCAAGTAGGATGAACCGGGCCTTCGCGGTCGCCTTCCTCCTCGCCACGGCGGGCGGGGCGTCGGCCTACATCGAGGCGCTCTACCCTCTCGCCCAGTTCATCGCCGAGGCGGAGGTGGTGGCAGAGGGGACGATCGAAAAGGTCGACCCCAAGACCAAGACCGCGATCGTCAAGGTCACGAAGTCCCTCAAGGGCAAGTGCACCTACGAGCAGGTGCGGATGAACATCGGCTCGGGGGCCGAGTGGTTCCCCGAGGTGACGATGCGCCACCTCGTGGTGGGCGCCCCGGCCGTCATCTTCTACAACGCGGAGCGCCGGGCCGAGATCTACGTCAACCGCTTCTTCCTCCAGTTCTACGGCGACGCGGCCGCCCCGGCCGACAAGGCCTGGTTCACCTACACCCACGTCGAGGTCCGCTGCAACCGGACGTTCAACGGGACGGCGGAAGAGCTCGCGAAACTGGTAACCGACATCCAGGCCGGCAAGGCCAAGGCGCCGCCTCCCGACCCGAAGCTCCCGGTCATCACCCGCGACGCCCTGATGAAGCTCCCCGTGTGGGGCGAGCCCGTCAACCCGGAGAAGCTGCCGCCCTGCTTCGCCAAGCGCGATCCGACGAAAGCCCCGAAGCCGCGCGATCCCGAGAATCCCGCCAACGTCGCGAAAGGCCTCGCCTTCGAGTACTTCGAGGGGGCCTGGAACGAGCTGCCCGACTTCGATGCGGTCAAGCCCGGGGCGACGGGGACGGCGGAGC
>CAZSCC010000124.1:0-18549 GCA_964604905.1 uncultured Planctomycetales bacterium
CAGCCCTTCGAGAGCCTCAGGAACGCGCGCAGATAGACCGTCTCGGTGGGCTCGAAGAGGCGGCGGATCCCCGAGGAGCTGTCCGGCGTCGTCCCGCCCTCGGCCCAGTGGTACTCGAGGCATCCCTTGCCGGAGCGGGCGTCCTTGTCGACGATCTTGAACTTCTCGCCGTCGTACCATCCGCGCTTGAGGAGCGCGTCGTCGTCGAAGCTTTCGCTGAAGAGCGCGGCCTCCTGCGGGGAGGCTCCCCGGAGGTCGCCGACGCGCGAGACAAGGACCACGAGGAGAGCCAGTGGAAGAACCCTCGTGACCGCCATGATCCACCTCCTGTCCCTAGTCCCCGCTCCGGGCGTTTTCGTGCTTGAGAACCGAAGGATCACGTCTTGGGCGCGCCGAGCTGGACCTTCAGCTTCTCGAGCGCGTCGTGGAGGCGCGAGCGGAGCGTCACCTCGCTGTCGCCGGTGATCTCCGCGATCGCGCGGTAGTCCAGGCCGTCGATGAAGCGCATCGCGACCACCTCGCGCTGGGGGAGGGGGAGGCGCGCGCAGGCCTGCTTGAGCTTCTCGAGGCTCTCCGCCTTCGGCGGCGCGACGGGCTCCAGGTGCGGCTCGAGGGCGGCCGGCTCGGGGTGACGCTGGCGGTCCTTCATCCGCGCCATGCAGAAGAACCGCGCGATCGTCATGATCCACGCGACGAAATTCGTGTCTGCCTGGAAGCGGCCGATCTGCTGCCAGGCGCGGAGGAAGGTCTCCTGCACGACCTCGTCCTGATCCTCGCGGCGGCGGAGGTAGCGCGCGACGAACCGGGAGAGGGCGGGCTGGTGGAGCCGCACCCGATCAGCAAACGCGTCGCGGTCCATAGAACCAACCACAGAGACACAGAGAAGAGGACCTTCTTAGGGGTTCCCCCCGCCCCCCCGGGGGGAGGGGGGGAATCCACAAGGAGCTCTTCTTCTCTGTGCTCTCCGTGTCTCTGTGGTGATGTTATTCCGTTCCGTGGAGGATCGCGGGCTTGATCGTCCACGCCTGCCGCCGCGCGAGCTCCATGAGCGCCGGCGCGTGGAACCCCTTCGGGAAGAGCCAGCCCCAGATCCTCGGGCTGTCGTCGGCGACCCGCGCCCCGATCGAAAACTTCGCGGGGCGCACCTCGATCGAGGCCGGCTTCCCGGCGGGGTCGAGCGCGACCCGGGCGAGCGCGGCCAGGTACGACTCCGGAGGGACCGCCGCGCTCCCCAGCCAGACGGTCGGCGGGATCCGCCCGTGCTTCCGGAGGTACGCCTCCACATCCTCCGCGGTCCGGGAGAACTGGCTCCAGTCCGTCTTGAAGGGCTCGGCGAGAGGGGAGACGGGGGTGGAGGGCCCGTACGGCGTGTCTCCGAGCTTCACCCCGCCCTTTCCCCCCTGGAGGACGAACCGGTTCAGGAGGAGGAAGATCTCGCTCGGCGCGAGCGAGAGGTCCCCGCGGACCTGGAAGTTCGTGTCGTCGCCGACCGCGGCGGCGATCTCGCGGAGCTCCTCCGGGGAGAAGTCACGGTGGCGGGCGCGGTCGCCCCACACCCTCGTCGCCTCGCTCGCCGTGATGAAGCGCACGTCGGGGAACGACCGGATGAACTTCATCCACGCCTCGAAGCTCTCGAACGCGACGCGCGTCTCCTCGGCCGTCTTCTGCGGCGGCGGGGTCCAGGCCTCGCGCGGGGGATTGGCGCCGTCGGCGAAGATGCTGTCCCAGAACTTCTTGTGCACCCATTCGCACGGATGATAGAAGATGCTGACCAGGCCGCCCCCCTCCTTGAGAAGCTGCTCGCGGGACTTCGAGAACTTCGCCTTGGCCTCCTCGACGTCCTTCTCGCCGCCCAGCCCCGTCCGGAGCGTGTGGGTCAGCCGGAACATCGTGAGGAGCCCACCGTAGTAGTGGGGCTTCCCGTCCAGGTGGACGTGGCTGCCGGTGTCGAGGTAGGCGGGCACGCCCCACTTCCTCAAGGCGCCGAAGGACTGCGGTGCCCAGGAGCTCCCCGGCTGGCCGTAGCAGCTGGGGTCCTGACCGAAGATGCGCCGGACGTCCTGGTAGCCGGGCCCTTCGCGCCGCTCGAATTCGGCGACGCCCTCGTCCCAGCCGAGCGTCGACAGGTACTCGGCGGGCGTCGGATGGACGCTGTGGAAGTTGGAGTGGTAGCCGATCTCGTGCTTCTTGAGGGCGTCGATCACGTCCGTGCGGCCGCGCCGCTCGAGGGTCCGCGCCTTTTCGCCCACGGTCTTGAAGGTCGCGCGGATGCCCTGCGACGTCAGCCAGGCGGCGAGCCGGAGCGCGGCGTCGTCGCTCGCGGGGAGCAGGTAGTCCTCCGTGTCGAACCAGAGGACGACGTAGACCGTGGGCGCGGCGGATCTCATCGGCGTCGCGCGCGGGCCGGCCGCCGTCGAGCAGCCTGCGGTGAGCAGCGCGAGAAGGGTCGCGAGACGGGCGTTCATGGGCTTCCTCCCGGACTAATCTACGACTCCCATCCCGTGAGCGTCTCCCGCCGCGTCGTTTCTCCGGAAATTCCGGCCGATGTCGCCCATGGCGTATACTAGAAGGCGTGGGAAGGGATTGCATCAATCACGCCGCCTCGCCGGAGGTCGCGACGTGCAAGGTTTGCGAGAAGCCGCTCTGCCTCATGTGCACGACGGAGAGGGGGGGCGTGATCTTCTGCTCCCCCCAGTGCGTGGACGTCTACGGCGAGGTGAAGGACTGGATCGAGCCCAAGGCGAAGCCGGAGGAGTGGAATCCGCTCGCGGAGCCGTCGATGATGATGGCGCCCGCCCAGCTTCCCGACGACGATACCCCCCTCAAGCAGGAGGCGAGCGTCCCGCCGGTGGCGGGCCTGCCGGAAGACGAGTCGGTTCTCGACGCGACCAAGCTGCGCGCCGCGGCCGCTCCGGTCGAGGAACCGCCGCTGTCTGCGGACGAAGCCCAGCTGGACGTTCCGGTCATCGCGCCCGCGCGCCGGAGGGTCCACCGCGGCGTCTGGATCGGGGTCGCTGCCTCGCTCCTGGTCGCAGTGGGAATCCTCGTGATCCGGCCGGGCAAGGCGAAGAAGGAAGAGCCGGCTTCGTCGCCCGTGGCGAAGGTGGAGCCTTCGAAGCCTCCTTTTCCGGTGATCGGACCTCCGAAGCCGCCCTCCGCGGTTGTCGAGCCGCCGAAGCCGGTGGCGCCGAAGGTCGAGCCGCCCAAACCTCTGCCGGTCGTGGTCGAGCCTGCGAAGCCGCCCCCCGCGGTCATCGAGCCACCCAAGCCGGTGGCGCCGAAGATCGAGCCGCCCAAACCTCCGCCGGTCGTGGTCGAGCCTGCGAAGCCGCCTCCCGCGGTCGTCGAGCCGCCGAAGCCGGTGGCACCGAAGATCGAGCCCCCTAAGCCCGCGCTCCCTCCCGTCGACGTGAAGAAGTCGCTCGACCGGGCGGACGCGCATGTCCGCGAGGCGGTGCCGCTCTTCACGGAGGTCCTGGAAGAGCTCGAGGCGGGCGGCTCGGGGAAGGCCGCGATGAGGGGGCTCCTCGAGAAGGCCGAGCGCGCCCGGAGGGGCCTGGTTGAAGCTCGGAAGCTCTACGCGGACGTCGCCCCCGCGGCGGCCGATCCGGGGATCATCGAGGGCCGGATCCGGAGGATCGACACGCTCCTCGAGACGACCGCCGGCTTCGTCGAGCAGATCAAGTCGAGGCTGTAAGCCGCCCGGAAATTTGGTAAAATCGCGCCCTCTGATATGGAACAGCACGTCGTCGATCGCTACAAGAGCTACGAGGGCGCGGCCTCCTTCAACACCAAGTACGACCGCGAGTGGCACAAGCGGGTCTGCACCCAGCGCGAGTACAAGGTCATCCAGAAGTGCTTCGGGATCACCGGAGCGGTCGAGTCGATCCTCGACCTCCCCAGCGGCGCCGGCCGGCTCTTCAAGGCGTACCAGCCGTTCGGGAAGAGGTTTTTCGCGATGGACATCTCGCACGAGATGCTTAAATTCGCGCGGCAGAATCTGGCGGAGTGGAAGCCCCTGATGAGCGTGGGCTCGGCGTTCACGATGCCGCTGAAGGACGGGTCGGTCGACGTGGCGTTCTCGGCCCGGCTCTTCCATCACGTCCCGGACCTGGACGAGCGTCACCAGTACATCCGCGAGCTCTGCCGCGTCAGCCGGAAGTACGTCGTCATGACGTTCTTCCACACGTGGTCGCTCAAGAACATCCTCCGCATGATCCGCCGGCCCTTCAACAAGAAGAAGCGGAAGGTCACGATGACGACCGACGAGCTGCGCGAGGTGCTGCGGCCGGTCGGGTGGGAGGTCGTGGCGACGATCCCGCTCTCGCGCATCGCGAGCGGGCACCACTACGCCGTCCTCCGACGGAGTCCCGCGGCGGATTCCCCTCTTTCATCCCCCCCGGGGGGACGATGACTCGGGACTCTCGCCGTCGATGCTGATCCACGGGGCGGAGATGGAGGTCGCCCCGGACCTCCGGCCCGCCTTCGACGGCCTTCCACGACCCCGGGACGTGATCGCGAAATGGGGGGGTGCCGTCCCTCGCGGAGGCGCCCGGAGCGCCGTCCGGGAGCTCGCGTTCCCTCAGGGACGCTTCTTCCTGAAGGTGTACGCCTACTCGGGACTCTGGCGGCTCCGCACGGTCTTCATCGTGGCGCGCGCGGGCCGCGAGTTCCGCAACCTCAAGCGGATGGCGGCCCTCGGCTTCCGGGTGCCCGAGGCGATCGCGTGGGGGCAGGAGCGGACCCTTGGATTCGTGAGCACAAGCTTCGTCCTGACCCGGGCGATCGAAGGCGCGGTCGACCTCCGGACGCTGATCGACCGGCCCGGGTCGGCGCCCCTTCCGCCGCCCGGCGAGCGCCGCCGGCTGATCGACGAGTTCGCCCGGACGCTCCGCCACGCCCACGAGGAGCGGTTCTTCATCCATACGCTCCGGGCGAAGAACCTGCTGCTCGGGAGGGAAGGGGGCCGGTGGACGATCCACGTCATCGACGTCCCCTTTGCGGGGATCGGCCGGTACCGGATCTTCCCGGGGTGGGGGAAGGTGCGGGACCTCGCCGTTCTTATGCGGTGGGCCCGGCAGCTCCTCTCGCGCAGCGAGCGGATGCGCTTCGCCCGCGCCTACGGGGCCGACCGGACCCTCCTGCGGAAGGCCCAGGCCTACCAGGAGCGCCACTACCCAAACTGTTAACGAAATCGCGGCGCGATTTCGTTAACAGTTTGGGGCATCCCCCCCGGCCCCTCGACATTCGCCCCCCTTGCCGCTAAGATAGGCCTCCCCGATGACGGCGCATCACCTGACCCATCTCAGGCAGCTGGAAGCCGAGTCGATCCACATCATCCGCGAGGTGGTGGCGGAGTTCGAGCGGCCGGTGATGCTCTATTCCATCGGCAAGGACTCGGGCGTCATGGTGCGGCTCGCCCAGAAGGCGTTCCATCCGGCCAAACCGCCATTCCCCCTCATGCACGTCGACACCACCTGGAAGTTCCGCGACATGTACGAGTTCCGGGACCGCTACATCAAGAAGGAGCTTGGCTGGGAACTCATCACGCACATCAACGAGGAAGGACTCAAGGCGGGCGTCAATCCCTTCAGCGTCGGCTCCAAGAAGCACACCGACATCATGAAGACCGAGGGCTTGATCCAGGCGCTCAAAAAGTACAAGTTCGACGCCGCTTTCGGCGGCGCCCGGCGCGACGAGGAGAAGTCGCGCGCCAAGGAGCGCGTCTACTCCTTCCGCAACAAGGATCACCAATGGGATCCGAAGAATCAACGACCCGAGCTGTGGAACCTCTATAACGGCCGGATCGACCGCGGAGAGCACATCCGCGTCTTTCCCATCTCCAACTGGACGGAACTCGACGTCTGGCAGTACACCCACCTCGAGAACATCCCGATCGTCCCGCTCTACTACGCGAAGGAGCGGCCGGTCGTCGAGCGCGACGGCAACCTCATCATGGTCGACGACGACCGGATGCCGCTCCAGCCGGGCGAGAAACCGCAGATGCGCAAGGTCCGCTTCCGCACGCTCGGCTGCTATCCCCTCTCCGGCGCCGTCATGTCGAACGCCACCACGCTCCCCGAGATCATCCAGGAGATGCTTCTCACCAAGGTCTCCGAGCGCCAGGGCCGCGTCATCGACTTCGACCAGGCCGCCTCGATGGAGCAGAAGAAGCGCGAGGGCTACTTCTGATGAGCCACCACGACGACCTCATCGAGAAGGACATCCTCGCCTATCTCGCGCAGCACGAGAGAAAGGACCTCCTCCGCTTCCTGACCTGCGGGAACGTCGACGACGGCAAGAGCACGCTTATCGGCCGGCTCCTCCACGATTCGAAGATGATCTACGAGGACCAGCTTGCGGCGATCAAGAAGGATTCGGAGAAGTTCAACACCACCGGCGGTGAGGAGATGGACCTTGCGCTCCTGGTCGACGGCCTCCAGGCCGAGCGCGAGCAGGGGATCACCATCGACGTCGCCTATCGCTACTTCTCGACCGCCAAGCGCAAGTTCATCATCGCCGACACCCCGTGCCACGAGCAGTACACGCGCAACATGGCGACCGGTGCGTCGACGTGCGACCTCGCCATCATCCTGATCGACGCCCGCCACGGCGTCCAGACCCAGACCCGGCGCCACACGTTCATCGCCTCGCTCCTGGGCATCCGCCACATCGTGGTCGCCATCAACAAGATGGACATCGCCGGCTACAGCGAGCAGGTCTTCGAGAGGATCCGCGGCGACTACGAGGGCTTCGCCGACCGCCTGGACCTCTCCGACGTCCACTTCATCCCCATCTCCGCCCTGAAGGGCGACAACGTCGTCAACCCGAGCAAGAGCATGCCGTGGTACGCCGGATCGACCCTCATGCACCTCCTTGAGAACGTCCAGATCGGTTCCGACCGCAACCTGACCGATCTGCGCTTTCCGGTCCAGTACATCTTCCGCCCCAACCTCAACTTCCGAGGGTTCCAGGGGACGGTCGCCTCCGGGATCATCCGCAGAGGCGACGAGATCATGGTCCTCCCGTCGCGGAAGACCAACCGCGTCAAGTCGATCGTCACCTTCGACGGCGACCTCGACGAGGCGTTCGCGGGCCAGGCCGTCACGCTGACCCTGGAGAAGGAAGTGGACATCTCGCGCGGGAACGTCCTCGTGCACCCCGGGAACCTCCCGCACGTGAGCGAGCGGGTCGAGGCCATGGTCGTCTGGATGGCCGAGGAGCCGCTCCGCCTCGAGAAATCCTACCTCCTCAAGCACTCGACCCAGATCGCCAACGCCACCGTCCCCGAGATCCGCTACCGCGTGAACGTGAACACTCTCGAGCACGAGCCGGCCAAGCGGCTGCAGCTGAACGAGATCGGCCACTGCGTCCTCTCGGTGGCCGAGCCCGTGGCGTTCGACGCGTACCGGAAGAACCGCGCGAGCGGGTCGTTCATCCTGATCGACCGGATGACGAACACGACTGTCGGCGCCGGCATGATCCTCGACCGCGAGACGGAGGAGGCGGACGCGGGCCTCCGCGAGCTGGTCGAGCTGGCGCGTCAGCGGTATTCGAAGCGCGGGAAGAGCGAGGTGTCCCCCGGGGACCGCTCGGCTCGTTTCGGGCAGAAGCCCGCGGCGCTCCTCCTGACGGGACTGGTCGGCTCGGGAAAGAGCACGATCGCGCGGGCGCTCGAGAAGAAACTCTTCGACGCCGGCCGCGCCGTGCACGTGCTGGACGGCGGGAACGCGGCCCTCGCCTCCGACGTCGATCCCGAGTTCAGCGCCGAGCGCTCGGTGGGCCTCCTGCAGATCGCGGAGACCGCCCGGCTCCTCAACGACGCGGGGCTGATGGCGGTGCTCGCCTTCACCTGCCCCGCGGCGGCGGACCGGGCGAAGATCCGCGAGATCGTCGGGAAGGACCGGGCGGTCGAGATTTTCCTCTCGGCTCCGATGGGCGTCTGCCGCCGGCGCGATCCGGCGGGTCTCTACGGCCGGGCGGACGCGGGACAGCTCAAGCACTTTCCAGGCGTGAGCGACTTCTACGAGCCGCCCGCGTCGCCCGATCTGACACTCCCCACCCACGAACTTTCCGTCGACGCGTGCGTCGACCGCATTGTTGAACTGTTGAAGCAGCGCGGGATCATTAACTGATTCACCACGGAGACACAGAGATCACAGAGAAGAAGCCCAGTGTGAAGGTCCCCCGCCCCCCCCGGGGGGGGGATTCTCAGGAAGGGTCTCTTCTCTGTGAGCTCTGTGTCTCAGGGGTGTTTCCTTGATCGGAGGCGGACCATGCGGATGATTGCGGCGTTCCTGGCGGCCCTGGCCGTGGCGGGCGTTCCGGCCAAGCCGCCCTCCATCCTCAAGAAGGGGCAGCGGATCGCGGTGGTCGGCGACTCGATCACGGAGCAGAAGCTCTACAGCCGCTACATCGAGCTGTACCTCACGGCCTGCCTCCCCGAGCTCGACCTTCGCGTCATCCAGCTGGGCTGGAGCGGCGAGACGGCCGGCGGCTTCGCGGCCCGGATGAACAACGACCTCATGCCCTGGAAGCCCGACGTCGTCACGACCTGCTACGGGATGAACGACGGCGGCTACCGCAAGTACGACGACTCGATCGGCAAGCGCTACCGCGACGCGATGGCCGACATCGTGGGGCGCCTGAAGAAGGCGGGCGCGACGGTGGTGGTGGGCGGCCCGGGCGCGGTCGACTTCAACTCGTTCAAGAATACGAACGCGCCGCCGGCGGTCTACAACGACACTCTCGCGCGCCTCGGGGGCCTGATGAAGGAGCTGGCGGGTCAGGAGGGGTTCCCCCACGCGGACGTCCACGGGGCGATGATCTCCGCGATGGAGAAGGCCAAGCCCGCGCTGGGCGACGGCTACGACGTCTGCGGCAAGGACGGCTTCCACCCGGGCGCGAACGGCCATCTCCTCATGGCCTACGCGTTCCTGAAGGCCATGGGCATCGACGGCCAGATCGGGACGATCACGGTCGATCTCAAGGGCCAGACCACCGCGACCGAGGGCCACAAGGTGCTTTCGTCGGAGGCGGGGAAGGTCGAGCTCGAGAGCTCGAAGTGGCCTTTCTGCTTCTCCGGCGACGAGAAGTCCTCGGGCGGGACGCGGAGCATCCTGCCCTTCAGCCCGTTCAACGCGGACCTCAACCGGCTGACCCTGGTCGTCAAGAACCTCGACGCCGACAAGGCCCAGGTGACGTGGGGCGCGGCGGCGAAGACCTTCACGAAGGCCGAGCTCGAGAAGGGCGTCAACCTGGCCGCGGAGTTCATCGAGAACCCGTTCTCGGAAGGGTTCCGCAAGCTGGACGCGATCGTCGCCCAGAAGCAGGTCTTCGAGACGACGATGATCAAGCAGACGATCACCTCGTTCCCCCGGATCGTCGACTCCACCGGGAAGGACCCGGAAGTGACGGCGACGGTCGAGACGCTGCGGAAGCAGCTGATGGACGTCCAGGAGCGCAAGGGCGCCGCCGCCCGCGCCGCCGTCGTGCCCGTCAAGCACGCGGTGATGATAAAGTAAGCCGCTTACTTTATCATATCCCCTTCGGCGCCGCCCAGTGGCCGTCGCGGTAGGTGCGGCGGACCAGGCGGTTGGCCTCCTCGTCGCCCAGGACCTGCTCGCGGTCGGGGTCGAACCGGAGCGTCCGGCCGAGGCGCGCGGCCAGGTTGCCCAGATGGCAGAGCGTGGACGAGAGGTGGTTGATCTCGATGTCGGCGGCGGGGCGGGCGCCCGACTTGATGCACCCCAGGAAGTTCGAGTGGTGCGGCTCGAGGCCGAGTGTCCCCTTCATCGAGGGGCCGGGCTCGTTCTTCGGGCCGAAGACCTGCCAGCCCGCGCGGCCGAGCGTCATCATCCCCTTCGTGCCGTAGAAGGCGTTCCCGTTGTCCTCGCCCTCCTGGGAGTAGGGCGACCAGATCCGCTGCTCGTAGACCAGCTGCTTCTTGCCGCCGTACTCGAAGACGGCGTACTGCGTGTCGGGGAACTGCTGGTCGTCGTCGAAGAAGTACTTGCCGCCCAGCGCGGCCGCGCTCGTGGGATGGGTCTCGACCCCGAGGCCCCAGCGGGCCACGTCGATCTGGTGGACGCCGTCGTTCCCCATGTCCCCCGTCCCGAAGTCGAAGAACCAGTGCCAGTTGTAGTGGAGCAGGTTCGACTGATAGGGCCGCGCGGGCGCCGGGCCCGTCCAGAGGTCGAAATCGAGGTGCTTGGGCGCCTCGCCCGGCTTCGCGCGGCCGATGTTCCGCCGGAGCTGGCTGTTCCAGACCTTGGCGACCAGGACCTCGCCGATCACTCCCTCCCGGAGCGCCTGGACGGCCTTCTGGGCGAACTCGCTGGACCGGCGCTGCGTCCCCACCTGCATCACCTTCTTGTTCCGCCGTGCGGCCTCGATCATGAGCCGCCCTTCGCGGACGTTGTGCGAGCAGGGCTTCTCGACGTAGACGTGCTTCCCGGCGTCGGCCGCCAGGATCGCCGCCGGCGCGTGCCAGTGGTCGCAGGTGGCGATCCAGACGGCGTCGACCGCCTTGTCGTCGAGCACCTTCCGGAGATCCGGGACCGCCGCGGGCGCCTTGCCCGCGAGGGCTTCGACCGCCTTGGCCGCCGCGGCCGCGCGCGTCGAATCGGGATCGCAGACGTAGGCGATCGAGACGTCCTTCCGCGCGGCGAGCGTCTTCGCGTGACTGGTGCCCATCCCGCCGCAGCCGATGACGCCGACGGTGATGCGGTCGTTGGCCTGCGGCGCGGCGCCCAGGGCGACCGAGGCGACGCCGGCCTGGACCATGAATTCGCGACGGTTGGTGACGGACATGGCTTCCTCCCCCGGTAAGGGACCCCGACCCGCTCCCTGTCAGATTGTACGCTCGCGGGCGAACCTTTCATGGATAGCGGCGGTTTGAGAGGATGTGACGCTCCTCCTGGCGCTCGCGTGCCTGGACCTCTCCTCCCTGCTGCGGCAGCTGGAGGACGACGACCCTGACGTGCGCGATGCCGCGAGCGCGGCGATCCACCGGATGGGCCCGCGCGTCATCCCCGACCTCGAGCGCGCGCTTGCCGGCGCGTCGCCGGAGTCATCCGCCCGTCTGTCCGACCTGCTCGACCGCTTCCCCGAGTACACGCTCCGCGGAATCCTCAAGAGCCCAGAGTATCCCGCCGTCCGTCGATTGTGGAACGCGGTCGTCGAGACGCAGATCGGGAAGCGGCCGATCCCGCGCGAGCTGTGGAAGGAGATCGATGGACGACCGGGGAAGTTCCGCAATCCGGGCGATCGGATCCGGGTCCATACGGGCCGGGAGATCCTGGACCACCTGGAGCGCGCCGCGCTGACCATCCTGCGGGGACAGGCACGGGTGTTCGGGGTGAAAGGCTTGGAACTGGAGTCTCGCGGCGGATTGAGTGAGGCACCTGAGTACGGTCGGGACTTCCTCCCCCTGGTGCTTCGGGCAGGACCCGACGAGGAGACGTTCGAGGAGGTCTACGGAACGCTGCAGTCGGTGCGATCCTACTGCTGGCTGCCCGACTGGAACGCCTGGTGCGAGGAGGACTGGCGGACCGCGGTGGCGCTGCTGGTCCAGGTGCGACGCCGGCCGGCCGCCCCGGCGATGAAGCCGTCGGCCACGCGCGAGGAGGCGCTGGCGCTCGCCTGCCGCGGGCCGATCATCCGGGGGATCGCCGACGCCCTCGGCCGCGTCTTCGCCAACCGGGGAAGGGGCTATGAAGAGGCTCGGAGAAGCCTCCAGAGGGCGCCCTGTCCCAAAGATCGCGAGTACGGGGCGCTGCACGAAGTCTACGACGTCGTCTTCCGGCTGGATGAAGAGATCGGCCTTCACTTCTACCGCCCCGCGCTCCTTCAGGCCGCAAAGCCCGCGTTGCCGACCCGCGAGGCGCCTGTCCCCGAACGCCACCGCGCGCTCTTCGAGGCGGTGAAGGCCGGCGACATCGGCGAGCCGGGGCTGCGGGTCGTCCGGGAGATCCTGGAAAGCCTCGGCGAAGCCGAGTGGGGAAAGGACGAGGCCGAGGCGGCGGCCGTAGTCCTGCGTGCGATCGGGACGCGGGCGGCCGACGGGGTCCGTTAGCGCGACCGCCAGACGAGCCGCTCCTTCTTCGGCACCTCCCCCGCGATCTCGAGCACGAAGCCGCCGCCCTCGCGCCGGTAGATGAAGGGCTGCCCCGTGAACGGGTCGCGCGGTGGCGGGACCCCGAGCGCGTCGAACGCCGCCGGATAGCCGCCCTCCCGCGCGCGGTAGCGCTCCAGCTCGAGCGCCGTCTGGAGGAGCGCGACCCTCGCCTCCGAACTCGCCCGCTCCCGCAGGACCCCCGGGAACGCGTTCACCTGGGTCTTCGAGAGCGAGGCGTACCAGGGGGCCGCTTCGCCGTGCTTGCGCGCGAGGGCCTCGATCTCCGCGCCGCCCACCGCGGACGGGCGCTCGAAGACCGCCGCGAACTCCGAGATCATGTCGACGTAGGCCGAGACGTCCTGCGCCGCGAGCGGGCCCCGCACCCAGGCGCGGAGGGCCTCGTCCTTCACCGCCGCGGGGTCGGCTTTCCATTTCTGGAACTCGAGGACGGTCCCGTAGACCTCTCCCAGGAGCGAGCGATCGAAGGCGCCGCGGATGGACGCCGGATCCAGCGCCTCCACGATCGCCGCGATGCGGGGCGCGCCGAGAGATCCTTCCCGCTGGGCCGATTCGAACGCCACCCCTTCCAGCGCGCTCGCGATCATCTGAGAGACGAGTGTCGGATCGGACCGCATCCCCCGGGACATCGCCAGCGCGGCGCGCAGGCTTTCGGCCGCCCCCGCCCCATCGCCGTCCAGCCGCAAGAGGGCCGCCTGGCCGACCAGGATCTGCGAGGCCATTTGCATGCGGACCATGACCTTCATGCCCGCCCCCATCGCCCACTCGGCGTCGGTGGGGAACCGGCACTCCGGACGCTCCCCGGCCTCGCGGAGGAGGGGCGTGATCTTCGCCAGGACGTCCGCGTTCCTGCCGAACCACTCGCGGAGGGTCTTGAGATCCCCCTCGCCCGGATCCTTTCCGGAGAAGATCGCGTCGAAGGACCTCCGCTCGTTCCCCGTCGGGTAGATCTCCTTCACGGTATCGAGCGCCTGAAGGTAGAGCAGCGCGGCGTTGCGTTCGTCGGGCACCGGGGGGAGAAGCAGGTGGCGCAGCCGGTCGAGCAGCGCGCGGACCGCCTGCTCGTCCCCATGATGGAGCGCCCGCGAGAGCTCGGCGAGGAGCCCCCGGGTGTCGATCGCCTTCGCCACCGGCACCGTGGGAGTCGAAGATGGAGCGGCCACGGAGGGTGCGTTCGAAGGAGCCTTCGCCGCGGGCGGATCGGCTCGTTGCGCGGCGGGCGGTTCCACCGCGGGGCGGAGGAGAAGGATCGCCGCGAAGAGAAGCGCCGCGGCCAGGGCGATCCCGATGGCGATCCTCACGGCTTGAGCAGCCGCTCCAGCGACGGGCCGGCGCCCCACGCGTCGCGGAACGCCCGGTAGGCCGCGCCGTCCCGCCGCGCCCCGCGCCGCAGCGCGCGGATCAGCAGGTTCTTCGGCGTGTGCTCCGTGTCGATGAACTCGATCACCTGCACCGAGTAGCCGGCGATCTCGAGCAGCTCGGCCCGCATCGCGTCGGTCACGAGCGAGGCGAGCCGCTCCTTGAGGATGCCGTGCCGCAGGAGCGGCTCCTGCGCGGCGTTCGCGATCGTCCGAGCCACCTCGTGCTGGCAGCAGGGGACCGCCAGGATGACCTTCGCGCCCCAGCCCACCGCTTTGGCCAGGGCCTCGTCGGTCGCCATGTCGCAGGCGTGGAGCGAGACCACCAGGTCCGCGCGGTCGAAGCCGCGGAAGCCCGCGATGTCGCCCGCCTCGAAGCGCAATCCGTCCAGCTTGAGGTCGCGCGCGATCGCCGAGCAGTCGGCGATCACCTCCTCCTTCAGATCGAGCCCGACGATCTCAGCGTCGAGGCCGCGCACCGTGCGCAGCAGATGGTGGAGCGCGAACGTGAGGTACGATTTCCCGCAGCCGAAGTCGACGACGCGCACGCGTCCCTTGGGGAGTTCGCCCACGACGTCGTCCACCCACTCCAGGTAGCGGTTCATCTGCCGGAACTTGTCGCGCTTGGCCGCCAGGACCTTGCCCTCGCGGTTCATCACGCCCAGGCGGACCAGGAAGTCGATCGGCGCCCCCTCCTCGAGAAGGTACTTCTTCCCGCGATCGTGCGGGGCGGCCGCCGAGGGCCGGGAGGCCGGCTTCGAGGAGACGCGGCCCTTGACGACGCGGATGTCGGCGTCCTCGGTGGCGATCGTCGCCTGTCGGAACGTGCCGAGCAGGGCCTTCAGCTCCGCGACCGCCTCCGTCGCGTCGAGGTTGCGGTGGTGGGCCTTCGTCCCGCGGCGCGACTCGAACTGGTAGCGGCGCGCGCCGCGGAGGAGGATCGGGCGGACGTCAACGCGGGAGACCTCGCCCCCCCGCGGGTCGCTCAACACCGCGGAGACGAGGCGGGAGAGGACGCGTTCGAGGTCCATCGCACGACGATTCTACCGGAAACTGCCCCTGCAGCTCCAGCCCGCCCGTGAGGAGGAGCCCGTAGCTGTCTCCCTGGATGTGCTCGTGAGGGTCGGGGTCGAGGAGGTTGAACGCCTGGACGAACACGCGGGCGGGCTTTGAGGCCCGAATCCCCTCTCCGGCGCCGGCTGCACCCACGCCCCTCCCCGCATCCTTTCCCCGGGCTTCATCCCCGTTTGGATCGACTCGCCTCAGACGAACGTATCACCGCTTGACAACGGCGGGGCCTTCGACTAAAGTCTCCTCCCCTTAACCGATTTCTTGAGGAGGACTCCATGAAGATCACCCTGATCGCGTTCCTGTCGGTCGTGGCACTGATTCCCCGGGCGGCCCAGGAGCCCGTCATCACCAAGGCGGCAGACGTCAAATGGGGCGACCACCCCTCCATCAAGGGCGCCTGGCTCGCCGTCCAGAGCGGCGATCCTGCCAAGGGCGCGTGCGTCGTGATGATGAAGTTCCCCAAGGGCATCACCATCCCCGCCCACACCCACACGGCGAGCGAGGTCGTCACCGTCGTCTCCGGCACCGCGATCTTCGGATCGGGCGAGAAGGTCGACGTCTCCAAGGGCAGCGAGCTGGGCGCGGGCAGCTTCATCCTGGTCCCGGCCAAGAGCCCGCACTGGGCCGTCGCCAAGGAGGAGTTCATCATCACGGTGAACTTCAGCCAGGCCGTCGACTTCATTCCCTGCGTGGAGAAGAAGTAGTCCGGCCGGGGAGCGCGACCCTGGCGTCCGCCCAGGCAGAGCCCGCGGCCGTCCATCGTCGAGACGTAGAGCCGGCCGCGCGCCGCAGACAGGACGGTCGAACGGCCTCTCGCTGAGGAGCTTTCCGTCCGACGTCCGGTAGATCCGGAGCTGCTCCTTCGCAAGGAGTACCAGGGGGTCCCCCGCCCAGGTCGTCGCCTCGATCCATCCCGGGTAGCGCGCCGCCCAGGTCACCTTCTCCGCGATCCGGTTGGCCGGGAAGTGCTGGCCGATGCGGCTGGCGGTGTCGTTGGGCTGCTCGTCCCAGACCCCGTCGAAGTTCTCGTCCGGCTTGAAGTCCCGCCGAAACAGCGTGAGCTCCCCCGCCTCGCGCACGCGGGTCGCCCCCAGCACCGACGAGCCCCGCGCCACCAGGAGCGGGCTCTTCACCCGCGGACGGTTCATCGGGTAGCCGTAAGACCAGGTCCCCCGCTTCATGTACGCGCCGTCCTTCCCGACCCGGTAGAACGCGTCGTGCCAGAGGAAGTCCTCCTTCCCCGTCGCCGGATCGAAGACCCACCGCGAGAGCGCCACGCGCCCGCCGTCCTTCACCAGGAGGTCGAGGTAGTCCTGCTCGAGGCGGGCCCTCAGGTGGAGCCCGCCCTTCCGGCCGTAGTCCAGGTCCGAGACGACGCGCTCCCAGGCCACGGAGGATGTGGTTCTAAAGGGGTGTGAAGAGCAAGGAGGGGCTGGGGAAAGAAGAGGGGAAGGGGGAGGAAGACGTCCTGGGAAAGAGGGCCGGTGAAGATCAGGCCTCAAAGCCCGCCCGCGCAGGCGGCGCCGGCCGAACAAATCAGTGGGGAGCCGGGGGGTGGTTTGTTGCACCCCATCCTATTGGCGATTCTACCGGAAACTACCACTGCAGCTCCAGCCCGCCCGTGAGGAGCAGACCGTAGCTGTCTCCCTGGACGTGCTCGTGATGGTCGTGGTCGAGGAGGTTGAACGCCTGGACGAACGCGCGGGCCTCCGTCTTGCCGCCCAGCGCGAAGCGGTACGAGGCGCGCAGGTTGAGGAGGGCGTACTCGTCCACGCTCCCCAGGAAGACGTTGCCCGTGGGGTCGGACATCTCCACCTGGTCGAAGAACGTCGTCCACAGCATCGCGCTGAAGCCGCCGGCCGCCGTGAGGCGCGCGCCGGCGTTCGCCTTGTGGCGGGGGGCCGAAGGGTTCCGGTCGTGCGTCTCGCGGTCCCGGCGGATGCTGAAGGCGTGGTTCGCGAAGACGGACATCCAGTCGGTCACGAGATAGGTGACCTCGGTCTCCACCCCGTAGGCCTCCTCCTTGTTCACGTTCTGCGGGGCGAACGTGGTGGGCGAGGTCGCGCGGAATTCGATCAGGCGGTCGAACCGGTTGTAGTACGCGTTCACCTGGACGCTCAGATCCTTCGAAGGCCGGCCGGAGTATCCGATCTCGAAGGAGCGGAGCTGCTCCGCCTTCAGGTCGCGGTTCCCCTGGACCGCGGCCAGGCCCCCCGCCACCGGCATGTCGAACCAGATCTCGCGGAGGCTGGGATTCCGGAATCCCGTGCCGAACGACGCGCGCAGGAAGTGGTCCGGCTCCGCCTCCCACACGACGGCGAGTCGGGGCGACGCGTTCGTGCCGCTGGTGGAGTGGTGGTCCACCCGCACGCCCCCGGTGATCCAGAGGTCGCGGGCCAGCGTGACCTCGTCCTGGACGAAGACCCATTCGAGGCCGGTCTGGTGCCGCCCCGAGACGTCGAAGTTGTCCGTGCTGAACCCGGCGAACCGGTATCCGGTTCCCATCGTCACCTGATGGTTCTCGAAAGGCGAGAGGGAGTACTGGGCATCGAGGTCCGCCGTGTCGAGCAGGGTGTCGAAGGGGGTGTAGGAGGCGTTCTCCGGGATCGACTGGGAATCGAAGTGGGTCCAGGCCGCCTGCACGCGGAGACTCCCGATCGACCAGACCGCCTTGACGAACTCCTCCTGCACCTCGTTGGCGAACTCCGTGGGCGGGAGGACGCCGAAGGTCGGGATGAGGATGTTGAACTTCTGACGGTTGATCCCCGCGGTGACGTCGATCCGGTGGTCCGGGGTGAACGCGTGCTCGGCCCGCAGTTCGAGGAAGCGCTTGTCCTTGGCGTCCCGGTGGGAGGGTTGGAACTCGCGGAGGTCGTCCCACGCGAGCGTGGTCTTGAACGCGGTGTCGCCTTCCCGGCGGATATAGGTCAGGGTCGCTTCGTTCGAACGGTACGAGCCCGCGCTCCCGGAGACGACGATCTCCCGGTTCCGGTACTGCAGGGGCGACTTGGTCACGATGTTGATCAGCCCGTGCATGGCGTTGGGGCCGTGGATGAACGAGCCGGGGCCGCGGACCACTTCGATGCGATCGATGTCCTGGAGGCTCACGGGGAGCGTCTCCCAGACCACGCTCCCGAAGAACTCGTTGTACGCCTGGCGGCCGTCCACGAGCGCCAGGATGCCCTGCGCGGCCGAGGTGTCGTCGTTGTATCCGCGGAGGCTCACGTTCGCCTCGGTGGAGGACATGCGGGTGACCTCCATGCCGGGGACGCGGCGGAGCGCGTCGGTGGCGAAGCGGACGCCCAGGTCGCGGAGGTCGTCGCCGCGGAGCACGCTGATCGTGGACGGCGCGCGGGGGAGGGGTTGCGGCGGGGCGACCGGGCTGGGGGAGACCTGGGGGATCTCGTTGAAGTTCTCCTTCTCGTTCCGGTAGGAGCCCGGCGTCGGATCCTGCGGGGCCTGGAGCAGGAGGAGCAGGAGCGGGAGGAGGCTCATTCGGGCTTCCGGAGTTTCTTCCGGATCTCGGCCTCATGGGACCAGCCCGGCGGGGCGACCCGGAGGGCCTCTTCGTAGTCCCGCTGCGCCTCCGCCGCCTCTCCCTTCGCCTCGCGGGCCATGCCGCGGCCCGCCAGGGCCTCGGCGGAGCGGGGGTTGATCGTGAGGACTCGGGTGTAGTCGTCGATCGCCTCGTTCCAGTCCCCCTTGGAGGTCCGGGCGGTTCCCCGACCCAGGAGCGCGTCGACATCGGCCGGATTGATCTTGAGCGCCTCGTTGAAGCCTTCGATGGCCTCGGCGAAACGTTTCTGCTTGTAGCGGGCGAAGGCCCGGAGATAGAACGCGTCGCCTTGGGATGCGTCGAGCTCGACCGCCCGGGTGCAGCTCGCTTCGCACCCCGCGAAGTCCCCCTGGTTGAACCGGGCACGGGCGGCCGTGTAGTGGACGTCGCGCCGGAACCGGGTCATGGCGGCCGGGATCGCGGCGGTC
>CAZSCC010000125.1:0-13221 GCA_964604905.1 uncultured Planctomycetales bacterium
GGTCCCGTTCTTCGGCAAGCCCTGCAAGTTCCCCGTCGGGACCGCCCGTATCGCCCGGCTCGCCGGGGTCCCGATCTTCCCGGCCTTCTGCGTCTACGACCGGCCCCGCCGCTTCCACGCCGTCCTCTGCGATCCGATCGAGGTCCGGCAGGACGGCGACCCCGACTGCGCCGAACGCGACGCGCTCGCCGAACTCGCCCGCGTCATGGAGAAATACATCGCCGCCAACCTTCACATCTGGTTCAATTTTACCCCGGTATGGGACAGCGGGTCGTCGTCACCGGTCTCGGCACTCTGACGGCGCTCGGGTTCGGCCCCGCCGACCACGAGTCCGCGCTCCGCTCCGGCCGCAGCGCCCAGGCGCCGATCACCCGCTTCGACACCTCGGGCTTCCGGACCGCGAGCGGCGGACAGTGCGACGAGGGCCGCCTCGAGCGCGAGCTCCTGGGCCGCTGGCCCGCCTCGAAGCTCCGGGGCTTCGGCGTCGACACGAAGATGCTCCTCTGGGCCACGGCTGCGGCGCTCGAGGACGCCCGCCTGACGCCCTCGCGCCCCCTGCCCGCAGTGATGGGCACCACGCTGGAGGGATTCTGGCAGGGCGAGCAGTGGTACGAGGAGCGCGTGAAGGAGACCCCCTCACGGGCCCACCCGCGCCGGCTGCGCCACACGACCTCGGGGGCGCAGCTCTCCGCGGTGGCGGGGATCCTCGGCGTCCCCTTCGAGCCCATGGTCGTCTCGAACGCCTGCGCCACGGGCGTCAGCGCGATCGGCCGCCTCTTCCGGCGCATCCGCTCGGGCGCGTGCGACGCGGGCCTGGCGGGTGGCTACGACACGCTCACCCGCTTCATCCACCTCGGGTTCGACTCGCTGGGCGCCCTCACGCCGAAGTCGTGCGCGCCGTTCGACCGGAACCGCTCGGGATTCTTCCTCGGCGACGCCGCCGCGGTCCTCGTCCTGGAGTCCCTCGACTCCGCGCGCCGCCGCGGGGCGCGCATCCGGGGCGAACTCCTGGGCTACGGCGAGTCGGCCGACAGCTACCACGCCACCCACCCGGAGCCGGAGGGCAAGGGGATCGCCCGCGCGATCCGCTCCTGCCTCGAGTCGGCCGGGGTCGCGCCCTCGGAGGTCGACTACGTGAACGCGCACGGGACGGCCACGCCGGCCAACGACGCGGCGGAGGCGAAGGGCCTCCTCGCCGCGCTCGGAGAGGAGCACGGGCGGCGTGTCGCGGTCAGCTCGACCAAGGCGCTGGTGGGCCACGCCCTCGGCGCCGCGGGCGCGGTCGAGCAGTGCTTCTGCCTCCTCGCGCTCGAGAAGGGCTTCCTCCCGGTGCAGGGGAACCTCGCGGAGCCCGACCCCGCGTGCCCGCTCAACTTCGTGCGCTCCCCGGAGGGCGCCCCGCGCCTCGCCCTCAACAACGCCTCCGGCTTCGGCGGCGCCAACGGCGTCCTCCTCGCCCGCCGCTGGGAGGACCGATGAGCCGCATCGCGATCGACGGCTTCCGGGCGGTCACGTCGGCCGAGGGGTTCGGCGACCTCGACGCGCGCCTCCCGACGAAGAACAGCCTCCGTCGCGCGAGCGAGGCGGGCAAGGCGGCGGTCGCGGCGGCGTGGGAGTCGCTCTGCGAGGCGGGAATTCCGGTCTCGGACCGCGTGGGGGTCTACGTCGGCGAGCAGCAGGTACCGCTCGACTACACGGCGCAGTTCGTCGAGTCGACCTACCGGGCGGGGCCCCGGTTGGCGAGCCCCCTGCTCTTCTCCGAGTCGGTCGCGAACAACGCGGCGACCCACCTCTCGCTCACGCTCGGCTTCACGGGGGCGCTCCAGACCTTCATCGGAAGCCGGGTCGCGGGGATCCAGGCGGTAGCAGCCGCGCGGGAGGACCTCGAGGCGGGCACGGTCGACGCGGGGCTCGTCGTCGTCCTCAGCTTCGCCCACGCGATGACCGCCGGAGCCTACGCGAGCATCTACTTCCCCCGGCGCCGGGGCTCGGGGCTCCCTCCCCTCCCGTTCCTCAACGGCGCGGCGGCCTTCGTCGTCCGGCGAGGGGACGGGGGCCGCGAGCTGCTGAACGCGGCGACCTGCTGCGCCGGCCTCGAGCGGTCCCAGCAGGCGCGCGCCCTGAGCCGGCTGGTCGGGGAGAGCGGGATCACCGGCGCGACCGCCTCGACCTTCCGGTTCGCAAGCGAGCGGAGCCTGGGAATCCTCCAGGAAGCGCTCCCCTCGATCGAGCCCCCGGCGGATCTCGGCGGGGAGGCCTTCGCGCTGGACCCGTTCCTCAGGCTCCAGAAGGGCGCCCGCACGGTCCTGGTCCTGGGGGAAGACGGCACCGCCGGCCTGATCGCCCTGTCCCCAACTGTTTAGCTGGACACCCGATGCCCAGATGAACAGTTGGGCTATTTCTTACGGACGGACTCGAAGAGCTGATAGGCGTTCCGAGCGTCCTCTTCCCGGGGCCACATGAAGTAGAAGTGCTCCTTGTTGGCGTCCTTCTGGATCGTGCTGAAGAGCTTGAGGTAGAAGTACTTCGTCCCCGACTTCTCCACCCTCGTGCCCGTGATGTCCGCGTAGTTGAGCGCGATCGGCTTCGCCTTCGTCGGCCGAATCTCGAAGCCGTCGTTCCCGATGACCCACTCCTTGATCTCGGACTGGCTGAGCGTGTCCTTCGGGAGCGTGCAGTAGACCTGGGCGCACGTGGGCAGCAGCTTCTGGAGGTTGCCCACCGCGATCTCGCGCGGGATGTCCTCCTTCGGCACCGGAAGCTCTTCCTTCTTCCGGCACGCCGAGGCGACCGAGGCGATCATCGCCAGCACGACGAGAGAACGGATGCGCATCGTCTTCCTCCCTTGAGCGCCCGTATTGTATCGACGGCCCGTCCTTTTGTCCTCAGGGTTTTGCGCGCCGCGCCTCGTCGCCCTTGCGCCCCGCGGCCGCCTCGGCCGAGAGCATCGCCGCCCCCGCCGGATAGCTGGCGTCCCCCGCGCAGACTCGAACCACCTTGGCCCGCACGACCTCGCGGCCTTCGCGGTGGAGCGTCACGACGTCGCCGATCGCGATCTCCTGCCCGGGCTCCAGCTTCACGAAGATCCCGAACCTCGGATGGACCAGCTGGACCTTCCCGATCCGGTCGGGGTCGCCCGGCGCGGGCACGACCGCGGCTTCCGCCTCGGGGACGAGCTCGACCGACCCCGTCACCGCCCCCGTCTTCGCGTCCAGGAACTCGACCAGCACCTTCTCGCGCGGGACGGTGAGCTTCACCGATTCGTCGGGATGGGTCGGGACGTCCGCCACCACCTTGCCGCCCGCCGTCACGCGCACGCGGTCCCCCGCGGCCTTCACCGTCAGCTTCGCCAGCGCCGTGCCCGCCGGCGCGGCCTCCACGACGGGCTTCGGTGCCGCCGGCACGGTGATCGTCAGCATCCCCTTGAGCTCGACCTTCACGTCCGTCTTCACGAAATCGGCCCCCCCGGGGTGCGTCACGAGGAGGTGCAGCGTCCCCGTCGACGGCACGTACGTCAGCCGGGCCATTCCCGCCGCGTCGGCCGTCACGCGATGCGCGACCGACATCGACTCGCGCCCCTCGCCCTCTTTTCTGGCCGCGACCGCCGCCTTGACCGTCTCCTCGTTCTCGCTCCAGAAGCCGATCGCCCCCGCCGGGCCGCGAAGGAGCATCACCCGCGCCCCCGGCGCCGCGCCCTGGACCACGATCGTCCCGGTCTTCGGGACGAGGCGCAGCTCGAGGCGCGCCGGGACCTCGCCGTCCCACGACACGCGCCGGGTCGCCGTCTCGTGGCCTTCCAGCGAGACCGTCACGTCCAGGCGACCCCTCCGGATCGCTGGATCGGCCACGTCGCAGGGCGCGGTCCATTCGCGGTCGACCTTATCGATCCGGACCTTCGCGCCCGCAGGCTCGGTGTGGACGACGAGCGCCACCACCTCCGAGGTCTCGCGGACCTTGGAGCCCGTGGTCCGGCACGCAGGAACGAGCGCGGCGGCGCAGAGCAGGGCGAGGATCTTTCTCATGGCTTCCTCACGGCTTCCATTAGGGTCTTCCCGACGAGGGATCGTCACTCGATCCCCTCTCAGCTCCCCAACTCCTTACGGTTTCTTTCGGACCTCATCGCCTTTCTCGGGCTTGCCTTTTGTCAGCTTGCACACGGCGGACCCGTTCGGATAGGACGCGTCCCTCCCCGTCGTCCTGGTCACGAGGAGCTCCGCCACCACGTCACTCTTCCGCATCACCTCGAGGACGTCGCCGACCGCCGCGGCGACCCCGGCATCGAGCTTCACGATGTGGCCGAACTGGGCGCTGAGCACGTTGAGGATGCCGATCCGCGCGGAGGCCGGCGGCGGAGGCTCCGTGAACTCGGGCGGCGCGGCAGGAATCGCCGCGAGCCTCACCCTCGCGCTCTTCTTGTCGCCCGCCCGCTCGTACTTCACCTCGAGCTCTTCGCCCTCCGCGCGCTCCTTCATCGCCTGGTCGAGGTCCGCGGGCACTTTGAGCGGCGCGCCGCCCAGCTCGGAGAGCAGGTCTCCGAACTGGAGCCCCGCCGCCTGCGCCGGACCGCCCTTCGCCACCCCCTCCACGCGCACGCCGCGGCCCACCACCTCGACGACCTTGAGGCCGAGGAAGCCGGGCCTCCGCTGCGCCGCCTGCCGCATCCCCGCGATCGTCTTCGCCGCGGCCGCGTGGCGCTCGGCGAGGCCGCCGAATCCCTTGATCGCCGCCGCCACCGCCCCCTCGATCTCGGGGCCCGGGTCCATGCCCGCCGCCACGCCGCGCTCCAGCCACTCCATCGCCTCGTAGGGGCGCTTGAGGCGCGCGTTCTGGAGCGCCAGCGCCGTCGCAGCGCCCGCCTTGACCGCGGAAGGGGAGTTCTTCGCCGCCCATACCTCGACGAGCGGCGCCACCGACTCGGCCGGAGGCTTCTTGGCCGCCCCGTCCAGCGCCTGCGCGGGGTCCGGGACGACGGCCCCCTTCGCCTCCGCCGCCTGGATCAGCGCACGCACCAACCCCGTGACCTGCGCGGGCAGCTTCTTGCGGTCTTCATCCTCCGACCCCGGCCACGTCGTCTCCTCGAGCAGCTTCGTGTAGATCCGGACCGCGTGGGCCGGGTCCTGCCGCTCCACCGCCTTTGCGGACATGAGGTAGAGGTTGCCGCTGATCTCGTACTTGTCGGCCACGGTGTCGGTGATCTGGAACTCGCGGAGGAGCGGGTCGTTCGCGGGCGGGACGAAGCGCATCGTGACCGGCCCGGCGGGAACGCGGACCGCCGATTGGCCCGGGACGAGCGTCAGCGGCTTCGCGTCGCCCGCGGTCACCAGGAAGTGGCCCGCCGGGGGGCGGACCCGGGCGCTCACCGAGGCGATCGCGGTCATCACCGCCTTGACGCGCGTCTCCTCCCCTCGAAGCGGCTGGACCTCCTCGGAGACGAAGTCGCTCGAGGAGGGCGTCGTGGCGAGGACCCGGTAGAGGTTCGCCACCCACGCCTTGTCGACGAGGGCGTTCCCCGCGCCGTCCGCGGTCAGCGTCTGCTCGGGCTTGAACGGGACCGCCGCCGCCGAGGCAACGACGAGCCTGGCCGCCCGGTCGCGGACCCGCGGCTCGCCGTGACCCGCCAGCAGGCGGAGTCGCTCCGCCACGAGCGGCGCATCCTTGGGGTCCATCGTGTCGAGCGCCCTCTCGAGCGAGTCGACGTTCTCGCTCCAGAGCAGGCAGAGGGCACGCGCGTTGCGGACCTCGAGGCCGTCGGGGATCGCGAAGACGTGGAGCTTCGCGAGGGGCATCGCCTCCCGGACGACGATCGTCCCGGTCAGGGGTTCCAGGGTGATCTTCTCGTCGTGCTCCGTGCCCTGGATCTCGACGGGGACCGAGCGGCGATCGAACCCGGCCAGCTCCAGCACGACGTTCACGCGCTCCTTCTCCTCGGGCAGCTGGTCGCGGTAGACGGTGAGCGGCGTCCTCCCGATCTCGGTCCCGTCCAGCAGCACCTTCGCCTTGGACGGGACGGTGTCCAGCGTGAACGCCACGCGCCGCTTCGGGCGCGCGAGCTTCTTCTCGAGCTTGAGCTTGTCTCCGCCGGACTTGATCGCGATCCGATCCACCGTCGTGACCCAGCCGTTCTTCGAGACCTCGACGTCGTACTCTCCCGGGGGCAGCTCGCGCTCGTCGAAGGTGCAGGGGGAGAGCTTCACCGGGAGGTTCCACGCCTTGACCGAAGCCTTGTCCGGATCGGTGCGGACGTCGAGGACGGCCTTCGCCTCGGCGACGGCCGGGGGCCGATCGGGCGGCTTCGGCCCGGGATCGGGGCGGACGATCTCCTGCGGCTTGTCCTTGAAGACGAACATCTTGAGGAGCCCCGCGGCCCCGATGAGGATGAGGAGGATCCCGATCGCGATCGGGAGCGCGCGGCTCTTCCGGGCGGTCAATGCGGAGGGGAGCGACTTGCTGGAGATGTGGACCGTCGGGCCCGCGTCGGTGACGGCTCCCTTCAGGTAGCGCGTGAGGTCCTGCGCGAGGCGGGCCGCGGTCGGGTAGCGCTCCTCGGGCTTCCGCGCCATCGCCTTCAGGATGATCCCCTCGAGCGTGGGATCGACCTCGGGATTGTGCTGCGAGGGCGCCACGGGCGTTCCGGTCGCGACGAGCATGAGGACCTGGACGGGCGTGTTCGCCTCGAACGGCGCCCTCTGGGTGACGAGCGAGTAGAGCGTGGCCCCCAGCGAGTAGATGTCGCTCCGAGCGTCGAGCGTCTTCCCCTCCGCCTGCTCGGGGGACATGAAGGCGGGAGTGCCCAGGATCTGTCCCTCGGTGGTGAGCGTCCCGCCCTTCCCCACCGAGCGGGCGAGTCCGAAGTCCATGACGTAGACGCGCCGCGACATCTCCCCCGGGTTGGTCCCGCTCGCCTCCTCGCGGGTGACCATGATGTTGTGGGGCTTGATGTCGCGGTGGATGATGGTGCGCGCGTGGGCGAAGTCGACGGCGAGCGCGGCGTCACGCAGCACCTGGGCGGCCTCGCGGAGCGAGAACTTGGTCTTGTTGGTGGTCGTCCCGTCCACGAAGAGCATGGTGATGTAGAGCTTGCCCTCGTGCTGGCCGACCTCGTAGATCGGCGTGATATTCGGATGCGCGAGGTTCGCGGCGATCCGGGCCTCCCGGATGAACCGCTCGGTCGACTCCTCGTTGTCGGAGTGGAGGAACTTGAGGGCGACCTCGCGGTGGAGGTCGGCCTGCCAGGCCTTGTAGACGACGCCGAAGCCGCCGCGCCCGAGTTCGGTCAGGAGAGCGAACTTTCCGAACATCAGGCTCGCGCTGCAGCGCTTGCAGCCGTAGCGCTGGCCCTCGACGTACTTCGGCAGGGCGTACTTCGCCCCGCAGGTGGGGCACATCAGGTGGATGGGCTCGCCCCCGGCCAGACCGCCTTCCGTCGTGCTCATCGGGTATTTCGAGCGTCCAGATTATGCGAAATGGGATGGGGAGGCAATGGGAAGCTTGCAACTGTTCATCTGGGCATCGGGTGTCCAGATGAACACTTGGCGGGACCCATGCGGGCGAACGGCGACGTCCGCAGCCGGAGCCGCGCGGCTTCGAAGAGAACGGCCCCCGCGGTCGGCGGAAGTGCCGGGCGGCGGCGGACCCGGCGGAACCTCCTCCCCCCCCCGACGCCGCCCCCGCCACGACGAAGGCGAAGAGGGTGGAGAAGCCGAGCAGCGCGGAGGCCAGGGACGGGTCGCCCGTCACGATAGCTGGATCGGCAGGAGAGGCTGTCTTCTTCAGACGTAGTCGAAGAAGCGGTCCCACCAGGTGGATCCCGTGAAGGCGCCGTTCTTGCCCGTGTAGGGCTCCGACAGCTCCTCCTCGGCCACGTACACTAAGCCGGCGGCGCGGACCGCCTGGATGATCCGCTCGACCGTCTCCGGAGCGATCCTCCAGGACGGATAGGAGGTCCACACCGCAAAGAGCATCCCGAAGTTCGAGAATCGGACTCCCGCGAGGACCTCCCACGCGCGCGGTGCGGCCTCCGCGCGAAGGGCGATGTCGGTCATGAACGAGGCGTCCTGGACGTTTTCATCCAGCTCGAGCCGCTTTCCCAGAATGGCCTCGAGCGGCGGGACGAGCGCGCAGACCCTCCGCCACGTCTCCGCTCCCTCGGCCTTCGACGTCCCTTCGTCGTCCACGGGATCGTCGGCGTCCATCAGGATCCGGAGGGTCTCCGGCTTCATCGGGACAGCTCCACCCGGGTGCGCCCCCGCTCCCGCGTCACCGGGAACCGCGTTCCGAGGAAGATCCGGATGACGCCCATGTTGGTCGTCGCATGCATCGAGAGCTCCGCGGTCACGAACGCCCCCGCGCCGGCCAGGGCGAGCGGGATCAGGAGTTGGTCGGCGAGGTGCTCGCCGACGGGGACGCCGGACTCCAGATACGCCTTGGCCTCGTCGCCCACGAGCGACGCGACCTTCTCCGCCGAGACGCGCTTCTCGCCGAAGCCGGTGAAGACCTCGGTCACGTGCTCGCTCTCGATCTCGACCATGACCGCGTTGCCGGGCCCGGGCGACGTGCGGTCCTCGACGACGCGCGTCGAAGCGAGGTCGAGCTTCCGCCCGAGTTCCCGCAGCTCGCGGCGGCCGATCTCGGCGGAAAGCGAGGAGACGATCGCCGTCGCGCGCGTGGCGCGCAGCGTGCCGCGCTCGAGGAGCTCAAGCGGCAAGAGCCTGGACGTAGGCTCGATCGTGATCTCGGCCCGCCCGCCGCCCGCGGGATAGAAGCCGCGCCGCTCGAGGGTCGCGGTCACCTTCGGCCCCATCCGGTTGAGGAGGGGGAGGAAGGCCTTCTCGAGGAAGTCATAAGGGGGCGCCCACGGGTTGTGGGTGCCGCCTTCGAGCGCGATCGTGGAGGGACCCGAGGCCGTGAGGAGCGCCGGGAGGACGGTCTGGAAGACGAGGGTGGCGCTGCCTGCTGAACCGACCGAGAACGCGTAGCGACCCGGCTCGACCTTGCCGGGGCGGAAGACGACCTCGCGCGAGCCGATCGCCGCGCCCTTCACGTCGGCCTTCCCCACCTCGGCGGCGGCCTTGACGGCGGCCAGGTGCTGCCGCCGGAGCCCGGGGTTGTCGCGCCCCGCGCGGATCGAGTAGATCCGGAAGGGCGTCCCGGTGAGCAGCGAGAGGCCGAGCGAGGAGCGGAGGATCTGCCCTCCGCCCTCGCCCGCCGAGCCGTCGATTTCAATCACGCCATCCCCTGCAGGATCACACCCAACCCTTTGAAGAAGGCGATCGCATCGGCTTTCCGCCACACGGCATTGAGGGTCATGACGACGACTTCCCGCTCAGACTGACCTTCCATCTGCCGGAGCACATCCTCAAGTTCCCCCAGGCCGGGCAGACGATCTCCCAGCCCCTTGCCAAACAGCTCCTCCGTGAATTCGAACGCCCCAAGCCCGCAGCACGCGGCGACGCAGGTGGTCTCGCAGGACAGGCGAAGGTTTCCCGGATTCACGGGGAGTTCCAGCTCCTTGCTTTCCATGGCCCTCATCCCTTCACGCACACCCCCTGCCGGAGCGTGTGGACCCCCTCCACGAGCTCCTCCTGCGCCGCCATCACGTCCATGATCGGCTTGTAGGCCATGGGCGTCTCGTCGATCACGTCAGCGTCCTTCCGGCACTCGATCCCCGTCGTCGCGGCCGCGTGGTCCTCCACGGTGAATTTCTTCTTCGCCGCCGTCCGGGACATCGAGCGGCCCGCGCCGTGCGAGCAGCTCTCGAAGCTCTCGGGGTTGCCCTTGCCGCGCACGATGAACGACCGCGCGCCCATCGAGCCGGGGATGATGCCGAGATCGCCCTTCCCCGCCCGCACCGCGCCCTTCCGCGTCACGAAGACCTTTCGGCCGTAGTGTGGCTCGTTCGCCACGTAGTTGTGATGGCAGTTAACCGCCTCCTCGCCCGCCTCGAAGGGAGGAAGGCCCGCCGCGCGGCGGACCTGGATGCCTTCCTGGTCCGCCTGCGGCTCCGCTCCGAAGTCTAGCCAGCCCCTAGAAATTCCTCTTGAGGAACGCCTCCGCCCAGGCGAGCTTCTCTTCGAACTGCGCGAGGTCCGGCGTCTTCGTCCCCACCTTCGGAGCGGGCACCTCGAAGAAGAGGCCCTCGCCCCCCATCGCGTGGTGGCCGCCGAATTCGACGAAACAGAAGCCCTTGCCGTCGAACGCCGCCGCAGATTCCTTCCCCTCCCCGTGGGCCGCGATCTGCTGGGCGACGACCTTGCCGTGCGCCTCCGCGAAGACCGCCGCCTTCGGCAACGCCAGAGGGACGTCCGGCTTGTAGCGGCCCGGCAGCGGCACCGTCGTCACGTCGCCGATCGCCCACACGCGGTCAGCGGAGGTCTTGAGCGTCTTCGGGTCGACCGGGATCCAGCCGCCCGCGTTCACGAGCCCCGCGTCACGCACCACCTTCGGCGCCTCGTGCGGGAGCGCGGTGAGCAGGAGGTCGTACTTCACCTCGCTCCCGTCTTCGAACTGCACGACCTTCTTCGCGGAGTCCACCGCCTTGAGCTTCTTCCCCGGCTGGTAGCCGATCCCCCGCTTCCCGAGCTCCTCCTTGATGAACGCCGAGACCTGCGGCCCCGCCGTCGGCATCGGCGCGGGCTCGACCGTGCAGATCGTGATCTTCGTCTTCTCGCGGATCCCCGCGCCCTTGAATTCGTGGTCGAGCAGGAACGCGACCTCATACGGGGCCGGCGGGCACTTGATCGGCATCTTCGGATTGAGGATGACGATCTCGCCGCCTTTGAAGTCCTTCAGGACCTTCCCGAGCTGGATCGCGCCGTCGACCGTGTAGAACGTCTCCGCCCGGTCGAGGCCCGGGATCGCGGCCGCATTCAGGTCCGCGCCGAGCGCGACGACCAGGTAGTCCGCGCTGAGCGACGCCTTGCCCGTCTTCACCTCGCGCTTCGCGGGGTCGATCTTCTCGACCGTGTCCTCGACGACCGTGATACCGCGCGCCTGCAGCGCCGCCAACGGCCGCTGGACCTCCTCGAGCTTCTTGAGGCCGAGCATCACCCACGTCTTCGTCGCCCCCAGCTGGAACGTCTTCTTCTTCTCGACGACGACGATCTCGTGTTCCTTCGCGTTCGGCAGGAGCCCCCGCAGCGTGTTGGCCGTCACGACGCCGCCCACGCCGCCGCCCAGGATCAGGGTCTTTGTAGTCATGGGGCCAAGTTTATGCTTTCACCGGCCGGAGGCCAAGCTCCAGAAGATGCTGCCGCACCCGCTCCCGCTCGGGGGCGAGGAAGCGCGAGAAGGGCTCGGCCAGGAAGTCGTCGCAGATCCCCAGGAGCGAGAGCGCGCACTTGAGGCCCTTGAGATACGCCGAGCCGTGCCGGCCGACCGCGTAGACGGTCTGCGAGATCCGGAGGACGAGATCCTGGAGTTCCGGCGCCCGCCCTCCCGCGTCGAAGAGGTCGACGAAGAGCCGGGGCGCCAGGTTCCCGCCGCCGGGGACGCCGCCGTGCGCGCCCATCGCGAGCGCCTCCGCGATCAGCGTCTCGGGCCCCATGAGGACCGACCAGTCGGGCCGCCCCGCCGCGAGCCGGAGCGCGTCGCGGAAGTACGTGAGATCTCCCGAGCTGTCCTTGAGCCCCACCACCGCCGGCAGGTCCATCGCGCGCCGGAGCGTCTCCAGCCCGAACGTCACCTTGGTCAGGCTCGGCATGTTGTAGAGATAGACCGGGAGGCCGAGCTCCGGCACGAGCCGCTCAAGGTACTCCGTCAACTCCGCTTGCCCCGCGGGAAAGTAGTAGGGCGCCGAGAGCACCGCCGCGCGCGCCCCCGCCTCCGCCGCCGCGCGCGCGAGCTCCACCGACTCCGTGAACGCCGTGTCGGTAACGCCGACCAGCACGGGCACGCGACCCGCCACGATCCGGCACGCCCGCTCGACCAGCTCGCGCCGCAGGCGGTGGCCCAGGCTCGGCCCTTCGCCCGTCGAACCGAGCAGGAAGATCCCGTGCACGCCCCCCTCGATCACGTGATCGAGGAGGCGTTCGAGGCCCGCGACGTCGAGCGCATCGCGGCCCACGAGCGGGGTGACGAGCGGCGGGATGATCCCTTTCATGCGGACGCTCTCCGGAGGCGCGCCGACCCGAGCCCCACGAGGAGGATCACGACCGTGCCGAAGACGATCGTGAGGAGCGGGTGGGCCAGGCGTTTCGGCGAGAAGGTCAGCCCGAGGATGACGGCGATCCCGCAGAGGACGGCCGCCAGCGCGTCGGCGCTCCTCGCCCGCTTCGATAGGAGCCCGAGGAGGAAGAGCCCGAGCATCCCGCCGCCGAAGAGGCCCGCGAGTTCCCACCACGTGTCGAGCGCGTTCTTCCGCCGGTCCATGAAGAGCGCGACCCCCGTCCCGAGCGCGCCCCAGACGATCATCGAGGCGCGGAGCACGCCGATCGACTCACGCTCGCCCGCGTCCGGGCGGAAGTACCGCTTGTAGAGGTCGCAGAGCGTGAGCGTCGCCATGCTGTTCAGGCTGGAGTCCATCGCGGCGGCGAGGATCGCCGCGATCGCGAGCCCCCGCACCCCCGCGGGCAGGCCGTTCGCGATGAAGTGCGGGAAGACCTGGTCGCCGGAAACCGGGGCCTGGCCCTTCCAGAGCACGAAGAGCGCCGTCCCGATCAGGAAGAACGCCGCCGCGACCGGCAGGTAGATCCACGGCATCCCGCGGACGCTCTTCGCCGCCTCCGCGTCCGACCGCGCCGTGATGTACCTCTGGACGTAGCTCTGGTCGATCCCGAAGTTCTGGAGGTTGATCACGAGGCCGTAGAGGAGGATGACGGTGAACGCCCCGGGCCCGCCCAGGCTGAAATTCCCCTCGCGGGCGATCTGGGGCACGCCGCCCGGGACCGCGAGGACCGCGGCGACGACGCAGGCCGCCGCGCCGGCGACCAGGACGACGCTCTGCACCGCGCCCGTCCAGATGACCGCCTCCATCCCGCCGAAGAGCGTGTAGACCGTCATCACGATCCCCACCGTCACGATGATCGCCGGGATGCTCCACCCGATCAGGGGCTCGAACGCCCGGGCCAGCAGGTAGACGACCGTCCCCATCCGCGCCATCTGGGTGAGCAGGTAGCAGGCGACCGCGTACGTCCTCGCCCATGGGCCGAAGCGGTGCTCGAGGTGGTGGTACGCGGAGACCTCGCCGCTCTTCCGATAGAACGGGATGAACCACCGGACCGCGAC
>CAZSCC010000126.1:0-37666 GCA_964604905.1 uncultured Planctomycetales bacterium
GCTGATGGGCCCCGTCGACCACACGATCCCCCCCGCCGGGAGCCGGCCGACGGTGCTCATGATGGCGGGGCTCCAGGGCGCGGGCAAGACGACCTCGACCGCCAAGCTCGGGAAGTACCTGATCAAGAAAGGCCGCAAGCCGATGCTCGTCGCGGCCGACATGATCCGTCCCGCCGCCGTCGAGCAGCTCAAAACGCTCGGCCAGCAGAACCAGATCCCGGTCTACTTCGATGAACGGCAGATCGAGGATGCGGAGCACTTGATCGATTCCATGACGCCGGCGGAAAGGGAATCGCCCGAGATCCTCGATGGGGCGAGGAAACATCGCATCGCGCGCGGCTCCGGGCTGTCGATCCAGTCGCTCAACACGATGCTTCGGAACTTCCTCGAGCTCCGGAAGATAATGCGCTCGCTCGGAAAACGGAAGCGGCGCTGAGCCTGGAGCTCTTCATCATCTTATCTCCTCCCATCTCCCCATTCCTTTGACAGCTCGAGCCTCGTGTGCTAGAACGACGTCAAGCCGTTCGGCGCGCTCGCAGCTGGGACAGGAGGAGGGGTTCGCCATGAAGGTCGTCATCCCCATCAAGGACATACTTCCCAATCCGTGGCAGGCCCGCAAGAAGATGGACCGCGAGTCCATCCGCGCCCTCGCCGAGGAGATCAAGGCGAGCGGCCTCTGGCCCGGCTCGCTCCGCGGCCGCATGAAGGGCTCGACCGTCGAGCTCTGCTACGGCCACCGGCGCCTCGCCGCGCTCAAGTTCCTCGGCTGGGACAAGGTCGAGGTCGAGGTCGACGAGCTCAACGACGAGGAGATGGCCCTCCAGTCGCTCGCCGAGAACTTCCAGCGCGAGGGCCTGAGCGACATCGAGAAGGCCAGTGGCCTCCACACGATGGTCCAGCTCCTGATCAAGCAGAAAGTCGCCGAAGGCGAGGCGATGAAGCGCGTCTCGAAGTTCGTGGGCCTCTCCGAGGCGTGGATCCGCGACCTCCTCTCGATGCTCGACATGGAGGGGGCCGTCCAGCGGGCGATCCGCGACCGGAAGATCGCCGGCCGCACCGCCCTCGAGGCGCACCGCTTCGGCGGGAAGCAGATGGTGGCGACCGCCGTCCAGCACAAGCTCCCCGTCCACAAGATCAGCGCGATCGCCAAGAAGGTGCGGTCGATCCCCGACGCGGGCGTGCGCGAGCGCATCCGCAAGGACGTGCTCGCCGGCCGCCTGGTCGAGCCTGAGCGCGTCGAGGAGAAGGCGCGGAAGCTGCTCAAGGGGAAGAAGATCGAGGCACCCGAGGACATGGACCGGATGCTCTCCGACTGGACCCACCTCCTCAAGCACTGGAACGACAAGATCGAGGAGCTGCTGGTCTACAAGCGCTTCTTCGCCGGCCGGAGCACGGCGGGCGTGAGGGGGGAGTCCCATAAGCTGGCGAAGAAGCTCGAAAAGCTCGCGCCATAGCTCAGGTCTTCAGCCGCACGTCCCGGAGCTCCATCTGCGCGCGGCGCAGCTTCGCGATCTCCCGAGGCTTCCATCCCGTCGCCTTCGCGGCCAGGTCGTCCGCCATCGCGAAGGCGTCGAGGTCCCGACCTTCCCGGAGGGCCCGGTCGATCGCGGCCGCCCGGTCGCGCGCGCCCCTCACCTTGACGAGGCGCTCGGGACGGATCATCCGGATCTTGGACGCGTCGCCCGGTTCGATCTTGAGGACGCCGGCCGCGGCGATCCGGCCGAGCAGCTCGACGGAGAGCATCGTCGCCGCGTTCATCGACGCGGCGGCGATCACCTCGGCGTACTGGTCCCACGGGCTTTCGAACCAGACGCGGTGCAGGTTGTTGGTCGAGTTGACCTCGGCGGCGTTGGCGGCGAGACGGGGGCGCCGCTTGACGAGATAGCCCAGGAACGCGTGGGGCGGCTCCATCACGCGTCTCACCGAGTACCAGGGCTTGCGGGTGCGGCACTTGTAATTGCGGTCGATGCCCTCCCGGATGCCTCGCGCGAGATGCGCGTCGAGCGAGGGGCAGCCTCCCGCGTAGTCGGTGCCGATCGTCAGGAGCTGCGTCGGTTCGCCGGCGGCGTCGAGCGCCGAGACGTCCGCCCGCGTGAACGTCGTCCCCGCGAGCTGCGAGGGCCGCGAAAGCGCACGGCTGAGATGCTCGCGCGGCAGGGCGAGGTCGCGGACCTGCGCTTCAGGGAGCAGGAAGAAGTCCCGCTCGCCGGTCACGATCCCGATCGAAACGTCGGCGTTCTCCGTGAGCGGGACGAGATCCTTCGAATCCAGCACGCGGGTCGCCGCCTCGCGGCAATCTCCGGGAATGCGCGACCAGACCCACGAAGGAGCCGGGACCGCGGTGGGTGCGGCGTCGATGATCGTCTCCAGGCTGTCCAGCGTCCTGGCCTCGTGGAGGCGGAGGACGCCGGGGCCGATGCCCTCGCAGAGGAGCATTGCGACCTTCACCATCGCGCCGTCGAACCAGTACTCGTCGAGGGCGATCAGGTTGACGCTGGCGAAGCGCTTCTCGAGCATCGAGAGGAGCGGCTTCGTGTAATTGACAAAAAGGGCCTCGCGGGGGACGAGCATGGCGAGGCGGCCGCCGGGCTTGACGAACGCGGCCGAAGCCGCGACGAAGGGCGCCCAGGCGCTGGCGTCGGCGCTGAGCGCCGCTCCGCACGCGTGGGCCGCGCGGAGGGCGCGGCGCTTGGAGGATTCGCTTCGACCCTGGGTGCGGAGGAACGGCGGGTTGCCTAGGACCACGTCGAACTGGACGTGCCCCAGGTTCTCCTCGACGAAGAGGAAGAAGTCGTCCTGCGCGAGCCTTCCCCAGCGGAGGCCGGGGTGGCGCGAGAGGAGCGCCCCGCGGGCGCGCGCGAGAGCCCGGGCGTTCAGCTCGACGCCGGCGATCTGGTCGGAGAGCCGGCGTGGCTCGGCGCCGAGCTCGAGGAGACGGTCGACCCCGTGGGTCAGGAACGCCCCCTCGCCGCAGGAGGGATCGAAGATCGTATCGCCCGGCTGCCGCACCGCCCAGCGGCAAAGCGGCGTGGCCAGAAGGGCGGGCGTGTAATACGCCCCGAGCGCGCGTGCTGCTTCCACCCTCGATCCCCCGGCAGGTCGGACGGACTCCGAGCGCCGACCCGGTACCTCTTCCATCGGCGCGGACCCGGCGCGGCCTTGACCCCATTCCGTCGCGGCTCTAGATTGAGCCCATGATCGTCGTCCGTACCCCGAGGTTCCGGCTGCTTCTCCTCCTTGCCGGAGCGACCGCCTTCGTCGCGCTCGGAGTCTGGTTCGTTCTGGATTCCCGAATGCAATAACAGGGTTCGCGCATGCTCGTCTTGGCGGCGGGGGTCGTGTCGGTGCTCTTCTTCGGCCTCTGCGGCGGCGCGACCCTCCGGCGCCTGCTCGGCCATCGCGTGTCGCTCCTGATCGACCGTCGTGGCATCGTCGACAACTCCACCGTCACGCCGGCGGGACGCATCCTCTGGAGCGAGATCGTGCGGGTGGGAGTGGCGGAGGTGTCGGGACAGCGGTTCGTCGGGATCGACGTTCAGCAGCCCGAGAAGGTGCTCGGACGGGCCGGGAACCGTCGCGGATTCCTCCTGGCCAGCCAGTCGATGACTGGGTTTCTCATCAACATCCCCGAGTCGATGCTCGACCGGCCGGCGGCCGAGATGATCGATCTGCTCAACCGCCTCCGGTCCGATCCGGCGGAGCGGGACGGACTCGGCGAGGCGGATCAGGCTCCGTAGAGCGACTTGATCTTCGCCTGGAACACCTCCTGGAGGCGCATGATCTCGCGCGTCTTCTCCTCGGGGGAGCCCGTGCCGAACGAGATCTTCAGCGCCGCCTCCTGGAGCTCTTTCCCGAGGCGCTCGGCCTCCTGCTGCTTGGCGATCCAGGGGTTCTCGACCGGGGGAGCTGCGGCGACGATCTCCGGAGAGCGCGGCGGCGGCTCGGGCATCGGGGGGGCGAGCTTGCCGAGCACGCGCTCGCACTCGGAGACCAGGTCGAAGCCCTTCGTGTCGCGGAGTCTCCGGAGTCCGGGGATGACCGAGGCACCGCCCACATGGCCCAGCAGCCGGATCGCGTCCATCCGCAGGTTGTAGTACGTACCTCCCTCCCCCTGATCCGCGGCCACCTCGAGCAAAGCCAGGGCGAACGGCTCGTCGGCGGGACCCTTGAAGTCCCGGAGGAGCTCGCGCAGGAGTTCGAGGAAATGACGGTCCTTGCGGAGCGCGGGTTCGCGCAGGATCGACGTCACTTTCGGGAGGAGCTCGGGAGTCATCTTGAAACTCCGGAGTTCGCGCGGCGCCCGCTCCTCGAAGAGGTCCATCGCTTCGATCCGCGTGGGCGGATCGTAGGGGCCCAACGCGACCTCCAGCAGGAACCGGGCGACCGGCTCGGGCTTCCGATGGATGAGCTGCTCCTCCGCCACGCGGAAGAGCTGCCGCCGCGTCTCCGGAGTCGCCGCTTCGAACCTCGAGGGCACGAAATCGTCGGGCAGCGTGCGCCAGGTCGGTTCGTCGGGCAGGCCGTGCGCGGAGAGTCGCAACGTCCGTAGCGTCTTCTCCCAGTGATAGTTGCCTTTCTTCCCCAGGGCCTCGATTCCCGTGATCGCCTCGTCGCGCCAGCGGGGATGGATGGCGATGTGGCCGAGGAACTGGATCATCCCGTCGACGAGGGACGACCAATAGTCGCCGCGCACCGCCTCCAGGATCGCACGGACCAGGTCGTGGGCCGCCGCTTCCTCCCTCGCGATCGCCCCGGCCCCCTCCGCGGTCGCGGAGCTGAACAGGTTGGCCAGGAACTCGTAGAGTCCGACCTCCTTCAAGGTGGGCGGATCGCGGAGGACGGCCGCGAGCTTGGGAAGGAACGTCGCGACCGAGCCGAAGAAGCGCTCGATGCCCTCCTTCTCGAGCCGGAACGGCCCTTCGCCGCGGTGCTCGCCGGCGTGACGGTACCCCCGATGGAGGGCCCACCAGGCCGCCGCGCGGATCCCCCCCGGATAGGGCCCGAAGACGACGTTCATCAGGAACCGGTGGAGCGGCTCGTCGTCGGCGACCCGGAGCTGGTCCTCGGCGAGGCGGGCGAGTTCGACCTGCATCTCCGGCGTCGCGCGGGGGAACTGCTGGATCACGAACCCGGCCGGCACCGCGCCCCGCTTGAGGGCGTCGTCCAGGCCGTAGTGGTCGTGCTTGAGCTTCCCCGTCTCGACCATGTGGGCCAGGACCTCGCCCACCGAGTCCGTCGGGAGCCCGGCCTCCGCGACCAGGAGGGAGCGGAAGATCTCGCGTTCCCCCATCCCGGCCTGGGCGATGCGGAGCGCATCGGAGGGCGGGCATGCGCGGCAGAGGAGTCGGAGCGCGTACCCGCGGATCTCCCAACGGACGCGGTCTCCCTCGACAAAGATCCGCTGCTTGACGGAAGCCTCGTCCTCGAAGCGCATCGTGTCGACGAGCCGGAAGAGGGTGGGGCGCAGCTCGGGGACGGCCCGCTTCTGGCGGACGAGGGAGTAGAGGATCTCGTGCTGGACGTCGAGCGAACCCTGCGTCACCGCCTGGTCGAGGGGTCCGGTGTGGCCGAGCTCGGCGAGCCGCTTGCCCGCCGCCGCCTTCTGGAGTTCGTCGCCGCCCAGGGCGGTCGTCAGCCGTCCGGTCTCGCCCAGGGCGAGCGCGGCGCTGAACGCGGTTTCGGGGTCCTGCGAGTCGAGCGCTTCCCGGAGCAGGTCTGGATCGCCCTTCCCCAGGAGGCCGAGCCGGACGCCGGCTTCGAGTCGGTGGGGCGAGGCCTCCAGCCACTCCGGGATGTGATCGTCGTAGAGGGCGCGTCCCGCAGCGTGGAGCCGCCAGCCGGTCAGCACGAGCGCCGCCTCGGGGCAGAGCTCCTCGCTGTGCAGCGCCCTCGAAGCCTCCTTGACCGCGTCCCAGTCGTCCAGGCGGACCCGGGCGAGCGCGGCCAGGAGCTTGGTGCGCGCGAGGGGCGTCGCGGCATGGATCGTCTTCACGGTCTGGAGGTCGTTGCCCGGCGCGAGCGGCGGGAGGATCAGCGCCTTGAGCGCCGGTTCTCCCAGGGGCAGCTGGGGGATCATCTCGTCCTCGAGCGCGTCGCTCCAGTGCCTGTGGAAGAGGAAGCGTTCGAGGAACCGGAGGTCGTCGACGTGCCGCGCGACCGTCGCGGCGTGGCGCTGGTAGATGCGGGTGAAGTTCTCCACCTGGTCGGCGGGAAGCTCGCGGAGCATCTTCGGGACGCTGAAGCGGTCGGTCCCGGCGTCCTTGAGCATCCGGGCGGCGCCGTAGAGGGTCTCCTCGACGGTCTCGGCCCCGCAGGAGCGGCAGAATTTGGCGAAGGGCGTCCACTTGGCGCACCAGAAGCAGCGGACGTCGCGGCGGACGGCGGCGCCGCACGCGCTGCAGAGGTCGCCCGCCTTCCAGTCCGGAGGCTGCGCCGCGCCGCACTTCTCGCAGACGGCGCGCATGGGTTAGCGGCGCGCCTTGCGGACGCGGCCCCAGAGGACCTCCTTCTCGGCGGGGCTCATGGCGGCGAGCTTGCCCGGGATGGCGTCCTTGGGGAGCCCCTCGCGCTTGAGGAGCATGGCGAGCTCCAGCTCGGCGGTCGAGACGAACTCGGCGGCGCACTGGCGGCAGAACTTGCCCGGGCCGCTCGAGGAGCACCAGAAGCAGGAGAGGATGGGCTCGGCCTGCTTGCCGCAGGAGATGCAGAGGTCCCCGCTGTTGTAGTCCTTGGGCTGCTTGGTCTTGCAGTGGACGCAGTAGACCGCATCGGGGGACTCGACCACGATGGCCCCGCCGCCGCCCGCGGCCGGGGTGGGCGTGCTTCCAAGGGCCCAGCCCATGACGGCCTCGGCGACGGCGGTCTTCAGGCCGGCGACCAGCTCGGTGAGCGTCTTGGCGTTCCCGACGGTCTTGAAGTCCTCGCGGGAGGCGATGCCGGCGGCGGCGATCTTCTTCACCTGGGCGTCGCTGAGCCCCTTTGCCTTGAGGATGTTCTTCTCGAGCGCGCTGAATCCCTTGGCCATGGTCGATTTCCTCCGTTTCGGGTCTTCCAAGTCTACTCCATGGAGAAGGGGAGAGAGGCCCGGGTTACCGAAAAACAAGGGCCCCCGGACTGTTTACCCGGCGAACTGTTCATCTGGGCACCGGGTGTCCAGATGAACAGTTGCTAGAGTGATTTCTTGATCAGGTAGAAGTCCAGGCGCTCGACGTTCTGGAGGGCCAGGCGGTCGGCGACCTCCTTTTCGGTCTTGGGGGGCGGGACGATGACCTTGTCGCCGGGCTTCCAGTTGACCGGGCAGGCGACGCCGTTCTTATCGGCCGTCTGGAGGGCCTCGACCACGCGGAGGGCCTCGTCGACGTTGCGCCCGACGTTGAGCGGGTAGTAAATGAGGGCGCGGACGATGCCCTTGGGGTCGATCACGAAGAGGGCGCGGACCGTGACGGTGGCCGACGCGCCCGGGTGGATCATGCCGTAGAGCTCGCTGACGCTGCGGTTGGAGTCGGCGATCAGGGGGAAGGGGAGCGTGACGCCCAGGATCTTCGCCAGGTTCTGGTGCCAGGCGACGTGGGAGTGGATGCTGTCGACGGAGAGGCCGATCAGCTTGATCCCCTTGGCCTCGAACTCTTTGGAGCGTCGGCCGAACTCGGTGAGCTCGGTCGAGCAGACGGGGGTGAAGTCGGCGGGATGGGAGAAGAGGAGCGTCCATTTCCCCTCGCGCCAGGCGGAAAACGTGAGTTCCCCGTGGGTGGTCATCGCGGTGAAGTCGGGGGCGGGGTCTCCGATCCTGGGGAGCGACCGGGCGGGGGCAGCGAGGGCGTCGGCCATGGCATCCTCCTGAGTTTTCCTCAAAACCTCCTCGTGAGGGAGCGCATTCTAGGTCCGTCCCCGAGAGCGAGTCAAGCCTTGCGGGGGATCCGACGGGCGCCTGAAGGGGACCGTCCAGTCAGTCAGTGAACATTCGAACCGGCGAATAGAACTTGACGGAACCGAAGCCATACGGCTCACTCACCGGTATCCCGTCAGGCAAGGGAGGAAAGCTCGGATGGCATCCCCGTGGATCCGCAGCCGCCGCTGGGACCTGACCTGGCTCGTCGGCAGCGCCGTCGTCGTGCCGCTGGGGATGCTCCTCGTCTGGACCGGCGCGTCGTCGGAACTGATCAACCTGGGCGTCACCGCCCTCGTCGGCGGGCCCCACCTCTTTTCGACCTTCGTCGCCACCTACGCCGACCCGCGCTTCCGCCGCTCGCACGGGCCCGCTCTCGTCGCGATCACCCTCCTCGTGCCCGCATTCGTGGTCTACATGAGCTTCCACCATTTCCAGGAGCTCATGAGCTTTTTCGTCTTCTGGGCCTCCCTCCACGTCCTCCAGCAGAACGCCTACCTGGCCGACGTCTACCGCCGCAAGGCGGGCGACCGCGACCCGTCCTGGTCGCGCTTTCTCGACTACGGCCTCCTCTTCCTCTCGTTCTATCCGATCGCCTCCTACAAGCTCGTCCACGACGACTTCCTGCTCGGGACGATCCGCATCCTCATCCCGGGCTTCGTCAAGAGCGAATGGACCCCCCGGGTGATCTCGGTGCTCCTGGCCGTCGTCTTCGCGGCGTGGCTGGCCAAGACGCTGGCCGAGCGCCGCCGCGGGACGCTCAACGGTCCCAAGACCCTCCTCATCGCCGTGACCTCGACGCTCGCCTTCATCGTCCCCTGCGCGGCGAGCGGGACCCGCCTCGAACTCGCGTTCCAGACGGTCAACGCGTGGCACTCCATCCAGTACCTGGGCGTGATCTGGGTGGTGCTGGCCATTCGGAAGGAGCGCGGCCAGCCGATGACCCCCTTCGTGGCCCGGATCGCCGGCCCGGGCCGCGCGGCCTGGGCGTTCTACGGACTCTGCTTCGCCTTCTCGGCCGCCCTGCTCGCCGCGGTCTTCGAGGTGATCCGCCGCGACCCCTGGGGCCTCTCGAGCCTGCAGTACTATTATATGGGGGTCCTCAGCGCCCTCTTCATCCACTACTCGCTCGACACCTACCTCTTCTTCGCCGCCGGACGCGCCGAGGCCCGGCCGGATACGATCCCTCACGCCGTCCCCTCGCGTGGATGAGACCGTCGTCGTCACCGGCGCCTCCACCGGCATCGGCGAGGCGTGCGCGCTTCACCTCGACCGTTTGGGCTTCCGCGTCCTCGCCGGCGTGAGAAAGGCGGAGGACGGGGAGGCGCTCCGGAAGCAGGCCTCCGACCGCCTCCGCCCCGTACTCCTCGACGTGACCGACGGCGACTCGATCGCCCGCGCCGCGCGCGAGACCGGGCCGCTCGCGGGCCTCGTCAACAATGCCGGGATCGTGGTGGCGGGCCCCCTCGAGTTCCTGCCCATCGAGGAGCTCCGTCGCCAGCTCGAGGTGAACGTGATCGGCCAGGTCGCCGTCACCCAGGCGTTCCTGCCGGGACTCCGCGCACGGAAGGGCCGCGTGGTCAACATCGGCTCGGTGAGCGGCCTGATCGCGACGCCCTTCCTCGGCCCCTACTGTGCGTCGAAGTTCGCGCTCGAGGCGCTCACCGACTCCCTGCGGATGGAGCTCCGTCCGTGGGGAATCCGGGTCGCGATCGTCGAGCCGGGCGCGATCGCGACGCCGATCTGGGCGAAGTCGCGGTCGCAGGCCGCGCGCGTCGCGGCGGCGCTGCCGGAGTCGGGAAAGGCGCTCTACGCGGCGGCGCTCGCCCGCATGGACGAGTTCACGGAGGCGCTCTCGAAGAAGGCCATCCCGGCCGCGGAGGTGGCGCGGGCGGTCGAGCACGCGCTGACCGCAAGGCGGCCGAAACGGCGTTACCTTCTGGGCCGGCGGACGCGTTTCGAGGCGGGGATGTTCCGGCTCATCCCGCCGGGGTGGCGCGACGGGATCATCCTGCGGGCGCTGCGGCTTCCCGACGCCTGAAGAGGAACCGGAGCGCGAAGTGGGTGGGCGCGTAGAGCAGCACCGGGTAGGCGATCATGCAGACGCCCAGGTAGAGGATCGGGGCGATGCGGGTCTGGGGCTTGTCGAACGGTCCGTAGACCCAGTTGATGTCCCACGCGAATCCCGGGTCGGGCGGCCAGCCGAAGTAGCAGATTGGGAGGAGGATCCACGCGGTGACCGTCTGGGCCCAGAACGCGCGACGATCGTACCCGAGCTTCCAGATCCCATAGAAGAGGAGGGGCGGAACCGCCAGGTGGAAGAGCGACAGGAGCCGCGTGACGAGGGGGATGGTCGGGTCCCACATGTAGTCGGTGGTCCCCAGGAAGCGGGAGCGCAGGAGAGTCCGGCCGACCACGTCGACCGTCCAGACGAGCTGGACGAGGAGCACCGAGACCGCCTGCCACGAGAAGAGGAGCGAGCTCTCGGTCCAGAGGGCCACGGCGATCAGGAAGTTGGCCAGGTCGCAGAACCAGAGGAAGTTCTGCGGCCCGTAGTGCTTCCAGTAGAACGGCATCCAGACCGCGATCCACGCCGTCCAGGCGATCTTGAGCCACAGGGGCACCTTCTTTGGTCCGGCCATCACCGTAGTGTACCCCAACTGTTCATCTGGACACCCGATGCCCAGATGAACAGTTGATCACTTTATCCCCTCTCATCTCCGGATCTCCCTATAGACTGGGCGAACAAATCGAGGAGCGCGCGTGTCGGAAAGGGCGGAACAGGCGATGACCCCGGACGACTCAGAGCTGGTGCGCAGACACCTCTCCGGGGACCCCGAGGCCTTCCGCGCGCTCTATGAAAAGTATCGGGAGAAGGTCTTCGCCTCCTGCTACCGCATCGTGGGGGAGTACGAGGCCGCGGCGGACCTGGCCCAGGAGGTCTTCGTGAAGATTCACGGAGAACTCCGGAGGTTCAAGTTCGAAAGCAAGTTCTCCACCTGGCTCTTCCGCGTTGCGGTGAACCACGCGCTCAACAAGGCGAGCGAGGTCACCCGCCACGCGCGCATCCACGAGAAGATCCAGAAGGAGGGCCGCGGCGACCCCGGCGGGACCAAGGAGGGCCGCCCCCTGGACGACCACGTCCACCGGGCGATCCTGGAGCTCTCCCCGAAGCTGAGGGTCATCATCAGCCTCCGGTACCTCGACGGCCTCTCGTACGAAGAGATCGCCGAAGTGCTGGAGATCTCGATGGGCACCGTGAAGTCGAGGCTCTTCCTCGCCCACGAGACCTTGCGGCCCCTGCTGAAGGACGTGACGTTGGAGAACGAAGGATGAACTGCGAGCTGTTCCGCGACCGCGTGTTCGATTTCCTCGAGGGGGCGCTCGGCTGCGACGAGAAGGTGGGATTCGCGGTCCATTTGGAGTCTTGCACCGCGTGCGCCGAAATGCTCCGCGGGATCGAGGCGAACGAAAAAGCCCTTACGGCGGCCCGCGCGCCCCTGGCCCCCGCCTCCCTCTGGCCCGCGATCGCTGCGCGCCTCTCCGAGGGCCGCGCGCTCCCGTTCCGCCGCACGAAGATCGCCGCCGGACTGGCCGCGGCGGCGGCACTCCTCTTCTCCTTCGCCCTGTTCTTCTCGGGGCCGGCCGCGAAACCCCGGCTTGACGTGGTCATCCAGGAGGTCGCCCCCGAGGCGGGCCACACGATGGGGGCCCTCGTGCCGCGCTATGAGGATGTCGACACCGCGACTGCCATGGCGGACACGCTGTTCAGGTAGAGCATGAAAGCCAAAGTCGTCGGGATCGTCGTGACCTTCGCGCTTTGCGCGGGCGCGATCGCCACCGGCGTACTGGCCGACGCCCGCACCTCGCGACTCGAAACGCTCCTCGCCCGGATCGAGGCGGCGGAGGACGGCGTCCCCTACGACGGCGTCCGCGAGATGGGGGGCGGCCCGGAGACGGTCCGCCTCCGGATCCAGTCGCAGGGCGGCCGCAAAAAGGTCGAGTTCCTCGGCATCCGCGGCGGCGCCCGGCCCGCGGCCAAGCGGCCGCCCGGGGTCCCCTTCTTCGGCGGCATCCCCATGTTCCTCCGGCCCGGCGAAGGGCAGTGGAAGCGGAAGATCAAGGACTTCGAGCTCGCCGTCCGTAACTACGACGTGGCCGTCACGGGCCGCGAGACCGTGGCGGGACGCGAAGCGGACGTGATCCAGCTGCGCGCGCGCCACGCGGGCCGGCCGAGCTACCGCATCGCGGCCGACGTCGAGAACCGCTTTCCCCTGGGCTTCCAGGTGCTGGACGGGACGGCCCCGGTCTTCGAGGCGCGCTTCCAGTCGATCGCGTTCCACCCCAAGTTCGCGGAGAAGACCTTCGACGAGCCCGCCCCCCGGCCTGGCTGGATCAAGGCGGAGCGCGAGGAGGCGCCGCTCGGGGAGCTCTCCGCGCGGGCGGGCTACGGCGTCTGGCTCCCCTCCAGCCTCCCGCGCGGGTTCGAGGTCCGCGGCGCCGAGATCTTCCGGGTGCGGGTCGAGGTCCCCGAGGGCGCCCGCGAGGCGATGAAGGCCTTCCTCCCGGTCGGCCTCCCGAAACTCGACGTCCCGATCGTCCACGTCAACTACACCGACGGCATGGCGGTCCTCTCGGTGGTGGAGTGCCCCGCCGACTCGGAGCTCTGGAAGTTCCTCAAGAAGTTCGTGCCGGCGGAAAACCCAAAGAAGAACGACGGCAAGGTGGTCGCCCGCAAGTTCGCCGACCGGCGGGGCGCGGCCTATCTCCTCGAGCTCGAGGGCACCGTCGTCCTCGCGGCCGGGAACGTGTCGGCGGAAGAGATCGAGAAGATCATCCCCACTTTTCAGCGGAGGTAGCATGCGCACCCTGGTCGCCCTCATGATCGTCGCCGGAACGGCGTCCGCCCAGCAGCAGCAGGACCCCAACCGGGTCGCGGAGTTCCAGGTCAACCGGCTGAAAGACCGCCTGAAGCTCACCGACGAGCAGGCGTCGAAGGTCAAGGAGATCTACCTGAAGGACAACGAGGACCGGACGAAGTCGGACGAGGCCCGGACCGCCAGCATCACGGGGCTCCTCAACGACGAGCAGAAGAAGCTGTACGAGGAGATGAACCGCGGCCGCGGAGGCCCCGGCGCCCAGGGTGGCCAGCAGTTCCGCTTCGGCCAGGGGGGTCAGGGCGGCCAGGGCTTCGGCGGCGGCCTCCAGGGCGCCCTGAGCATGGACGACCTGAAGCGCGAGCTCACCCTCACCGACGAGCAGGTCGAGAAGATCAAGCCGACCGTCGACGAGTTCGCCGCGTCCATTCAGAAGCGCATGGAGGAGTTCCGGAGCGGCGGGTTCCAGGGCCTCGACTGGCAGGCCGAGATCCAGAAGTTCCAGGACAACTTCAAGTCCGTGAGCGAGAAGATCAAGGCTCACCTCACCGACGAGCAGAAGCCCAAGCTGGACGCCCTTTACGAGCGCGCGACCCAGTGGACGCGCCTGATCCCCGGCCTCCAGGGCCTGCAGGGCCGCGTCCAGGGCGGCGACCGGACAGCCCGCCTGAGCCCCGAGGAGCGTGTCCGTCGCGCGATGGACGCCCTCAAGATCGAGAAGGACGACGAGCGCGCCGCGATCAAGGACCTGGTCGAGAAGATCGTGAAGGCCCAGGCCGAGCTCGAGGACTGGCAGAAGGCCTCGCGCGAGAAGCTCACCGAAACGGCGAAAAACAAGGAGCTCAGCGACGCCGCGCTCAACGACCGGATCACCGAGACCCAGGACGAGCGCCGCAAGCGCGAGAAGGAGATCGCCACCCTCCAGAAACAGCTCGCGGAGATCGTCAACAATCGCCAGGAGATCGAGCTCATCATCCTGGGGATCCTGAAGTAGGCCCGAGGGAATAAGCGAGCGCCACGCGCTCTAACCTTTTGGAGCGGCCGCCCGGGGGTAGGGGTACTATCTTGGGCGGCCCTTTCCATCTATAGAGACTTATGCTGCTGGGTGAACTCCTGGTCCGGAAGGGCGCCGTCTCGACCGCCCAGGTCGACGAGGCCCTGAAAAGGAAGGAAGGCAAGGAGCGCATCGGCCAGGCGCTCGTCCGCCTGGGCTTCGCGAGCGAGGAGGCCGTGCTGCGGGCCCTCTCCGAGCAGACCCACGTCCCCTATATCGACCTGGCGACCGCGGAGATCGACACGAGCCTCCTGAACCCCCAGACCGTGAAGACGGTCTTCCAGCGGAAGGTCCTCCCCATCGACCGGAGCAACGGGACGCTCCGCGTGGCGGTCAGCGACCCGCTGGACCTGGAGGTCCTGGACGACCTCCGCCTCCTCCTCAAGGCCAAGATCCAGCCGTTCCTCGCGCGGCCCAGCGAGATCGACCGCCTGATCAAGAAGCACTACGGGGTCGCCGCCGACGAGGTCGGCCGAATGGTCGACCAGGCCCGCAGCGAGATCGAGATCATCCGCGAGGCGGGCGGCGGCGAGGACGACCCGGCGCTCGCCGAGGACGCCGCGCTCGTCAAGTTCGTGAACCAGATCTTCACGGAGGCCGTCCGCGACAAGGCCAGCGATATCCACGTGGAGCCCATGGAGGACGAGCTCCGCATCCGGTACCGGATCGACGGCATACTCCACAAGATCCCCATCCCCGGCGAGATCAAGCGGTTCCAGGCGGCGATCGTCTCGCGCCTGAAGATCATGTCCGACCTCAACATCGCCGAGAAACGCCTCCCGCAGGACGGCCGGATCAAGCTCAACTGCCTTGGCAAGGAGATCGACGTCCGCGTCTCGGTGATCCCCGACGTGTGGGGCGAGGGGGTCTGCCTCCGCCTGCTCGACCGCGACAACATGAAGATCTCGCTCGAGGAGCTGGGCATGCCGCCGGAGGTGCACAAGCACTTCAAGCAGCTGATCGCCGAGCCCCACGGCATCCTGCTCGTCACCGGCCCGACCGGCTCGGGCAAGACGACCACGCTCTACGCCGCGCTCCAGAAGATCAACCACATCGAGGACAAGATCATCACGGTCGAGGACCCGGTCGAGTACCAGCTCGCCGGGATCAAGCAGATCCACGTGAACCCCAAGACCGGCCTCACCTTCGGGGCGGGCCTTCGGGCCATCCTGCGCCACGACCCGGACATCATCATGATCGGCGAAATCCGCGACCTCGAGACGGCCGAGATCGCGGTCCAGTCGGCCCTGACGGGCCACCTTGTCTTCTCGACTCTCCACACGAACGACGCCCCGACGGCGGTGACCCGGCTGGTCGACATGGGCCTCGAGCCGTTCCTCGTCGCGAGCACGGTCGAAGGCCTCATGGCCCAGCGCCTGGTGCGCCGCATCTGCAAGCGCTGCAAGACCGAGTGTTCGCCGAAGGACGCCGAGTTCGCGGAAGGGATGCTGCCCGCCGACGTGAAGACCTTCTGGCGCGGGAAGGGCTGCGAGGAGTGCCGCGGGACGGGCTACAAGGGCCGGCAGGGCGTCTTCGAGCTCCTGGTCATCGACGACGCGCTGCGCGAGATGATCCTCAAGCGCGACGGCGCCAACCGCCTCAAGAAGTACGCCATGGACCACGGGATGCGCACGCTCCGCGACGACGGCTGGGACCGCGTGCGGGCCGGGGTGACGACCCCCGAGGAAGTGATCCGGATCACCAAGGTGGACAAGTACTAGGATGGAGCCGGAAGCCGGAAGCTTGAAGCCGGAAGGGCGTTCGAGCTTCCAGCTTCGAGCTTCCAGCTTCTGATATGCCGCAGTTCACATACAAGGCGAAGAAGGACGACGGGTCCACGGTCTCGGGAATCCTGCAGGCCGAGAGCGAGCGGTCGGCGCTCGACTCGCTCGGCCGCATGGGGGTCTTCCCGCTCGAGATCGGATCGTCCGGCGGCGCGAACGGCAAGCCGGCGGCGCCGCAGACGCTGAGGCGCAGCTCGGGCCGGATCAAGCCGGCGGACGTGGCGCTCTTCACGCGGCAACTCTCCGACCTCCTCAAGGCGGGGCTTCCGCTCAACAAGGCGCTCCGGACGCTCTCGCAGCAGACGCGGAAGAAGGAGCTGTCGGAGACGGTCCAGGAGATCGAGAAGGAGATCTCCTCGGGCAAGGCGCTCCACGAGGCGCTGTCCCGGTTCCCGAAGGCGTTCCCCCCGCTCTACGTCAGCATGGTGAAGGCCGGCGAGACGGGCGGGTTCCTCGAGGAGGTGCTCCACCGCCTGGCGCTCTTCATCGAGAAGGACCAGGAGCTCAAGAGCCGCATCGCCTCGGCGATGGCTTACCCGGCCCTCCTCGTCGTGATCGGCACGGGGGCGGTGATCTTCCTCATGGTCTTCTTCATCCCGCGGTTCAGCGAGATCTTCCGGAAGATGGGGAGCAACCTGCCCGCCACGACGCAGATCGTGATGGGGGTCTCTTACTTCTGCCGCGACTACTGGGGGTTCCTCTTCGTGGGGGCGGTGGCGCTGATGGCCGGCTGGTCGCAGATCGTGAGGACGGTCGGGGGCCGCCGCGTCTTCGACCTCGTGAAGATCCGCTTCCCGGCCTTCGGCGAGATCGTGAAGAAGAACGCGGTCTCGCGCTTCACGCGGACGCTGGGGACGCTCCTGAAGAGCGGCGTGCCGATCCTGGGGGCGCTCTCGATCGCGAAGGAGGCGATGGGGAACGTGGTGCTCATGGAGGACATCGACGAGGCCTCGGCCGGCGTGAAGCAGGGCCGGAGCCTTGCCGAGATCCTCCGCCAGTCGCGCTACTTCCCGGTCATGGTGGTCGACATGATCGCGGTGGGCGAGGAGGGCGGCAACCTGGACGAGGTGCTGATCAACGTGGCCGAGTCGTACGACATCCAGGTGGACCGGCAGGTGCGGGTCTTCATCGCGCTCTTCGAGCCCGCGCTGCTCCTCATCATGGCCACGCTGGTCGGGTTCATCGTGATTTCGATGCTGCTGCCGGTCTTCAGTCTTTCGAGCATGATCAAATAGGAGAGTCCCATGAAGATCCGTCGTCGTCGTCGCGGTGCGGGCGGGTTCACGCTGATCGAGCTCCTGCTCGTGGTCGTCATCATCGGGATCCTGGCCGCCATCGTCGTGCCCAAGCTGACGGGGCGGTCGGAGGACGCGCGCATCGAGGCCGCGCGGCTGGACATCAAGAACGTGGGGACGGCGCTCTCGATGTACGAGAGCGACAACGGCAAGTTCCCCACGACCGACCAGGGACTGCCGGCCCTTCTCGTGGAGCCGGGGAACCCGAAGCCGCCGAAGTGGAAGGGGCCGTATCTCGACATCGCTGACATCCCCAAGGACCCGTGGGGCCGCGAGTACTTCTATCTGTGTCCGGGCGTGAAGCACCCGACGGGATACGACCTGCTCTCGGCGGGCCCCGACGGGCAGCCCGGCTCCCCGGACGACCTCGAGAAACCCTAGCCGATGAAGCGCCGAGGCGGGTTCACCCTCCTGGAGATCATCCTCGTGATGGGGATGATCTTCGTCCTGGCGGCCGTGGTCGCGCCGCGGTTCTCGGACTACGTCCCCGCCCTGCGCGTGACGAAGACGGCGGACCGGATCTTCGCCTGGGCGCGGAAGGCGCGGGCCGACGCCGCGACGACGGGCCTCCGCCACCGGCTGGTCTTCGACCCCAAGGCGAAGACCTTCTGGCTGGACTACGAGGCGCGGCCGTTCAAGGACCCGGGGAAATTCGCCCCGCTGGCCGGGTCGTGGGACGAGGAGCAGGTGCCCGACGAGGTCGATCTGGAGACCCTCGACGGCCTGGAGGACGACCCGGACAACCTGCAGCGGAAGGTCCTCGAGTTCCGCCCCGACGGCACCGCGGCGGACGCGACGATCACGGTCTCGAACGACCGGGGGGACCGCGCGACGATCAAGGTGGTCGGTGCGACGAGCCGGGTGTACATCGAGGTCCCGCCCCAGCCATGATCAGGACGGCCGCAGAGCAGGCGCAGAGCCGCAGGGCGGATTCCCGGAAGAGTCTCAAGAGAGTCTCCGCGGCCGGTTTTACCCTGATCGAGGTCCTGGTGGCCATGGTCGTGGCGGTGGCGGCGCTCGGGGTGATCGCCCAGGGCCTGACGACCGGCGCGCGCGCCTCGACCATCTCCCAGAACGCCACCCGCGCGGCGATGCTCGCCCAGCGGATCATGACGGACCTGGAGACGGCCGAGATCGCGCTCGATTCGAGCGAGGGGAAGGCGTTCAGCGACGAGCCGGACTTCGCCTACGAGACGCGCTCGGAGCCGGACGAGGCCGGCTTGAGCTTCGTGACGGTCACGATCAAGTGGAGGGAGCGGGAGCAGGACCGGACGTTCGTGCTGACGCGCCTGATGCGGGACAAGACCGCCACGACGACCACGAACCCATGAAGAGAATCACCACAGAGACACGGAGAGCACAGAGAAGAAATTCTTTGTGTCGTCCCCCCCTTCCCCCCCCGGGGGGGTCGGGGAGGGGTCTACAAAGGGGTCGTCTCTGTGGACTCCGTGTCTCTGTGGTGAATGGTTTCACCCTCCTGGAGCTCATCGTCGCCACGGGGATCTTCGCCGTGGTGATCGCGGCGGCCCATTCGCTCTTCGAATCGGGCCGGACCCTCGCGTCGAAGGGAGAGGCGCGGGCGGAGCTCTTCCAGTCCGCACGGGCGGCGCTCAAGGCGGTCGAGGACGACCTCAAGGGCGCCGTGATGCCCGGGACCGCCTACGACACGGGCTTCATCGGTACCGACGGCGGCTCGAAGGACCAGCCGCTCGACAAGATCGAGTTCGTCGGCGTGAACGCCCACACGATGCTCCCGACGCTCAAGACCGAGCTCTCGAAGGAGCCCGCAAGGAAGATCGACCTCTCGAAGGTCACCTACTGGGTGGAGGGGAACGCGACCCTCCCGTCGCACGGCCTCGTCCGCGAGCGGCAGGCGATCCTCTCGCCGGTCACGGTCCAGGCGCGGCGGGACGAGGACATCGATCAGGTGGCCGGCGAGGTCGTCTACCTCAACCTGCGGTACTACGACGACTCGTGGAAGGAGTCGTGGGACTCGGTGGGGCTCCGGAAGCTTCCGAAGGCGGTGGAGGTCACGATCCACGTCCGCGGCGAGTGGCGCGGGGAGGAGCTGATCGAGAAGTTCACCGCGCGCTTCTATCTCCCGGTGGGGGCCGAGACCCCGGAGAAGCAGCAATGAGGAGGCGCGGACGGAAAGGCGTGGCCCTGCTGGTCGTGCTGTGGATCACGGCCGCGCTGACGCTCATCATGTACGCCTTCCTGGGCGAGATGCAGGTCGAGTACTCGCTCTCGGGGAGCTACGGGGACGAGAAGAAGGCCGAGCAGCTCGCCTGGAGCGCGATCGACCTGGCCTGTATCACGGTCGACAACGCCGTGCAGCCGTGGCACGGGCCCAACGACCTCTGGGCCAGCAACCCGGACCGCTTCTACGAGATCGCGCTCGGCGACGGCGCGTTCAGCGTCCTCCACCCCACCTACATCGACGACGGCAAGCTCCAGTGGGGCCTCGAGGACGAGGCGTCGAAGATCAACCTGAACTATGCCACGAAGGAAGTCCTGATGAAGCTCCCCCGGGTGACGGAGGAGATCGCCGATTCGATCATCGACTGGCGCGACCAGGACTCGAACCCGGGGCCGTCGGGCGCGGAGACCGGGTACTACCAGGGGCTGAGCCCCGCGTACACGTGCAAGAACGCGCCCTTCGAGACGGTCGAGGAGCTGCTCTTCGTCCGGGGCGTGACGCCCGAGATCCTCTTCGGACGCGACCTGAACCTGAACGGCCGGATCGATCCCGCGGAGAAGGACAGCGGCTCGACCCCCGACCCGGGGCTCTACGGGATGGTCACCGTCTGGAGTTCGGACAAGAACGAGACGCTGGACGGGCAGCCGAAGATCAACCTGAACACCGGCACGCCCCAGCAGCTCCAGGACGCCGGGCTCAACCCGGGCGAGATCCAGGCGATGCAGATCCACGGGGTGACCCAGGGGCCGTTCCAGAGCGTGGCGCATCTCCTGGGAAACCCCGCGCAGGGGATGGCGGCGGTGCTGACGAAGGAGCGCTTCAAGCTGCTGGCGGACAAGTTCACGATGATCGACGGCGCCGCAGTTCCAGGCCTGGTGAACATCAACACGGCGCCCCAGCAGGTCCTCCGCTGCGTGCCGGGAATATCCGAGGAAATCGCGCTCAAAATCATCGGCGCCCGAACGGTTTCGGGCGCGGACTTGTCCAATATGGGCTGGCTGACGGACGTGGTGACCCCGGGGGAACTCCAGCAGTTCGCCAACTTCATCACGTTCCACTCGTACCAGTACCGGATTCACGCGGTGGGCCGGATCGGGATCGCGTACGCGAAGACGACCTCCGCGGAGACCGATCCGCAGGCGCGCCCGGGGGCCATGAGGCGGATGATCGCCGTCTACGACCGGCTGGCGACCCCCCGCCCGCGCCTCGTGTACTGGAAGGACGCGACGAAGCTCGGGATGCCGTACGACCCGTCCGAGGGCCCCGAGCAGTCGACGAAGTAGGTGGCGTGAATCTGCGAGGCAGCTTTACGCCACGCACGTGGCGTAAAGCTGCCTCGTAGATTTGCGCCGTTGGGAGAACTGTGGCGACGAACCTGACCGCGATCGAGCTGGGAGCCCGGACGGTGAGCGCCGTGCAGGCGCGCGCCAACGGCCAGGGTCTGCAGATCGCCAGCGCCCTCAGCGCCGGGATCGCGGCCGTGGATGCCGAGAGCCTCCGCGGCGCCCTCAAGAAGTGCGGCGTGGAGGGCGGCCGCGCCATCCTCCTCATCCAGCGCGGGCAGGCGCTCCTCCGCGATCTCGACCTCCCCGGGGGGACGCCCGACGAACTCGTCGCCATGGTCCGCTTCCAGGTCGAGCGCGAGATGCCCCTCCCCATCGACCAGATCCGCTACTCGTATATCGAGACCGGCCGGGCGGGCGGCCGCGTCCGCGTCCAGGTGGTCGCCGTCCCCCGCGAACTGCTCGACCCGGCCATCGCCGCCGTGGAGGGCGCGGGCGTCAAGGTCTCCAATGTCTACCTCAGCTCCTTCGGCCTCCTCTCGCTCTGCCCCCCTGGCGAGGCCGTCGCGCTCGTCGAAGTCGCCGGTGGCGAGGCGGAGATCCTCGTGGTCGAGAACGGGCGGATGGAATTCTCCCGCACCGTGTCCCTCCTCGAAGGGCTCGAGGCCGAACGGGTCGCGGAGGAGGTGGACCGTACGCTCCTCGCCTATGCGGCGAAGGCGCCGGGCCGCGAGGTCAAAAAGATCATCCTGGCTGGCGAGGGCGCCGCCGCCGACGAGATCGCGCGCGCGCTCCGGTCGCGCCTCTCCCGCGAGGTGTCGCAGGTGGGACCGGGGGATCTCGAGACCGCGGCCGCGGCCGGGATCTGCCTGGGGGTGTCGCAGGGCCGGTCGATGCCCGACCTCCTCAACCCCCCCGTCGTCCTCAAGCGGTACCACCCCACGCGGACCCACCGGATCGGGGGGATGGCCGCGCTGGCGGCGATCCTGCTCGTCGTCTGGTCGCAGGTGGCGCTCTCGGACAAGAAGGGCGAGCTGCAGCGGAAGCGCCAGGAACTCGAGGCGCTCAAGCCCCAGGCGGCGCTGGTCCAGAAGACCCAGCAGCGGACCGCGACCGCGCAGCAGTGGTACCGCGACCGCACCCTCTGGCTGGACGTCCAGAAGGCGCTCCGGTACAGCATCAACACGTCGTCCCTCTGGATCGTCAGCTCCACCTTCGACGACACGGGCGTCGTGCGCCTGCAGGGGAAGTCGAAGGACGACAAGCACGTGACCGAACTGGTCGCGGCGCTCGAGAAGCAAGGGGTCTTCCAGTCGGTCAAGAACGAGAAGATGACGCCCAGCAACGACAAGAGCGACTACAAGTACGACTTCGTGCTGACCGCGTACCTCAAGGGCTACGACCCCAAGAAGAAGAAATAGAATGGACCGCCGGACCAAAATCCTGTTCGGGATCGTGATCCTCGCCGCGGGCGGGTACGTGGCGGACCGCATCTTCACGAGCCTCTGGTGGGAGCCGTGGAAGAAGACGCGCGACGAGATCGCCGCGGTCAACCACAGCCTCTTCGGGATGAACGCCACCCTCTCGGACGATCCGAGGGCCCAGAAGGACTGGAAGAAGGTCCGCGACCTGCTCAACAAGCCGCGGAAGCCCGACGTGCAGAACAACTTCATCGAGCACCTGGGGAACATCTGCGACAAGGTGGGGACGACCTTCGATTTCCAGGGGGCGCAGCAGCAGAAGCAGGGGGATTTCAAGGAATACGTGGTCGATTTCAAGCTCAAACTCACGTGGGAGAAGTACGTCGACCTGCTGGGAGAGCTCCATAACTCGAAGGAGCTCCTGAAGCCCATCCGGATCCACATCGGCTCGCAGTACGAGAAGGACGACCGGATGGACGTGGACGTGCGGGTCTCGACGATCCAGTTCGATCCGGTGGTCCAGAAGACGGGGGCGAAATGATCGGCACGATGGTGGAATGGATCGCGGCGGCCCTGCTCCAGGCCTCGGGCGCGTCCGCCTACGTGGAGCCTCAGGATCCCGACCGGCCGGCCCTGCCGCTGGCCGACCTGAAATCGCTCCGCGAGAACAACATCTACGCGCCCTACAAGAAGACGCCGCGGAAGGAGACGAGGACGAGCCCGACGGCCTCCGAACCGAAGCCGCCGCCCCCGCCCCCCAAGCCGGTCCCGCCGGTCGTGACGGGGATCATCCTCGACCCCGCGACCAAGGAGTACCAGGTGGTCGTCGAGGACAAGAATAGCGAGAAGCTCAAGCTCCTCAAGGCGCCCCTCTTCCTGAAGGCCGGCGACGAGGTCCTGGTCTACCGGATCGAGTCCGTCACGACGCGGTTCGCCACGGTCAAGTTCGGCGAGACGACCAAGGAGCTCAAGGTCGGCGACTCGTTCCCCGACGCGGGGCTCAAGGCTCCCGAGGGGGCGGAGACGACGACGGAGAAGCCGGTCTCGACGATCGAGACGAAGCCCGCGGAGACCCCTTCGGGCGAAGCGTCGCCCGACGAGGAGAAGCGCCGGAAGATCCGTGAGGAGCTCCAGAAGAAGCTCGGCAAGAAACGGAAGTACGATGAAGAGCCATGAACTCCCGTTGGGGTCTGTGTGTCTGATAGGAGAGGTGAGGTCATGATGAAGCGCATTGCATGGATCGGGATCCTGGGCCTGGCGGCGTCCGTCGCTTCGGCGGCGGCGCGGGACGCGAAGGCCGACGTCAAGGCCGCGGCGAAGAAGCTGCAGGAGGCGTCGGGGTACAGCTGGACGTCGAACTCCAAGAGCGAAGGCGCCGCCCCGGGCGGGCAGAACCGCCCCCAGGCCGGCCCCACGGAAGGCAAGATCGAGAAGGGCGGCTTCGTCTGCATCAAGTCGACCACCGGCGAGACCACGACCGAAGCGGTCCTCAAGGGCGGCAAGGTCGCCGTCAAGACGGCCGACGGCTGGAAGGCCGCGAGCGAGTTCCAGGGCGGACAGCAGGGGCGGCGCGACCCGGCGGCCGGGATGGCGCAGAGGCTCGCCACCTTCAAGGAGCCCGCGGTCGAGGCCGAGACCCTGGTGGACGGCATCGCCGACCTCAAGGACGAGGGCGAGGGCGTCTTCTCCGGCGCTCTCTCGGAGGACGGCGTGAAGGCGCTCCTCACGCGCGGCGGCCGCCCCGGCGGGCAGGCCCCCACGGTGGCCGAGCCCAAGGGCGCGGCCAAGTTCTGGGTGAAGGACGGCGCGCTCATGAAGTACGAGGTCAACACGCAGGGCAAGATGACCTTCGGCGAGCGCGAGATCGCCATCAACCGCACCACGACGGTCGAGTTCAAGGACGTCGGCTCGACCAAGGTCGAGGTCGCGGAAGACGCGAAGAAGAAGCTCGAGTAAGGCGAAAACCGATGGGAGGCGCGGGGGATGCGTCCCCCGCGCCTCTCCATCGTCAAGGACCCGAACCTTTGGGGGTGGTATGCTCCGACGCGCTCTGCTGATCGCCGTGATGGCGGCGTTCGCCCTCCCCCTGCCCGCGCAGGAGGAGAAGAACCTGACGTTCAACTTCAAGGACGCGTCCGTGGACGTGGTCCTGAAGTACGTCAGCTCCGTCACGGGCTGGAACTTCACGTTCGAGCCCGGCGCCAAGACGACGGGGACCGTCACCGCCCTCAGCCAGACCGAGGTGCCGCTCTCCAAGTGCCTGGACTTCCTCAACTCCGCGCTCCGCCAGCACGGGCTGGTGATCCTGAACCCCTACTCGCCGGGCCTCCCCAAGCAGGGGGACACGCTCAAGGTGCTGGACGTCTCCAAGGCGAGCGGCCGCAGCGTCGAGATCCACGTGGGCTCCGATCCGGACGCGATCCCGCTCACCGACCAGTTCCGCACCCAGATCATCCCGCTCAAGGCGGTGAACGTCGTCGAGGTCAACAAGGAGCTCGGCGCCGTGCTCCAGAAGGCCATGGGCGAGGGGAGCACCGAGGTCGCGATCTCGACCTACTCGAACTCCATCATCATGACCGGCCGCTGCGAGGGCATCAACCGCGCCGCCCGGATCCTCCGGGTGATCGACGTCTCCGCGTCCGCCGAGCTCAAGGTCCGCGTCTTCGGCCTCAAGAACGCCGACGCGCTCGAGACCGCCAAGACGCTCAACGAGGTCTTCAAGAAGGAGACCATGAGGGCCGACACGGGCCGGCAGAATCCCATGGAAGGCTTCATGCGGATGATGGGGGGCGGCAACCGCGGCGGCGGGGAAGGCGGCGCGGCGGGCCCGTCGGCGCGCGCCCTGGCCCACGAGATGGTCCGGATCACGGCCGAGCAGCGCACCAACTCGGTGATCGTGAGCGCGACCGAGGACAACATGAAGCTCATCGAGGACCTGATCCGCAGGCTCGACGACAAGTCGGCCGCCGTGATCAAGCTCAAGCTCTACGCCCTCCGCTACGCCGACGCGACCACGACGGCGAAGCTGGTGAACGACCTCTTCTCCGACACCCCGACGAACTCCAGTAGTTCCCAGAACCGCGGGGGGGGAGGGCGCAATCCCCAGCTCCCCGTCTGGATGGGCGGCCAGGGCGGGGCGCAGGGCGGGCAGGACCAGAGCGGCGCGACCCACGACGTGCGCGCGGTGCCCGACGTCCGGACCAACTCCGTCCTCTGCGCGGCCAGCGATCAGAAGATCCTGCTCATCGACGCCGTGATGCTCGAGATCGACCGGCAGGTCAACGACATGCTGATCGTGAAGATCTACGAGCTCAAGAACGCCGACCCCGTCCAGATGACCACGATCCTCCAGTCGCTCTTCCGCCCGCAGGTCACGGCCACCCAGAACGCCGGTCGCTCGACGGGCGGGGGCGGCCAGCAAAACCAGGGCGGCGGGTTGGCCGCGATGATGGGCGTCGGCGGGGGCGGCGGGAACCGAGGGAGCCCGTCGTCCGCCAGCCAGCTGCTCCCCAGCCAGGAGATCGACATCACGAACGACCCCCGCACGCGCTCGGTCATCGTGAAGGCCTCGCGCGAGTACATCGCGGTCGTCGACGAAGTCGTCAAGCAGCTGGACGCCAATCCCACCGAAGCGGTGAGCACGTTCACCTACCGGATGAAGAACAACGACGCCACCACCGTGGGGCCGATGATCCAGAACCTCGTCCGCGGGACGGGGAGCTCGACGACGGGGCTCAACAGCGGCCAGACCCGCACCGGGCAGCAGGGCCAGGGCCTCTTCGGCGGCATGCAGAATCAGAACCAGGGCCAGGGGGCCGGCACCGGGTCCGGGAACACCCAGGGCGGCGGCACGCGCAGCAGCGCGGGCACGTCGAGCACGCGCGGCCGGAACCTCGGCCCGCTTGACCCGCAGGACCCGCCGCTGCCCGTCCCGCAGGGGGAGGACGATCTCCCGCGCCGCGGGATCGAGGGCCAGGTGGACGTCCAAGCCGATCCGACGACCAACATGCTCGTCATCCGGACGTCGCCCCGCAATTTCCAGTCGCTGCAAGGGGTCCTGGAAGAGCTCGACCGGGCGCGCCCGCAGGTGCTCATCAAGGTCCTGATCGCGGACGTGACGCTCGACCACAACACGCAGTTCGGCCTGGAGGGATTCTGGGAGGATGCCCACAACATGGCGGGCAAGAAGACCACGGTGAACCTCGGGACGGATTTCAACCTCCCGACGACCGGGATGCTGACCTCGTTCAGCAATTCCGTGGCCCAGGGACACCTGAACGCGCTCGCCAAGGAGGGCAAGCTGCGGGTGCTCGCGACGCCGCGGATCCTCGCGCTCGACAACCAGCCAGCGCTGATCAACGTGGGCAAGCAGGTCCCGCGGATCACGAACTCCCAGATCAACCAGCTGGGCAACACCGTCAACAGCGTGACCTACGAGGACATCGGCATCCAGCTCCTGGTGACGCCCCACATCAACCCCGACGGCCTCGTGACGATGGTCGTGGAGCCCGAGGTTTCCGACGTCGCCTCCGCGTCCGAGAGCGTGGCGATCACCGAGGGAGTGAACAACCCGACCTTCAACGTGAACCGCGCCTCCACGACGGTCGCGGTGCGGAACGGTACGACGGTGGTGATCGGCGGCCTGATCCGGGAGACCACCGACGACTCAGTGGAAAAGGTGCCCATCCTGGGGGACATCCCCCTCCTGGGCCTGATGTTCTCGAACACCTCGAAGAAGAAGGTGAAGCGTGAGCTCATGATCTTCCTCACGCCGTACGTGGCCTACACGCAGGCACAGCTCGAGGAGATCACCGAGCTGGAGCGCTCGCGCCTCAAGGCGATCGACCCGCGCGACATCGATGCCGAGAGCGACCGCTGGCTGGAGCGCGTGAGGCGGTAGGAAGGCGCGGAGCCCGATTTTCTTTTCCAGGTGAATGATGGGCCTTCTTGATTCAAGAGTCGTCGTCTCAGCGGCTCTGTGCCTCTGCGGCTTCTTCTTGTCGGCCTGCGCGGGCGCGCCCCGGGCGTACGTCGAGGAAGGCCGCCAGGCGGCCGACCGCGGCGAGCACGAGAAGGCGATCGGGCTCTATTCGCGGGCGATCGAATCGGACCCCGACGTCGCAGAGGCGTGGTATGCGCGGGGCTATTCCCACGTCCGCCTGCGCCGGGACGCGAACGCCCCGGGCGACGGCCGGGGATACGAGGAGAAGGCGATCGTCGACTTCACGCGCGCGATCCAGCTCAACCCCGGGCACGGGGACGCGTACTACAACCTCGCCATGGTCCACCTGAGCCGGGCCATGTACCGGCAGGCGGCGGAGCACCTCCTCAGCGCGATCCGATGCCTGCCCCAGGACCCGGAGCCGCACCTCGACCTGGCGCGGATCTACGAGCAGAAGTTCGAGGACATGCAGCCGCAGGCCTACGAGCACTACGAGAAGTACGCCGACCTGGGCGGCCGCGACCGGGAGGCCCGCGAGAAGGCGCGGGAGCAGAAGGAGCGCCGCAAGCGGGCCGCCCCGCCTAGCGGGAAGGCCCCGACCGAGGAGGACGAGAAGAAGGCGCAGGAGCTCCACGTCCGCGCGATGGCGCTCCTCAAGGACGAGAAAAAGGACGAGGCCGTCAAGGCCATCGACGAGCTGCTCTCGGCCTACGCCCGGACCCGGTACGTGCAGGAGCGCCTGGCGATCCTCAAGGCGCTCCAGGGGGCGTTCAAGAAGGAGCCGCCCAAATGAGCGCGGCGCTGTTCCTGCTTGCCGTTCTGCAGGGACCGCCCGGCGACCTCCTCCAGAAGGAGAAGGACCGCCTCCGTACGCGGCCGGCGCTCACCGAGACGGAGCGCAAGGAATACGCCTTCCCCCCCGCCCCGCCTCTCAAGCCGCGCGCCTCCTACACGCTGGCCGTCCTGCCCGTCGCGTTCTCCGACCGCGCGTGGGGTGGAGCGGAGGCGTCGAAACTCTTTTTCGAGGGAGTGGCCGGGTACTACGCGAAAGCCTCCGGCGGGAAGTTCGAACTCAAGGGAAAGGCCTACGCGCCCGTGGCACTCGCCGTGGAGCGCGCGAAGTTCGCGGACCGCGACCTGGAAGGCGCGGTCGCCGCGTGGCGCGCGCGGGACGGCGACAAGGTCCTCGATGGCGTGGAAGGGGTCGCGTTCGTCGCGGCGGGACCGCTCGGCGCGCGAGGGACGCCCCTCTGGCCCCACCGGGAGACGCTCCCCGCCGGCGAGCGGAAGATCGACTACATCCTGGTCGCCGAGGAGGCGGGGGAGCGTGCGCTGGGGATCGCCGCCCACGAGTTCATGCACCTGCTCGGGTTCCGCGACAAGTACGACGACGAGAAGTCCTCGGTGGGTGCGTGGTGCATCCTGGGGACCGGGTACTCGGCGAAGGACCCCGCCCCGCCGTGCGCCGATTGCCGCGAGAAACTCGGATGGACCTCGCCCGCGACGCTCGATCCCGTCCGTCCGGCCAGGATCGTGATGGAACGAGACCCGTCGCGTTCGCTCAAGGTGCCGCTCAATCCCGACGGCACCGAGCACCTCCTCCTCGAGCTGCGCGACCGGCTGTTCGTCTGGCACGTGGGGGGAGGGAAGACGATCGAGCTGGTCGGGCGCTGGCCCGCGGAGGCATCCGACCGGATGACGCCGCTCTCCGATCCGCCCTTCCGGGGCCGCACCCTCGGGGCACGGCCGGTCTGGATCACGGACATCCGCCTGGAGGGCGGGAAGGCGTGGTTTCTCGTCGGCCCCGAGGCGCCGCTCACGGCGCTCGAGGAGTGGCGCAAGTCGCAGGTCGGCAAGCGACTCGGCGACTGAGTCGAGAGCGCTGGGCCTCTTCCGGACGGCGCGCCCCCTCGAGGAGCAGCGACTCGGGAGGCATCGCGATCTCGTCGGGCGTGCGCAGGTCGGCCGGCGAGAACTCGAAGGTCCCGTCCGCCCCGCCCAGGAGGGCGTAGACCCCGGGAAGAAGATTACCCCATGGGATGGGGTCGGGGTGGGTATGATGGGCCGGGAATGGCGCCTTTCTGGAAGCGGCCCGCCGTGCAGGTGGCCGCGATGATCCTCGCGACGGCGCTCGCCAAGGCCGCCGTCTCGCTCCAGACGGAACTCACGTCCGCCGAGGCGTACCTCTGGATGTGCGCGAAGCATCCCGCCCTCGGATACTACGACTACCCCGGCCTGGTCGCGTGGATGATCGGTCTCTCGACGGCGCTCTTCGGCGAGGGCGTGCTCGCGGTGCGGCTCTTCACGATCGCGGCCGGCGCGCTCGCGACGGGGTTCGTCTTCCTGGCCGCACGGCGGCTCTACGACGAGCCGACGGCGCGCTGGGCGGCGTTCCTGGCGGGGTTGGCCCCTCTCACATTCGCGTACGGCGCGGAGGCGCTGTGCGACTCGCCGATGCTCCTCTTCTGGTGCGCGACCCTCTGGGCGCTGGCGCACGCCTTCAGCGGCGGCTCCCCCGCGTGGTGGTATGCGGCGGGGATCTTCCTCGGGCTCTCGACCCTGGGGAAGTACCACGGGGTTTTCCTCGGAGTGGGCACGCTCAGCTTCCTGCTCCTGAGCCCCGAGCAGCGCGGGTGGCTCCGCCGCAAGGAGCCGTACCTCGCGGCGCTCCTCGCGATCGCGGCCTTCTCTCCCACGATCGTCTGGAACGTGATGAACGGGTGGCAGTCGTTCCGCTACCAGGGGGCGGGACGCTTTACGGAGGGGAGCTTCCGCCCGCGGGAATTGTGGAGCTGGCCGCTCAGCCAGCTGCTCCTCCTGACTCCGTTCATCGGCCTGTGGGCCTGGGGAGCCGGGCTGCGCACGCTGGCCCGCTGGAAGTCGGCTCCCTGGCAGGACCGCTTCCTGGCGGCGATGGGGATGCCGGTCCTCCTCTTTTTTCTCCTCATCCTCTTCGTGCGTTCCGGGCGGGGCCACTGGGCGCTGCCGGGGTACGCGAGCGTGCTCATCCTGACGGCGGCGGCGGTCCGGAGGGGGGGCGCGTGGGGCCGCCGCCTGATCGGCGGTTCGCTCGCCGTGCTGGGAGCGGCCTATCTCCTCGGTCCCGCGGTCCTGGCCTTCGTGCCCCGGGCCGATCTCACGGGCTGGTCGCAGCTGGCCGCCGAGGTGCGTCTCCTCAAACCCGACTTCGTGATCGCGCGCGAGTACCATCACGCCTCGCAGATGGGGTACCTGCTCCACCCGACGACGGCGTTCGAGTTCACGGCGGTCGGGCAGCCGAGCAAGAACTTCCCCCACTGGTGGCGCGGCGAGGAGTTCCGGGGGAAGGACGCCGTCGTGGTCTTTGACGAGAAGCACTATCCCCTGGGGTTGGATCTCGTGGAGCGGCGCTTCGAACGCCTGGAGCCGAAGATTCCCGTGACGGTGGGCCGCTTCGGAGGGCGCACGGAGGCGTTCTTCCTGATCCGGGCCCGCGGCTTCCGCCCTCCCTAGGGATGGGATAAATCCAAGAAGTGGAATTATCCTTCGGCGATGGTACGCTACTCGCCATTCATGAGCCGCGCTACCGTGGTGGTTCCCACCTACAACGAGGCGGAGAACGTGGAGCCCCTCGTCCGCCGGATCTGTGCCGCCCTCCCCGAGGTCGAGATCGTCTTCGTGGACGACGCCTCGAAGGACGGCACCGCCGACCGCGTCCGGTCGATCGCCGACCGGTACCCCGTCCGCGTGGTCGAGCGCAGCGACGAACGCGGGCTCTCGACCGCCGTGCTCCGCGGTTTCCAGGAGGCGCGCACCGACATCTGCCTCGTGATCGACGCCGATCTCAGCCACCCGCCCGAGAAGGTCCCGGATCTCGTGAAAGCCGTGGAGGAGGGCGCCGAGGTCGCGGTGGGGAGCCGCTACATGGCGGGGGGCGACATCGACCAGTGGCCGCTCTTCCGCCGCTTCGCCTCCAAGGCGGGGACGCTGCTCGCCCGCCCCCTCACGCCGGTCAGCGACCCGATGGCGGGATTCTTCTGCCTCCGGAAGTCGATGCTGGAGGGCGTCGAGCTCAAGCCGCGCGGCTTCAAGATCCTCCTTGAGATCCTCGCGCGCTGCCGCGTGAAGAAGATCGCGGAGGTCCCGATCCACTTCGAGGACCGCGCGGCGGGCGAGAGCAAGTTCAGCCCGAAAGAGCGCAAGGAGTTCCTGAAGCAGGTCTGGACCCTCTACCGGGACCTCAACGCCTGGCCGCTCCGGGTCCTGAAGTTCCTGATCACCGGCGGCGGCGGCTATGTCCTCCACCTGGCGATCCTCTGGACGATGGTGGAGAAGGCCGGGCTCAGCAAGTACCGGGGGAACATCGTGGCCTTCGCGGTCGCGATGACGTCCAACTACTGCATCAACCGGCTGTGGACCTTCCGCGCGCGCGCCGTGCCGGTCGCGACGTCCTACGTCGTCTATGCCATCGGCGCGCTGGGCGGGCTGGCCGTGCAGCAGGGGACGCTTCGACTTCTCGATCACTGGCACTACCTCCTGGCCGCTTCGGTGGGGATCCTGGCGGGGATGGTATTCACGTTCTGTACCAGCCAGTTCCTGGCGTTCCGGAAGGGGATCCGGTGATGAATGGGGATAGGGTGATCGGAGCGTCGCATCCCCCGATCTCCTTCTATCTCCGAATCTTCCGCTGATGCGACGGGGACTGACGGTCCTGGCCGTCCTCCGTGTGGCGTTCGCGGTCTTCGTGCCGGTGACGCCCCAGGAGGCGTACCACTGGAACTTCGGGCAGCACCTGGACTGGTGCTACTACGACCACCCGCCGATGATCGCCTGGGCGATCCGGCTGGGGTGCGTGATCTTCGGCGACACGGCGCTCGGCATCCGGTTCGTGCCGCTCCTCTTTGCGCTGGGGTCGACGGCGCTGGTCGCGCGCCTCGCGAAACGGCTGTACGGCGAGCCCGCGGCGGGGACGGCGCTGCTCCTCCTCTCGGTCGAGCCCGTCGTCTTCCTCGCGAGCGGCGGGGGCTTTCCGGATTCGCCGCTCGTCTTCTTCTGGGCGCTCGCGATGAACTGCGTCTGGGAGGCGCTCGAGACGGGCCGTAAAGAGCTCTGGATCGCGGCCGGCGCGTCGCTCGGGGCGATGGGCCTCTCGAAGTACACGGGGGTCTTCTTCGGGCTCGCGGTGCTGTTCCACCTCGCGACGAGCGCGCGAGACCGGAAGTGGCTGGCCACGCCGTGGCCGTACCTGGCCTGCATCGTCGCCCTCGCCGTGATGACCCCCGTTTTCTATTGGAATGCGACCCACGACTGGGCGTCGTTCCGCTTCCAGGGAGGCCGGGTGAGCGAGTCACGGCCGGCCCGCCTGGGCGGGTTCTCGTACCTGGGACAGCAGGCGCTGGCGGTCGTCCCGCTCACGCTCCCGCTCGCCGTCGTGGCGCTGCGGCAGGCCTGGAGCTCGCCGCGGCTCCTCTTCTGGTGCTTCGCCCCGATGCTGGCCTTCTTCTTCGCGGTTGCCTGGACGAGCTCGGTTCACCTCATGTGGCCGCTGCCGTCGTACCTCGCCCTCACCGTCGTCATGGCCGGCGCGAAGGGTCGCGTCGCGGACTTCTACGCGCGCCGCCGGACCTGGCTGATCGGCACGGCCGCCGCGGTTGTCCTCCTGGGAGTGTTCCACATGGCGTTCTTCCTGCCGGGGCTGTCGCCCCTCCAGGGCCTCTATGGGTGGGACGAGGCCGCCGCGCGCGCGAAGGAACTCCGCGCGGGGATGCCGGAAGGGACCTTCTATCTCGGTCTCGGCCGGAAATACGTCTGTGCCAGCCAGCTGGCGTACACGTTGAAGGCGCCCTTCGAAGTGCACGGGAAGCACCTGGTGGGCGACGAGGGGTTTCAATACGAGTATTGGGGGGATCCGAGGGTGCTGGCCGGCCGCGATGCGGTCGTGGTGATCGAGGGGGACGACCGCGCGGACGGTCTGACGAAAGCCACCGCGGCGAGCTTCACGTCGCTCGAACCGGCGGGAGAGATCGTCATCCCGGTGGGCCGGCAGACGCTGATCGAGGAGCCGCCGCTGAAGTTCCTGTTCTTCAGGGCGCGCGGCTACCTTCGGCCTCCCGGATAGGACTTCTCAAGGAGACGTCCTGAAGACGCTGATGCTGGCCCTTCTGCGGGTCGCCCCCGAGAACGCGCCCGCGGGCGTCGAGGGCTTCGAGTTCCACGCGAGGCATTTGAAGACGGATGGCGGAAAGTGAGCCGCGGGTCGTCTGGATCAACCGGCGGGACGGCGATCCCTGTGCCAAGTGCGGGAAGGCGATCGCCGATGGCGGGTTCATCGCGCTCGGCGGCGGGCAACCCGCGCGCTGCATGGCGTGCGAGGGCCTGGGAGACCTCGTCTTCCTCCCCTCGGGCGATCCCGCGCTGACCCGCCGGGCGGCCTCGTTCTCCCCGCGCCACGCGGTGGTGGTCGAGTTCGTGCGGCGCCGGAAGCGGAGCGAGCGGCGGGGCACGCTGGTCGAGGCGGCGGCAATCGCGCGCGCCGAGGAGTCCTGCCTAGCCGACCGGGAGGAGCGGGCGGCGAAGGCGGTGAAGCGGCGCGCGAAGGACGAGGTCAAGGAAGGCGAGTACCTCCAGGAGTTCCGGGCGAAGATCTACGAGCTCTTTCCCGCGTGCCCGCCCGAGGCGGCGGCCGAGATCGCGCGGCACGCGTGCGAAAAATACAGCGGCCGCGTGGGCCGCTCGGCCGCGGCGAAGGAGTTGGATCCCGAGAAGGTCGTGCTCGCCGTGCGCGCCCACATCCGCCACATCCATACGGACTACGACAGGCTGCTGGCCGGCGGCCTCGTGCCGAGGGACGCGCGGCCGATGATCCGCGACCGGGTGGAGGAGGTGGCGCGGGAGTGGTCGAAGGCTAGAAAAGCTCCTTGATCGGCGTGCCGTCGTCGACCGCGGGGACCGGCCGGCCCGCCGTGTTGAGGTACGACGTGTAGGGGTCGATTCCGAGCGCGTGGTAGATCGTCGCGTGCAGGTCCTGCACCGTGACGGGGCGCTCGACGATGTACTCGCCGCGCGGGTCGGTCTTCCCCACGACGCGGCCGCCCTTTACGCCGCCGCCGCCCATCACCAGCGAGATCGCGCTCGACCAGTGGTCGCGGCCGGCCGGCTGCCCCTGGAAGCCGGCGTTCATCTTGGGCGTCCGGCTCATCTCGCCCGCCACGATGACCAGCACCTTCTCGAGGAGGCCCCGCTGCGAGAGGTCCTCGAAGAGCGCCGAGACCGCGGCGTCGAGCTTGGGGAGGTAGTCCTCCATCCGGGCCTTGAGGTCCCCGTGCTGGTCCCAGCCGCCCATCTTGAGCGTGGTGAACGTCACCCCCGCCTCGGCCAGGCGGCGCGCGAGGAGCGCGCTCTGGCCCCATGAGGTGCGCCCATACCGGTCGCGCAGCTTCGGGTCCTCGCTCGAGAGGTCGAAGGCCTTCGAGACCGCCGGGCCGGTGACGAGCTCGTACGCCTGCTGCTCGAAGCGGTCCATCGCGTCGAAGTTGCCGGAGGTCTCGACGTCGCGGCGGAGCGAATCGAGGCTCTTCCGGAGGCTGCGGCGGTCCTCCAGGCGTTCGAGGGTCATGCCGCTCTGGAGGCTGAGGTTCTGGACCTTGAAGGCGCCGCCGTTCGGGTCGCCGCCGGTCTCGAACGGATCGTAGGCGCGGCCGACGTAGTGGGCGCCGTAGTAGCCGGGGCGGAGGAGGCCGCTGACCGCCTGGGGGCTGACGACGTAGGCGGGGAGGCCGGGCCGGCGGGGTCCCGCCGCGCGGGCGACGATCGAGCCGATGGAGGGCGATTTGGGCGCGGCGTCGGAGATCGTGACTCCCGGGCGGCCCGTCAGGAGGATGTGCTCGGAGCCCGGATGGTCTCCGTCGCCGTGGTGGAGCGAGCGGAGGATCGAGAACTTGTCGGCAATGCGGGCCTGCCTGGGGAACATCTCGCTGATCTGGATCCCGGAGACGTTGGTCGGGATGGGCCGCCAGAAGCCGCGGTACTCGGCGGGGGCCTGGGGCTTCATGTCCCAGAGGTCCATGTGGCTGGGCCCGCCTTCGAGCCAGAGGAGGATGACGCGGGTGTCCTTCCGGGATTTCGATTCGTTGCGGGCCTGGAGGAGGCCGGGGAGGCCGAGCGAGGTGAGCCCCACGGCGCCGAGCTGGAGGAAGTCGCGGCGGGAGACTCCTCCTCCGCAGCACCGTCCGGTGTCCAGTCTCAGCATCGGCTCGCCCTCCGTGGATGAGTTCCCGCCGGAGGGATAAAGCGGTGCGGGAATCGGCGTGGCCGGGGGCGCTACTCTTTCACCCAAAGGCGGTAGGCGGCGATCCACTCGGCTCCCCGAGGGGGCGGCTTGGGGAGGGGGAGGTCGAGGAGGGGGACGGCCTGCCGTTCGCGGTCGCGGAGGCAGACGGCGACGATCTCGTCGGCATCGTCGACTTCGATGCCCTGGACCGTGACCTCGGCGCCGCGGAGAATGGTCTTGAACGGAAACTTCAGGTGGTCCTCGAGGGCGGTGAAGAAGCCGAGCTGTTCTTCCTCGTCGTCGGACGCGTCGGCGACGGCCCGGCCGATGAGGTCCTCGAGCCGGGCCTTGGACCAGCGGGTCTTGAGGGGCTTCTCGCGGGGCTTCTTGCGCACGAGGGGAGCTTAACAGAACAGTTACGGCTTGCGGTTCAGGAACAGGAAGGTGCCGAGCTTGGAGGCGGTGAGGATGTCCCGGCGGCCGTCGCCGTCCACGTCGACGGCCCGGATCTGGACGCCGACCCCGGACTTGTCGTCGATCAGATGCGGCACGAACCGCGCCTTCCCGGGCGACTCGCGCAGCAGGCGGAACCAATAGATGACGGGGGCGGCGTCGGGCTCGACGTCGCCCTTCGGCCCGTGCGCCCATCGGCGCTTGCCGACCACGAGGTCGGGGAGACCGTCGCCGTCGATGTCCGCCAGATCGAGCGCGTGGGGCTGCGAGAAGGCGACCCCGTACTTCTTCTCCTCGGTCCGGTCTCCCATGAAGCGGTGTTCGCGGAAGGTCGTCTTCCCGCCCTCCTTCACCTGTTCGAACCACGCGAGACCCCAGCCGTGGGCGTTGAGCGCGGTGATGACGTCCTGGTCCCCGTCGCCGTCCACGTCGACGGCGAACATCTGCGCCCCGCCCTTCTCGGCGAACCGGAAGGGGTGGTGGGCCCACTCTTTCGCGGCGTCGCCCGGGGGCGGCTGGATCCACCAGCCTTCGTTGGCGAGCAGGTCGGGTCGACCGTCGCCGTCCACGTCGCCGAGGCCCGTCCCGTGATAGAAGTGGTGGAACTTGCCGGCGGCGGTGACGGGGTGGAAGACCCAGGGCTTTTCGGCGCCGGAGGGATCGGGTCGCAGGAACCCCCAGCGGTCCTTCCAGTGGCAGACGATCTCGGGCCGGCCGTCGCCGTCCACGTCGACGAAGGCGGGCGACTCGCCGAAGACGCGTTCGAAGATAAAGTGTCGCTTCCAGGGGCCGGCGCCCTTGGCCGGATTCTCGAACCAGCACGCCTCGTGGAGGTGGACGCGGCCGAGGCGGAGGACGTCGGGCCACCCATCGCCGTTCACGTCGTGGACGAAGGAGTACATGCTGTCGGTCGGGCTGGGAGCGGTCTCGAAGACGACGGGCGGGTAGATCTCGTGCTTTGCGGTGAAGGCCGGTCCCTCGTACCAGTAGGGTCCGGCGACGATGTCGCTCTTCCCGTCGCGGTTGAGGTCGCCGGCGTCGACGCCGTCGCAGAGGTAGGCGTCGTTGAGGACTTTCTTCTCGAACCGGACGGGGGCGGCTTCCTGGGCCAGGAGCAGCGCGACGAGGAGGGTCACGCCCTATTCAACCCCGCCGACGGTGCGGGGTTTCAGGGGATCTACACTCCGGAGCGATTGATGAACTGGATGACCCGGTCGATGAGGGAATCGAGGTCGGCGGGCAAGTCCGGCTTGTCCTTCCGCAGCGCCTTGAGACGCCATCGGAGGGCCATGAGGATCTCGCCCGACGTGGCGCCGCCTCGGACGGCGTCCTCGAGTTGCGTCTTCCACGCGTCGAGTCCGAGGGCGGCGAGGCTCTGCCCGATCTCCTTCACGACGGCGTAGGGGTCTTCCACGTTCTCACGGGCCGCCCTTCGCCTTCTGGAGCCGATACAGCCTGGAGTACGTGCGGATGAACAGGCTCCCCCGCGCGAGGGCGGGGGTGGTCCAGCAGTTGTCCTCGAGGGCGTTGGTGGTGAGCAGTTTGAATTCGGGACCGTCCTCGATCACGGTGGTCGTCCCGTTCTCATTGAGAAGGAAGACCTTGCCGTTGTACGCCCACGGCGAGGCGTAGAATCGGCCGCCGCCCGTCTCGATCCGCTGGCGATCGTAGATCACCTGGCCGGTCCGGGCGTCGGAGCAGATCAGGAAGCCCGCGTCGAACAGGCTGTAGAGACGGTCGCCGCTGATCAGGAACGACGGGTGGATCCCCGCGCCTTTCGGCTGGTGCCAGGCGATCCACTCGTTGGTCTTCTCGCCGGGCTTGAGGCTGATGTCGCCGGCGGCGCCCGGACGGATCGCATAGAGCGGCCCGATGTGGTAGCCGGCCCCCACGTACAGCAGGCCGTGCTTGGCGACCGGCATCAGGCTGACCAGCCCGGACGTGCCCGCGAGCTCCCAGAGCGGCTTGCCGTCGAGGTCGCAGGAGCGCACCTTGGCGGTGCCGATCGTGACCAGCTCGGTCCGCTTCTCGTTTTCCCAGACGTAGGGCGTCGACCAGTTGCTCTTCTCCTCGCGCTCGACGCGCCAGATCTGCTTGCCGGTCCGCTTGTCCAGGGCGACCAGGAACGACTTCTCCTCGTTGTCGTTGACCACGAAGATCCGGTCCCGGTGCAGGACGGGAGAGGCGCCGGTGCCCCAGCCGCCCCGGATGCGGAAGCTGCCCC
>CAZSCC010000127.1:0-13754 GCA_964604905.1 uncultured Planctomycetales bacterium
GGCGGGGTCGATGAGGTCGGCGAGGAGGCAGGCCGCCTGAGGGTCGGCGGGATCCTCGAGGATCTTCCGCCAGAGCTGGCGGCAGAGCGGCTCGTCGCACAGTTCGCCCGCGAATCCGGCGACGATGGCCCCTTCGATCACCTGGATCCGGATCGGGCGGTTCTCCGGCTCGCGGGAGACCACGTTGCCCCCCGTGAAGCCCAGGTCCTCTCCCCTGACCTTCCGAAGATCGCCGACGCGGAAGAGCACGATTCCGAACAAGGCCAAGGTGTCATCCCGCGGGTCGAGGTGGAACGTGGAGGTGGTGCCGCCAAGCTGGGTCAACTTGAGCAACTGCGACTGCCCTGCCTCATTGAGGATGTCCCGGTGGGCGCCGTGGAAGAAGTCCAGCGCCCGGGGATGGTTGAAGTGGCTGGGGAGCCATTTTGACGGCCCGAGGGAATTCAACAGGCCGGGAACCCGGCCCCGGATCTCGGGATCCTGGTGGTCGAGGGCCGCGAGCAGGGCGGGGACGAGGGCGATCCCCTGGGAGAGGATCTCGTCGGAGGCGCGGTCCCGTTCCTCGGGCGTCGGCACTCCCAGCCTCTCGATGGCCTCCGGGTGCGACTGGACGGTGAAGCAGAGAAGAACGGCCGCGAGATTCATCCATCCCATGGAACGAACGGAACGTGCAAAGGTTCACCGTACCGCCTGTCGTCGGGCCAATGAGAAAGGGTGCAACGAAGCCACCCCTGCCCCCCTTGGGAAACGGCCCGGGCCTCCGGCGCGGGCGGGCTTTGAGACCGATTCGCCCCTCCTCTTCCCGCTTCTCATCCCCGTTTCAATTCATCTATCCTCCCGGAGCCTGGAATCCTACATCAAGCTGGAGATCGTGGACTTCAAGGACGCGCACAGGAAGTTCCATCCCCGGGCGCAAGGGGACCTCGAGGCTCCCGGGGCGGTCCGGGTCAGCCCGTGACGGCCGGGCCGCCTTGAATGCATATCCTCTTTGATATATAATAAGGCCAAGCGATGCTTCCTGAGCTGACGAGAGAGGGAATGCTGCCCCCGGGTATCCACGAGACGACCGTCGAGGAGATCCGGCGACGGTTCGGGTCAGGAAACTCGGTCCGCAGCCGCCTCATGAAGGGATTGGAGGCGGTCCTCCGGATGGCGAGGAAAGTGGGGGCGAGCCTGCTGTACCTGGATGGAAGCTTCGTGACGGACAAGAAGGAGCCGGGGGACTGGGACGCGGCGCTCCTCCTGCCGGCGGGCGCCAGGATCGGCTCAAAGGAAGCCATCGCCTTGGCCGACCGCCCCGAGGTCAGGAAGCGATACGGCGGAGATCTCTTCACGATGATGGATGAAGACACGGAGGTCCTTGTCCACTATGTGGAGAGGGTCTTCGTGCATGATCGGAATGGCAGGGAAAAGGGCCTGGTCCTTCTGAGGCTCAGGGCAAAGGAGATGCAGCATGGGATTGATCAAGAGTGATCGGCAACTCGCCATCACCCGCCGGACGCTCGGGGAGCTCGAAGCCGCGGTGAAAAAGCTCAGGGCCAAGTACAAGGGACAGGCGCTTCGGCTCTTCACATCGGGCCCGCTGGGCATGGTCGAGCAGCTCGAGGGGGAGATCCGGGAGTACTTGTGGCTCAAGAAGGCGACCCCCGCGCAGGTGATGAAGCAGTACGCCCTCGTTCGAATCGAGGATATCGGACCGTTCCTTGCGAGGTTGAGGATCGCGTCGGGGCTCACGCAGGAGGAACTGGCGCGCCGAATGGGGTCCAAGCAGCCGGACATTGCGCGTTTGGAAGACACCGACTACCAGGGTTACACCGCGAGCACGCTCAAGGCCGTGGCCAAGGTGCTGGGCGTAGAGATCATGATAGCGGCACGGAAAGTCGGGCGCCCCAGGCGCGTGGGATAACAGGCTTCAAGGCGAAGATCGCGCCCGCAAGACCTATCTCGCTTTACGCGTGTCAACCTCGTAGTGGAGCGACGCAATGCTCCTCGCCCCGCGCGGCCTCGAGCGAAAGCAGTACACGGTCGGATTCAAGGAGGGACCCATGCTCCACGCGATCCTCTTGCTGTCCGCGCTCCTCCAGGAGACGATCTGGGTCGAGGCCGAGCACCTTCAGGGTGTGAAGGGCTACTGCTGGCCCGCCGGGCCCAAGCCGGTGACCGACGGCCACTGGGGCATCTCCGGCCCCGGATGGGCGGCCGAGTGGACCCAGGGCGGAGAGTCGAACTTCATGTCGATCGCCTGCGGCGCCGGCGACGACAAGGCGGCCGCGTCGCTCGAGATCGAGGTCCCGGCGGGGGGGACGTACCGCGTCTGGGTCCGCTACCGCGACAACCGCGAGGCCTCCAGCCGGTTCCAGGTGCGCCTGGGCGGCACGCTCCTCACCTACGGGGCCACCCCGCGCGTGGAGGAGGACAACGAGCTCAAGCTCTACTGGGACTGGGCGTTCGCGTGGGAGCCGCACGAGGCGAAGCTCGCGAAGGGGAGGGTCAAGCTGGAACTTCTTTCCTCATTCGCCGAGAAGCAGTGCAGGCAGGTCGACTGCATCGTTCTCACCACCGACGCCGCCTATGCACCCCGCATCAAGGAGCGGCCGAGGCATCCGACCCGCGCGGTTCTCGACGCGATGGCGAGAGGGATCGATCCGAAGCTGGAGCCCCTGGCGCGGAAGGCCGCGGCGACGAAGCCGCCCGACGCGTGGACGCCCAAGACCTTCCGGGACAAGGGCTTTCTCTACCTGTGGAACATGGGTCACACGAAGTGGGCGGGGGAGGATCCCCAGCGGGTGCCGTTCCCGTACCACGTGAGCGACAAGGACGTCCGCGAGGCCTTCGAGAAGAAGTACGCCGGGGCCGCGGAGGTGCCGATCTTCTCCGACCCGCGCATCGTCCCGACCTTCCACGGATCGGGACCGAAGATCCTGGACGACGCGAGGTTCCTCAAGTGGCTGGACGCCCATCCGGACCGGGCGTGGGCGATGATGATGAACTACGCGCCCGACCAGCCCGTCTCCGACGCCGTGCGGGAGAGCTTCCTCAAGTACCGCGAGCGCTTCGTGGGGAGCATCGCGGGGGAGAGCCTCGGGTACTTCTATGTGAAGGACGAGGTCATGAAGGCCGCGACGGCGAACGCGAAGACCCGGCGCGAGCTCCTCGCCGCGTTCGCCCCGGTGACGCTCGCGGCGAACGCCGAGAAGTACCGGAAGGTCTTCGGACAGGAGTGGCCCGACGCCTACCGCGACGTGATCCCCTGCGAGTCGATCAGCATGACCGCGTTCGCGCCGCTCTGCTATTCCTGGGGGGCGCGCACGGTGGGCTACGAGTCGTCGGCCATCACCTCGGGGCTCCTCTCGCTCCGCATGGCCTTCCTCCGGGGCGCGGCCCGGCAGGCGGGAGGCCTGACCGCGACCTACCGCTCGTGCAACTTCGGCGACGCCTCGACGATCTTCAGCGAGACCCAGAGCTTCACGAAGCCCAAGAACATCCTCGACAACTTCTACTCCGTCTACTCGGGCGCGGGGATGACCTGGTACAAGATGGACCTCTGGCACCAGTACATGAGCGGGTCGTCGATGTTCTACCACGAGCAGGGCTTCGACGAGTTCTGGATCCCAGGCGGGACGGGCGCGGCGGGCGTCAAGGAGGTCCAGCTCTCCCCCAAAGGGAAGCTCGTCGACCGCTTCCTCCGCGTGACCGCGAAGAACCGCGACCGCGGCGTCCCCTTCACGCCGGTGGCGTTCCTGCTGGACTACGCGCACGGCTGGGATCCCGCGCCCTTCCAGCCCCACGCGTTCGGCGACGCCGGGAAGCGGCCCGACCTGACGCTCTACGGGGACCACGAGCAGCAGCTCCGCGAGTACTTCTGGACCGCCTATCACCCGATCGGCCCTCGCAGCGAGGAGCCGATCACCGCGACCAACGAGGTCTACGTGCCGGGCGTCTTCGGCGACATCTTCGACGTCATCACCGCACATCCCGACCTGAAGCGCTGGACGACCCTTCCGACCTACCCGGTCGTGATCGCCGCGGGGGACCTCGAGCTCACGGCGGAGGAAGGGAAGCGGCTGGCGGAGTACGTCGAGAAGGGCGGGACGCTCGTGGTGGCGGACGGCCACGTGAGCGGGGCGTTCGAGCTCCCGAAAATGGGCGCGGTCGAAGAGGCGGTCGAGCTGGAGTGGATGGGGAGGAAGGTCGCCTCGCAGCGCTTCCGCTTCCGCCCGCTCGAGGGGGGGAGGCCGCTGGCGACGTCGGGGGGGAAGGTCGTGTGCGCGGCATACGATCGCGGGGAGGGCCGGCTCATCGTGCTCTCGGTTCCGCGCGGGCTCGGGATCGACCGCGCCGCGGTCCCCGTCTTGCCGCATCTCATGGCCCACCTGACCCGCGGCCTCATGCCGGTCGAGGTGTCGGGCGGCGTCGAGTGGCTGGTCAACCGGACCGCGACGGGCTGGATCGTGACGCTCCTCAATCCCGCGGGCCAGTCGAAGCCCCAGCAGGGGATCACGCCGACCGATTTCCGGGAGAATCGGACGGTGACGATCCGCTCGACGTCGCCGATCGGTTCGGCGTCGGACTGGCTGTTCCCCGATGAGAAGCTCCAGCCGAAGGGGAACGTCCTCGAACTGGTCGTCCCGGCGGGCGGCGTGCGGATCGTTGAGCTCCGGTAGCTCGGCCCCTCAGGGCCTCTACTCCCGGATCGGCCCGCGAGCGGCGCGGCCGGGGAGGGCGGCCTGTAGCTTCCCCGCCTGCACGACCGGCACGCCGTTGACCAGCACCCAGGCGAATCCCTCCGACGGGATCGTCGGGGCCTCGTAGGTCGAGCGGTCGATCACCTTCGCCGCGTCGAAGACCGACAGGTCGGCGTCGGCTCCCACCTGCACGCGACCCTTCCGCGTGAACATCGGCGCGTGGCGCTCGAGGCGCTGCGCCGGACCGAGCGACATCTTCCGCAGCGCCTCCATGAGGGTGAGGACCTTCTGCTCGCGGACGAAGCGCCCCAGGATCCGAGCGTAGGTCCCCGAACAGCGCGGGTGGCCCACCTTCTTGACGGGGTCCCAGATCCCGTCGCTCCCTACCAGGACGTGCGGGTGGGCGAGCGCGGAGGTGACCGCGATCTCGGGGATCGAGAAGATGACCGCGTAGCCGTCGGTCTTCCGGTACTTCTCGAACGTCTCGGCCGTGAGCCGCTCGCCGGTGGCGGGCCAGAGGATGTCCTTGTAGTCGATCTCGAGCGACGCGCGCCAGTCGCCGTCGAAGACGCCGGAGTTGAGCTTCGTCATCCCCGCGAAGTAGGGGTAGACCTCCGCGGTGACGTCGAGCCCGCGCTGGCGCGCCTCGGAGACCATCTGGAGGTGGCGGGGGGTCGCGGCGACGCTGGTCGAGTGGATGTGGACGATGTGGAGCGGCGCGCCGCTGACGGCGGCGGCGGCGATCACCTCTTCCATCGCCTGCGTGCTGTTGTTGGGCTCCTTCCGTCCGTTGTGGCGCATGTGGACGTGGCACGACGCGCCGAACTCGGCCGCGACGCGGAAGGCCTCGAGGATCTCCCAGCGCGCGGCCGCGCCCGTGTACTGGATGCCGAATCCCATCGAGACCGCGCCGCGTCGGAGGCCGTGGCGGAGCCGCTTCTTGATCTCGTCCAACTGCGCGTCGCTCGCCTGCTGCGTGTTCGCCTTGTCGGTCGTCTGGGGGAGGAAGTCCGCCTTGTCGCCCATGACCGCCATCCGGACGGGGATGTGGCCGATCGAGACCCCGAAGTGGACCGCCGACTTCCCCTCGCGCTCTGCGTACCACGCGTCGACCTCGGCGGTGCCGACTTCGAGCTCGAGGGCGGTCGTCACGCCGTCCTGCGCCTTGAGTGCGTAGTTCTCGGGGTCCTGCCCGTGGGAGTGGAGGTCGATGAAGCCGGGCGCGACCACGAGGCCCCGGGCGTCGATCGTCCGGGCGCCGACGATCGCGGCCGTCGTGACCTCGCGGATCGTCCCGGCCGTGATCCCGACGTTTCGGACGGCGTCGAGCCCGGTCTCGGGGTCCATGACGCGGCCGTTGAGGATCACGAGGTCGAAGCCGCCGCCGGTGCCGGAGGCGGGCGGCGCCTGGCAGCCGGCGAGGAGCGCGAGGGCGCAGAGGAGGTGTTTCATAGAGGACTACTCTACGCGCCGCGTGACATCTCGGCCATTGTTTGATAGAAGGGGAGGGCCCATGAGAATCGCCGTCGCCGTCCTGCTGCTACTGACCGGTTGCGCCGCGGAGGGATCCATGAGAACGCCGATCCAGACCGACAAGGCCCCGAAGCCCATCGGCCCGTATTCCCAGGGCATCCTGTCGGGGGACTTCATCTTCGTCGCGGGGCAGGGCTGCGCGAACCCGGCGACGGGGAAGCTCGAGCTGGGGGACGTCACGTCGGAGACGAAGCGCACGTTCGAGAACGTCAAGGCGATCCTCGAGGCGGCCGGCTCCTCGATGGACAAGGTCGTCAAGTGCAACGTCTACCTCCGCGACATCAAGGACTTCGCGGCGATGAACGAGGTGTACAAGACCTACTTCAGCGCCCCGTATCCTGCGCGCACCACGATCCAGGCGGGCGCGCTCCCGGGCGGCATCGCGGTCGAGATCGAGTGCATCGCCCGTAAATGATTCACCCCAGAGGCACGGAGAACACCGAGAAGAGAATCCGTTGAAGTGTCTTCGGCCCGCAGGGGATTCCGGGGTTAAAGGAAGAGGGTTCTTCTCTGTGTCCTCGGTGTCTCCGTGGTGAATGACCTCCGGCGCTCGATCGGGTTCTGGAGCGGCACCGGACTCATCGTCGGGACCATGATCGGCGGGGGCATCTTCCGCACTCCCGGCGAGATCGCGAGCGTCGTCCACAGCCCCGCCCAGATCATGGGGCTCTGGGTCTTCTTCGGCGTGGTCTCCCTGTGCGGGGCGTTCACGCTGGCCGAGCTGGCCACGATGCTCCCCCAGACGGGCGGCACGTACGTGTACCTTCGCGCCGCGTACGGGGACGGCGCGGCGTTCGTCTTCGGCTGGCTCTACGTGCTGGCCGCGATCCCCAGCGGCATGGCCGCGCTCGCGGTCTTCTTCGGCGAGATGGCGGCCGGTCCGGCGGCCTGGGCGATACCCCTGGTGGCGATCGGGACGATCATCTTCCTCTCGACGGCGAACATCCTCGGCGTGAAGTTCGGCGCGGTGATCCAGAACACGCTCGCGGTCGTCAAGGTCTCCGCGCTGGTCGTCATGATCGCCTGGGCGTTCGTCCCGCGGAGAGGGCCGACGTGCCTGTGGATGCCGGCGTCGGAGGGGACGAGTTGGGTGGGGCTCGCCGCCGCGGCGCAGTCGGTCATGTTCACCTACAACGGCTGGGTCTACGTGAGCCTCGTGGCGGGGGAACTCGTGGACGCGGAGCGGAGGCTCCGGCGGATCATCCTCGCCGGCACGGGGAGCGTCATCGTCATCTACCTCCTGGCCAACCTGGCCTACCTCTCGGTCCTCCCCGTCTCCCAGATGCCGGGGAAGGTCGTGGGACGGGAGGTCATGGAGATTCTGGGCGGCCCCGTGGCCGGGGCCATCATGGGAGCCTGCATCATGGCCAGCGTCTTCGGTGCGCTCAACGGGCTTACCCTCACCAAGTCGCGCGTGGCCTACGCCCTGGCGCGGGATGGCCTCAGTTTCTCCTTCCTCGGCCGAGCTCATCCGCGCTTCGCCACCCCGTACGTCTCCATCCTGATCCAGGGGATCGTGGCGATCGCGCTCGTTCTGGCGCTGCGGGACCCCGCGAACCCGCGCCGCCTCTTCAGCCGCCTCACGAACTACTTCGTCCTGATGGAGTGGCTGGCGCTCCTCTTCGCGATCGCCGCGGTCTTCATCCTCCGCCGGAAGCTGCCCGATGCCCCCCGCCCGTACCGCACGCCCGGCTATCCCTGGGTCCCCCTGGTCTTCGTCGTCGGGACCGTGATCGGGCTGACGGCGATTATCGCGAGCTCGTGCGCGAAGAAGGATTTCGCGCCGCTCGCCGGACTCGGGATCGTCGCCGCCGGTTTTCCCGTGTACTGGATATGGAAGCGGAAATATAATGCCCCGCAATCGGGGAGGACGACATGAGCGCCGAGAAGACCCGGGAGTTCCTGTACCAGGAGAAGACCGTCGTGATCCTTCGCGAGAAGGATGAGGAGACGGTCCGGAAAAAGGCGTACGCCGCGCGGGACGGCGGGCTGCGGATCCAGGAGATCACCTGGACCACGCCCGGCGTGGCCGGCCTGATCGCCGAGTTCACGAAGAAGAAGATCGGGACCATCGGAGCGGGGACGATCCTGACCGTGGCCGACGCGAAGAAGGCGGTCGCGGCGGGCGCGACCTTCCTGGTCTCGCCGGTCTTCACCCCCGCGGTCAACGCGTGGTCGAAGAAGAACAAGGTGGTCTACATCCCGGGTTGCGCGACCCCCGGCGAGATCCACGCCGCGTGGGTGGCCGGTTGCCGCCCGATCAAGGTCTTTCCGGTGCCCGACTTCGGCGGCGCGGCGTACATCAAGCACCTCCTCGCGCCGCTCCCGTTCCTCGAGCTCATGCCGACCGGCGGGTTGGGAGTCGACGACCTGCGTCCCTATCTCGACGCAGGCTCGAAGGCCGTCGGCCTCGGCGCGAAGTTCACCCATTCGCCCGCCGTGCTGGAGGGAGACTACGGCGCGCTCACCCGCCTGGCGCAGCAGGCGCTGGAGATCGCGAGGGGCCCGAAGGCCCAGGTCCCGGTGAAGGTATGAGGCAGGCGGTCCATCCTCCCGATGCGGCCAAGCCCTCGGCGCCCTATTCGCCGGCAATTATCGAGGGCGGCTTCGTCTTCGTCTCGGGGCAGGGGCCCCTCGACCCGAAGACGGGCGAGTACCTGAAGGGCGACATCCAGTCGGAGACGAAGCAGGTCTTCGAGAACATCAAGGAGATCCTCGCGGCGGCGGGGTCGTCGATGGAGAAGGTCGTGAAGGTGAATGTCTACCTCCGCGACATCAACGACTTCGCGGCGATGAACGAGGTGTACAAGACGTACTTCTCGGCCCCGTATCCGGCGCGCACTACGATCCAGGCGGGTGCGCTCCCGCGCGGCTTCGCCGTCGAGATCGAGTGCGTCGCGGCCCGGTGATATGCAGGTCCTCTCGGGCGGCGTGAGCGGCGACGTCGTCCTCACCGACGAGGGACACGTCCGCAAGCAGTTCCTCCCGAAGCTCAAGGTCGCGATGGAGTGGTTCTCCGACCCGCGCCGCGTCTTCCGGGAGATCGACAGCCTCCGTGCGTGGGGGAGGATCGTCGGCTACGATGCGGTGCCGCAGGTATTGTCGGTCGAGCCCGAGTCGTTCGCCTACACGATGACCTACGCCGAGGGTCCGTCGTGGAAGGATCAGCTCATGGCGGGCGAGGTGAGGTGTTCGATCGCGCACGAACTGGGGCGCCGGCTGGCCCTCGTCCACCGGACGCCCGATGCCGAGGCGGCGCGGGCTCTGGCGGGGCAGGGGTTCTTTCACGAGCTCCGGGTCGAGCCCTACTACGAGACCGTCAAGAAGCGCCACCCCGATCTTCCCATCCGGTGCGACTTCGCCCGGGTGACGCTCGTCCACGGCGACTACAGCCCGAAGAACATCCTGGTCCACAGGGACGGGATCTGGGTGCTCGACCACGAGGTGGCCCACTGGGGAGACCCGGCGTTCGATCTGGCGTTCATGCTCAACCACCTGCTGATCAAGGCGTTCATCTTCGCCGACAGCCGGTATCGGGACGCGGCGCGGGCGTTCCTGGACGCGTACGGGCCGGACGCGGCGCTCGAGGCGTGGACGATGATCCACGTGGCGGTGATGATGCTGGCGCGGGTGGACGGGAAGTCCCCGCTGGCCTATCTCACGGAGGAGCAGCGGACGCGGCTCCGGGCGCACGCGCGGCGGCGGATCCTCGAGCCGGCGGAGCGGCTGGAGCGGTATCTGTAGGTTAGGTTCGGGTCCACGCCCAATATAGAGTGTTATGAGCTACTTGCTGATGGCGCTCGTCACGCTCTGGGCCGCCGTGAGCCAGGAGGACCCCCTCCAGGCGACCGGGGTCAGCTCAGGACTCGCGGTCCACCTCGGGACCACCGACGGCGCCCTCGAAGCCGCCCTTACGAACAACGGCCGAATCCTCGTCCACGGCGTCGCGCTGGACGATGCCTCGCTGACCGCCGCCCGCGCCCACCTCCAGGCCAAGGGACTCTCCGGCCTCGCTTCGGTGGAAAGAGCCTCCCTCGACCCGCTCCCCTATGCCGACAACCTGGTCACTCTCCTCGTAGCCGACACCTCCCTCAAGGGCTTCTCCGAGAAGGAGGCGATGCGCGTCCTCGCTCCCCTCGGGACCGCCTACTTGAAGAAGGGCGGTGAGTGGACGAAGGCCATCAAGCCGCGGCCCGCCGCCATGGACGACTGGACCCACTTCGACTACGGGCCCGAGGGGAACGGCGTCTCCCGCGACCGCCTCATCCGGCCCGCCACCCACGTCCAGTGGAGTTTCGGCGGCCAGCCCATCAAGCTGGGCGGCAACCCCGCGGGCTACAAGGTCTTCACCGGCTTTCGAGTCGCCGGCGGGCGCGCGTTCTTCGAGTGGACGAGCGGAGAGGATAAGAAGGACCGCGAGACCTTCTATACCGGCCGCGACGCCTTCAATGGCCTCCCCCTCTGGACCGTAAAGGAAACGGCCGGCTTCGGCCGCAAGGAGTGGCAGTTCGTCGCCGTGAAGGATCGCGTCTACACGTTCCTCGAGAAGGGCGGCCCCATGGTCGCGCTCGACGCCGCGAGCGGCGACATCGTCAGGACCTTCGAGCAGGGCGGCCGGCTCACCGACGAGGTCAACCTCACCACGATCCGCGTCCGCGGCGAGACGATCGTCCAGTCCGCGGGGGACACGCTCCGGGCCCTCGAGGCCGCGACGGGCGCGCTCCGGTGGAAGCACACCGAGGAGAAGAGCCTGCTCCTCTTTCCGACCGTCTCCGCCGACCGCGTCTTCGCCGTCGTCGCCGAGGACCAGAAGAAGGGCCAGTTCAACCGCTGGCCCTACATCAAGGCGACCGCGATCGCCTGCTTCGATCTTGCGACCGGCAAGCCTCTCTGGCGCTGCGCGGAGGTGGCCGGCAGCGATATCGGCCAGCTGGTGTACTCCGACGGGTCGCTGGCCCTCTTCGGTGCGGGGGCGATCGGCGGGTCGAAGGAGCCGTACATGGGCCGCATCGACACGGCCACCGGGAAGCTCCTCTGGCGCGCCACGTTCAAGACCAACTACAACCGCTTCGGCTACAACCTGCTCGTCCGGGACGGGACGATGTACTACGCCGACGCGTGGCGCATCTACGCGCTCGACATGAAGACCGGCGAGGAGACCCGGCCCTTCGATGACGGCGGTTATAACATGCGCTGCAACCGCTTCTCGGCCACCGACGACTGGCTGATCTACGGCTACGTCGCCCTCGTCGACAAGGCGTGGGGCGGCACGTACCAGAGCATCACCCGGGGCGGGTGCGCGCAGGGGTGCGTCCCGGCGAACGGCCTGATGTACTTCACTCCGCAGGCGTGCCACTGCTTCACGATGCTTCGCGGCCACCTGGCCCTCTCCTCCGAGCCGCTCCGAGATTCGCTGCCCGATGCCCTGCGCCTCGAGCAGGGGCCGGCCAGGAAGGGCGGCGTGGCGCCGGAGGGGACGGCGATCGTCGTCGAATCCGCGAAGCATCGGCTGGAAGCGCGCGACGCGGCGGGGAAGACGCTCTGGTCCTTCACCGCAGGGGGGCGGATCACGGGCCCGCCGCTGATCCACGAGGGGCTCTGCCTCTTCGGATCGCACGACGGCTGGGTCTACGCGCTGCGCACGGAGGACGGCGCGCTCGCCTGGCGGTTCCGGGCCTCGCCCTACGAGCGGAAGTACGTCGCCGATCAGCAGCTTGAATCTTCGTGGCCGGTCTACGGCGTAACACTACACGAGGGCCTCGTCTGCTTCTCGGCGGGGCTCCATCCGGAGGTCGGCGGAGGCATTTACGTCTATGGCCTCGAACCGGCCACCGGTACAATGAAGTGGAAGAAGGGGCTCCGGAAGCCGCCGTTCCCGCTCGCGGGGAAGGAGCGGAAGCCGCCGCCCGTGGTGCCCAACCGGATTCTGAACGACGCGCTCAAGAGCGACGGGACGTCGCTGAGCCTGCCGGGGATCGCGTTCGACCCGCGGACGACGGACGAGGAGCTGAGGAAGTTGATCGAAGACCCGTTGCCGAAGAAGAGGTGATGATGCGGATCGCGGCGCTCCTCCTGCTCCTCGCGGCGCCCGCGCACCGCGAGACCTGCAACATCCCGGTCTTCCGCTACGCCCTGGAACGCTGGCGCACGTCCCCTTACGAGATCGTGGTCTTCCACCGCGGGCCGCTCGAGGGCGCCGCCCGCGCGACGGTCGACGAGTTCCGCAAGCAGTCGGCCAACGTCGACGTCGATCACGTCGATCTCGCGACGCCGCTCAAGGGCCGGATCAGGACGGCGTGGGAGGCCCAGAAGGAACCCGCCGAGCCGTGGATGGTCGCGCTCTTCCCGGGCACGGACTTCGTGGCGTGGGCGGGGCCCGCGAGCGCGGAGGCCGCGCGGCTCCTCGTCGACTCCCCCGTGCGCCGCGAGTTGGCCCGGCGCATCCTCTCGGGCGACACGGCCGTCTGGCTCCTCCTCGACTCGGGCGAGAAGGAGAAGGACGACGCCGCCCTCGCCCTCCTGGAGACCGAACTCCGCAAGCTCGAGAAATCGCTCAAGCTTCCCGCTCACGCCGAGGACGACCCCCCGATCATGTCCGACATCCCCGTCAAGCTCGCGTTCTCGACCCTCCGGGTCTCGCGCGCGGATGCGGCGGAGAAGGCGTTCGTCGAGATGCTCCTCCGGAGCGACACCGATCTCAAAGGTCCGGTCGTCTTCCCGATCTTCGGCCGCACTCGCGCCCTCTGGGCGATCACCGGGGCCGGCCTGACCGCCGATACGATCGGCGAGGCGGCGGCGTTCCTCGCCGGACCCTGCGCCTGCGAGGCGAAGGAGCTCAACCCCGGCCTCGACCTCCTGGTCGCCCAGGAGTGGGAGCAGGCGCTGGCGTTCGTCCGCGAGGACCAGGTCAAGGTCATCCCGATCCCCGAGATCCCCAAGGTGGCCGCGCCGGAACCCCCGAAGGCCGGCGGTATTCCTTCGCCGCTCCCCTCTCCCGGCCGCCCATGGCTCCTGCTCTCGATTGCGGGCGCCGCGGTCCTCGTGCTGGTCACCGGCACGCGGGCCTTCCGGCGAGCGTAAGGGAATTGATGCTCCACGCGCCCCGGCTCTGCATTGCGCTCTTCTCCTGCCTCGGCCTCGTGGCCGGGCAGGCTGCGCAGGACCCCAGGGACTTCCTGAAGGGGATCAAGGCCCCGCCGGGATTCGAGGTGACCCTCTTCGGAGCGCCCCCCGAGGTCGGATATCCCGTCTGCCTCTCGGCCGCCCCGAACGGCGAGCTTTTCGTGGGCGTGGACGAGAACGGCTCCCTCGACGCCAAGCCCGGCCGCGGCCGCGTCCTCCGCTGCATCGACACCGACGGAGACGGCCGGGCGGACAAGATCAGCGTCTTCGCCAGGATGGACAGCCCGCGCGGGATCGTCTGGGACGACGGCGTCCTCTACGTGCAGCACCCGCCCTTCGTCACCGCCTTCCACGACGACGACCGCGACGGCGCGGCCGACCGCTCGGAGGTCCTCGTCAAGGGGCTCGGCTTCG
>CAZSCC010000128.1:0-18793 GCA_964604905.1 uncultured Planctomycetales bacterium
GGGGCGAAGGTCGTCGGTCAAGCGCTGGGCCACCGCGAGGACCGAGAACATCTGACGTTCGAGGCTGAGCCGGTCGAAGGCGCGCGCGCCGAACTGGTCGGGCTCGCCGCGCTTCTTGAGCTGCTCGTACAGCATGGCCGCCGCCGCACGGACCAGACGCGCCTCGGCGTCCTGGAGTTTGCAGATGCCGTCGGGAGTTTGCCACATGGTCGTCATGCCTCCATCGGGGATTTGCCAGCGATTCGTTCTATCAGGCGATTAGAGCAGTGTCCGGCTCGTTGTTGGCCCCGAGAGCCGCTCGAGGCTCGGCACGCGAGCGGAGGCGCCTCATATGCTCATCCATGGCTGTTTGGCAAGCCGTCTGGCAAAGCTCGGTCGCGGAACGCAGAGCATCCCGCACCTCTCCCGCCAGAGCGTCCAGATCATTGAGCGTGTCCACCGTCTTAAGCCGCCGGCGGACGAAGTGCTCGATGAGACCTTGGAGCAGGCTGGGGAGGTTCGAGTAGTATTTCTCGTCATTCCTCTTCCAGGGACCCAGTCTCAGGCACCATCCATGGTCATCCACCAGGAGATGCGGATATCGCGCCCCTTGGCCACCCAGACGTGCGACCTCTTTCCAGCCCTTGCTCATAGAAAGCTCTCCTTTAGAAACCGTTCCTTCGTCATGTTTCCACAGTCCACTAGCAGGTTGCTGAAAAACCCCCATTCACTCGAGTCGATTTCCCTCGTTGCCGTGTTAAAGGAGGCATGAGAGGAAACGACGGGAAACAGAACGAGCTGTTCAGCTACGTGAGCCTGGAGGCGCGGGTCCCACGCGATCATCCGCTAAGGAAGATGCGGGAGATGGTCGACGAGGCCCTCGAAGGTCTGGGCCCCGACTTCGAGCAGATGTACTCCCAGATGGGCCGACCGTCCATCCCTCCCGAACGACTGCTCCGAGCCCTGCTGCTGCAGGTGCTCTACAGCGTCCGGAGCGAGCGGATGTTGATGGAGCAGCTCGACTACAACTTGCTCTTCCGGTGGTTCGTGGGGCTGGGAGTGGACGATGAGGTCTGGCATCCAACCACGTTCACTCAAAACCGGGAGCGGCTTCTCGAGCAGGAGATCTCCCGGAGGTTCTTCGAGCAGATCCTGAAGCAGGCCAAGAAGAAACAGCTCCTGTCGAGCGAGCACTTTACGGTGGACGGCACGTTCATCGAGGCCTGGGCCAGCCAGAAGAGCTTCAAGCGCAAGGATGAGAAGGATCCTCCCGCTCCCGGGGCTGGCGGCAAGAATGAGACGGCCGACTTCAAGGGAGAGAAGCGCTCCAACGATACTCACGCCTCGACGACGGACCCCGATGCCCGGCTCATGAGAAAAGGCGGAGACGGGGCGAAGCTCGTTCACCACGGCCATGTGCTCACCGAGAACCGCAACGGGCTGGTGGTGGCAACCGAAGTCACGATCGCAACAGGCAACATCGAGGCAGAGATCGCGCCCAAGCTGTTCGAGCGTCGGGGAGTCCAAGGCCCCGGTACCGTGGGCGGCGACAAGGGATACGACCAGCGGAAGTTTGTCGAGAGCGCCCGGGAGGCGGGGCTGACTCCCCACGTCGCACAGAAGATCGAGACCCATACCTCCATCGATGGCCGGACGACCCGACATAAGGGTTACGCGGTGAGCCAACGACGGCGAAAGCGGGTGGAGGAAGTATTCGGCTGGATGAAGACAGTGGGAGTCCTGAGGAAAGCCCGACACCGAGGGACCCGTCTGGTCGGATGGATGTTTGAGTTTGCCGCAGCGGCCTACAACCTGGTCCGAATGCGGAATCTCACGCCCGCGAGCGCCTAAGCATCCCCCTGGCGACCTCTCGAGGGACTCCTGAGGAGAACTCGAGAGGGAACCAGAGGAGCGAAGCCTTGAAATTACCCCTGATGACCACGCCAGTCACTGAAACACCGACTTCTTCAGCAACCTGCTAGGTCGCTGGCCGGCAGGGCCGACCCAGCAGCGTGTGGAGATGAAAAGACCGGAGCAGGGCCCGAGGGCCCTGCTCCGGAGTGAGGATGGGCGGAGCCGCTACGAGCGGCCGAAAGCGCCGGACTTCTGGTAACCCCCGAGGAAGGGGATCATCAGTTTCATGTCCGCGCCCGACAGCTTCTCGAGCGAGTCCTTCTTGAAGCGCATCGTGCAGATCTGGCTGACCTGCACGGGATCGAGACCCACCTGCAGGGCGAGGTCCTTCGCGTACTTCACCTGCTTCTCGGAAGCCGGGAAGACGCTCGTCACGGGTTCCGGAGAGCCGGGAGCCTCGGTGGACAAAGCCGCGGGCTCGGCCGCCTTGGCGGCGGCCGGCGCGGGACTGAGCACCTCGGCCTGGGGCTTTTCCGGAGCCGCGTGGACGGGAGCCTCCACCGGCGTGGGCGCCGGCGTGGAGGGCTGGGCCGCTTTCTGATCGAAGGACTCGATGACCCACTTCTGGTCCTTCTTGCTGTAGACGAGATGGAGCGTGACCGGCCTGCTCACGGCGTCCCGGGTCAGCTTCTCGCCCTTGAACTTGTACCCGTAGTCATACCACGCGTCCTGTCCGGCGATCTTGATGCCGGACTTGTTGGCGTTCTCCACGGACCCCGAATGGGTCTTGCGAGCGGCCACGGTGGGGATGACGGGTGCGGATGCGGTGGTCATTTCTGACCTCCTCTAGGTCTCCGAAAGGCGGTGCCCTTCGGAATGGAAAATGGAAAGCGATCTCCTACGCCGCTTGGCGGGAGGGAGATGGGATGATGAGAAGACTCTTCGGATGGACGAAGGTGTCCTCCGTCCAGGTCCCCCGAATGTGCCCGGCACGATTCCAGGGGATGCGGGACAGGATGAAGGCACCCTTCCGGAGGCAGTTGGACTCTCTGACGACCCCTTTCTGCCTGGTAAGCGGGATGATCGTCGCGGTCCACGGGCCTCCGACGAGGCGGATCGTTTCCGGCTCCAGACGATGGGCGGCGGTCTCTCGGAGACGCTCGCATTCGCCATCCTCGAGCAGGAGGTCGTCCTCTCCGTCCAGGAAGAGATGGAGGAAGTAGCGGTCCGGCTTCGCATGGAGCGTCGGCCGGAGTTCGGTCTCCGCGGCGTTGGCCTCACCCGGGGTCAAAAGCCCTGCCTGCGTGGAACTCTGGATCCACGCGAGCACAGACGACCGGCCACCGTGTCCGTCGGGAATCGGAGCGAGTTCCTCGAGCGAGTCGAGGAGCCCGCGCGTCTCCACCTTGATCACGGCCGGGTAGGCGCACGCGCGCCGCCAGGACACTGTGTTCTTCGATGCCATGGAGAGATCTCCAAAATGCACCGCCCCCTGCCCGGGGCGGTGTTGAAACACGCCCCCGGGGCAGCGGGGATGAACTATCGAGGTGCACCGCTCCCCCGTCGGAGGGAAGCGGTGCGTGAAACAGAGGACGCACCGTGTCCCTGGAACCGACGTTGATGGGGAGACGGGTGAAGCGAGAAGCGGTCTAGGACCGCGCGGCCGCCTTGAGGCGCTCGATGTCGAGCTGCATGTTGGCCATGCGGTCGATCAGGGTGCTGTGTTGGGCGGCGTCGGCGAAGCCCTTGTCCATCGCCTTCTGGATGGACGCGAGATCTCCCTTGAGATCCTGATGGAGGAGATCCATCTTGCCGTCCTGATCGTCGAGTCTCTGGTCGAGGCGCTTGACGGCATCGTCGATGCGCTTCTCAACGGCGTCGATCCTTTGATCGAGACGCTGAAATCCGCTGTCGATCTTGACCTCTAGAGTTTCGACCTTTCCCGTCAAGGCAATCATCTTCGTGAAGAACTCCATCACCTTCTTGATCACCGTATCACCTCCTTAGACTGAAATCAATCCGGGAACGTGACACGTCAAGCGACGGAGCGTTCGGCGTCCAGCACACGCTGGAGGTCGGCTAGGAAGGTCCCCTCCTCGAGCGTCGGGAGGGGGGCGTAGTTCGGCTTCCGGCAGAGCGGCTTCACGGGGATGACGCCCAGGTGGTACGAGAGCCAGGCGAGCGCCCTGCGGGCCTCGGCCTGCTTCTCGTTCCGATCCGCAGGGCCGAACCTTTCGACCATGCGGAGTTCCTGGAGCGCGTCCTCCCGGAAGTCCGGATGCTGCAGGAGCACCCCGAAGTTCGCGTTGGCGAAGTCGAGGAGCTCGGCGGAGACGAAATGCGCTTTCGTGCTGATTCGACGGATCACGGAAATGCCTCCTCGCCCCGAAGGGCGGTGTTGTGAAAACACCACCCCCCTGCCGGGGTGGTCGGTACTGCACCACCCGCGGGCAGGCCGCCCCAAAGGGACGGCGCGGGAATCCGACAGACACGAGCCGGATGAGAAGAGACATGCGCTTTGAGCGCCGCGCTAGGCGGCGCGCGATGACTTGGGACGGCTCGCCCCTCCCGCTCGACGTCGGTAGAGCTCGGCCACCCTGCGGCTGCGCCGCGCCAGGTGCCGGAACCCCGCCAGGTCAAGCGATCGGGCAGTCCTGTCCCATCGAGCGGCTTTCCTGAGGCACCGTTCGGTGCCCATCAACTTCCGAAGGAGTCGCCTCATCGGGTCGGCCTCCGGAAGGAAGATGGAGCGGACGAGCCACGCCAGGAACTTCCGCATAGAGCCCTCCTCTTCTGGCGGTCCGAACAAGCACCACCCCGGGGGCGGTGCGAACGCTATTCGCATCGCCCCTCGGTCGAGGAGCGGTTATCGAGGGGAATTGGACGGCGTCCCGAAGGATGCCGTTTGTCGTGAGAAACTCCGGCGCCCGAAGGCGTCGGAGGAGAAGAGAGAAACACCTGACCTTCCCACGAAGGAGAACGTCAGGCGGATTCTGTCTGTTATCGTGCCCGATTTTCAAAGAACTCCGGCCGTCCGGGGGACGCCCTTCCGGGCGCCTCGGGGCCAGGAGCCTGCCTCGTTCGGACGAGGCACGCCCTTGAACCCGGCATCACCACGCAAGCCCGCCTACGCCGCGCCCAGGCGCCCCCCGGGCACATGGAGCCTGAGGAGCCGCACGACGTGCGCGAGAGAGAGGGCCAGGTGGACCCGGCCCTGCCCGGGCGCGTCTTCGCGCGACACCTGGAGGGTGAAGCGGCCCCGCGGGACACGATGGACCGTGACCGTCACCCCGCCCTCGGTCGTACTCCAGAACTTCTTCATCATGACTCTTCTCCTTCGATCTCGTCTTCCGGGTCACCGTTTCGGTCGTGTCCCTGCAGGATCCGCCGCTACGCGGCCTCGCCCGAACTCTCGGGGCGCGCGGCCGGGTCGGGATCGGCCAGGAGCTCATCCAGGACCTTCGCAAGCTTCTCGTCCTCCATGGCCAGGGCAACGGCCGCGTTCCAGGAACCCTTGGTGTCCAGGACGTCTTCCAGGAGAGTCCCCTGCTCGATCTGGGGACTCCCTTCGCAGAAGTGGAGGTCAAAGGGGCTCAGGACCGTCTTCTGGGGGCTTATGAGCTCTCCCGCCTCGCTCCAGGAGAGCAGGGCGGGCTTCGCGACCACATCCCCCTTCGCCCCGTAGTTGCCCCGGCGGATCACCGCCCGATCCACCGTGTCGTCGCCCCCTTCGATGGGGCGCAGCGCGCACCAGGTCTCGCCGTTCGGGCCGTCCTTCAGGATCACCGTTTTCCTCATCTTCCTCATCGCTCGTTCCTTTCGCTTGGTCCTCTACCCACTCCGGTAGCGAGGGGGGGCAAAAGGGACGAACGGAAGGTCGCTTTTCACGAATTGGGGGTCCGAGTCGCTTTCCCCAAGCGCGGAAGGACCCAAAAAACGAAAAAGCGCAATCCGTTCGTCCCTTTCGGGGGGTCTCGCTACCGGAGTGGGTATAGGGGCGACCTGGACCCCCGGAGATGGAGACCGCTGCCATGAGGACCTACGAGATCGAAAACGGCCGGCTGCACGTGAACGGCGAGGCCTTCCCCATCCGCCGATCGATCGTCCAGGCGGGTCTCGCGGTCTACGGCGCCCGGACGGGACGCTTCCTCACGAGCGAGGGCCGCCGCCGCTTCATTCCCCGCGAGGCGGTCGACGAGATCCTGGCGATCGACCGGCAATCCTCGCTCGCGTCCCTCGAGCTGTCCCTCGAGGACGCGTGGGCGACGACCTGAAACGGATTTTCACGAATTAAAAGGAGGCGATCCATGGAACACCCGATCCCGTCCGCCGGGGCGATGGCCCCTGTCTCCGCCCCTCCCGCGGGCACCCCAAGCGGCTCGAAACCCATCGAGATGGAGAAGCTGCCCTACTCGCTCCGGGGCCTCCTTTCGTGGCTGCCGGAAACCGAGTGGCACCTGATCCACGCGATCGTGTGTCATGGGAGCTTCATCCGGGAGATCGCGGAGATCGCGAGATTCCTGGACGCGGTCTGGACCCACTCGAAGAAGGCCGAAGACCGCGTGGGCGACCGACTGACCGGCGCCGAGAGGGACTCCTTCCGAGACCGGATCGACCAGGCGGTGAAGGAGATCGTGACCGTGACGGTCGAGCTCGCCCGCCGCGCCCGCCTGACGGAGATCCTCCAGCGGAACCGTCCGCTCGTCGTGCGCTACGTCCCCGAGACGACCGGCAAAGCGGGCCCGAAGCCCGCCCGCAAGACCGAGCCGCCCGCACGGAAGGAACCTCAAGGCAAGACCGTTCCCACGGGGGGCCCTCCGGCAGGCTCGCCTTCCGGTGCGAACTTTCTCAACCGCTGGCTGGGCGGCATCCGCCGGCTCCGCGAGAGCGACCCGTCGTTTGCCCGTGCGGGCGAGGTGGTTTCGATGTTCGAGAAAGCCCTCGAGGTCGCCGGTCCAGGCCGCGCCGAGGTGGAGCACATGCTCGCGCAGTACAGGGAGGCGATGAAGCACGCGAACGAGGGCGCCCTTGACGCCCCGCCCGCGCCCGCGACCCAGGCCGCCTAGAGGCGGCCCCCTGGGCCTCCGTTCCTTCGGGGACGGGGGTGACCATGAGCTCTTTGGCAAGAAGACTAGCACTCTCCCTTCTCTTCCCTTCTCCCCCCTCGGGAAGGGCAGGCTCCTCCTTACTCGGACTCCTGACCGGTCCAGGCCAGGACATCCCGACCCGGAAGCGACTGCGCGTGCCCCTACAAGATTCGCTCCTTGCGAGCGAGCACGGGTCCGCCCTGCTTCCGGATCCGGATGTCCTGGTCCTGGAGGTATCGGGTCTAGAGCGAAAGGAGGAGAGCCATGCCCGACCCGAGGGGGAACAGCGCCGCCCTGCCCTGGAAGGTCCCGGCCCGGAAGCGGAGCCTCGAAACGACGTACGAGGACCGCTTCTGGACCGATCTGGCCGAGCGATTGAATTTCGCCGGCCGGGTCAAAGATGGGGTCTTCAGATTCCCGAGCCGAGAGGCCCGGAAGTTCTGGAAAGACCTCGAGCGGACCTATTTCACGAGCTCGCGGCCACGCGGGGCGTGAAGACTCCCTGCCCTTCCCTTCGGGGGAGGGCAGGAATTCGTCATGCCCGTTTTGCCTTTGCCTTTGCCTTTATCGCTCCAGACCCGAAGAAGGAGGTCGACCCTGTGATCCGAACCGTGACCCTCATCGTAGGTGCCGCGCTCTCTGCGGGGCCGCTTGGCATGGCCCCCCAGGAACGCGGGGCGACCGGTCCCGCGGAGGCGATGCTGGAGTTCTGGATCTTCTTCTCGCCCGGTGACGGCGACTTCACGAAGACGCTCTCCCTGATCCAGGACCTCGCCCGGAGCGAGCCCGGCCTCCGGATCCGCCCCGTCTTTATCGTCGACGACGCGGCACTGCTCAAGAAGCCCACGGAAGCGCTCGCCCAGAACGTGAAGGGACTCCGCGCCCTGGTCGGCCCGGAGTTTTCGATGCGCGTCTGGGACGACGACGGCCTTGCGGCCGCCCGTGCGCTGGGTATCGACCGTCTCCCGGCCATCGTCCGTCTTGAGCGGGACCGCGCGGGAATCCCCCGGAAGGCGCACGTCGCCTACGGTCTCGGAGTGAACCTGAAGGAGCTTTCGCGATGCGACAGGTAATGTGGACTCTCATTCTCCTCCTCGGCCAGGCGGCTTTCGCCTCGGCCCAGGAGGAAGCCGCCGGCGCCTCGCGGTTCTTCCGCGGAAAGCGCGTGGCCTTCTGGAGCGATGCCAGGGAGGAGCCCCCGAAATCCACCCAGCCTCCCGCGGGCGGCGAGACGATCTGGGCCGAGCCCATCCGGATGCCCGACGGCCGGATCTCCGTCTACGTGCCTCCGAAGCCGGTCCTCGACTTCCTCGATTCCCCAAGCGAGGAGAGCGGCCGCGCCTACCTCGCATGGCAAAAAGCACGGATGGAAAAGATCGCCAGGGCTTCGGAGGTCCTGGGCCGCCTGGTCGAAGAGGCGCGGCCCCTGGAGAAGAAGGCCGACCCTCCGCCCACAGCGGAAGGTCCCCCTCAAGCCGCCGACGCCGGGACGGAGAAGGCGCCGCCCGGAGGCGCTCTGAAGGTGCCGCCGGCACTGCCGTCCGGAGGTCCGGAGATCCTCTATTTCAAGATGTCCGACTGCCCTCACTGCCTGCGAGAGGATGCCGCCCTTGCGGAACTCGCCAAGGAGCGCCCGGACGTCAAGGTGCGCGTCTTCACGCCGGACATGGAAAAAGCCCTCTGGGAAGCGCTCAAGATCAAGGTCGTCCCGACCCTCGTCGTTCGCGGGGGGGACGGCCGACTCCACGTGTCCCGCGGCTACACGCCGAAGGAAGTCCTGCTTCTGAAATTGGGAGAAATGAAATGAGAACTCTTACGCTCGTGGTCCAGATCACGGTCCTCATGGCACTTGCAGCATCCGCGCCTGCCCACGCGCAGGATCTCTTCCAGCGGTCCGCCGAGATCGGTCGCGGACCGTCAGCCCAGATGGAGGTGTACCGGGGGCGCGATCGGATCGACCTCCGGATGGGGGGCGAGCTCCTCCCCGAGCTCACTCGGAGGACGTCCGGCACCGCGGAGCTCGGCCTGGGCGGCACGCTCGACATGGACTTCGCCTGCGGAAAGTTCGACGTGAATGCTTCCCTGAAATCCCTCTTCGGGAAGGAAGCCCGGTCGGAGTTCACGAGAGGGCTCATCGAGTACGCCCTCTCGGAGATCACGGGGAGCGCGCTCACGCTTCTCTGCGAGGCTTCGCCCACGGCGTGCCAGGTCTTCCAGCACCACCGCGTGAACGCAAACGCCATGCTCAAGGTGAATCACGACTGGTGCCGGTCGGTCGAGCAAGGCATCGACACCGGCCTCCAGAGCGCCCAGGCGGGCGCGATCAAGGATTGCCTCGCCGAGAAACAGCGCCAGGGGGTGCCTGTCGACGAGGCCAAGCGCGCCTGCCAGACCCCGAGCACCCTGCGCGGATTTGGAGGCGTCAAGGTCTCCGAGATCCGCATCGTCGACGAACTCACGCGGGCGCTCAATCTGAGTTCGCAGGACCAGAAGCTCGCCAAGGACTATCTCTCGGACGTGGCCTACTCGACCCGGGGAGCCTCGGGAACGCTCCGCCCGAGCGCCGTGTCGGATGCCTTCGAGCAGCGGCGGCGGGAAAAGTACGCGGCGTGGGAACAGGCGTTCGCCGAGGCGGCGTCGACCGGGACGATCTCGGCCGACGTCCGGGAGAAACTGGGTCCCAAGGGGGCCAGGCAGATGCTCGCCCAGGACCTGCGGCAGGTCGCATCGCTCTCGCCCGCACAGCACGGCCTCTTCCTCTGGCACATGGCGACAGAAGCCGCCTTCTTCGAGGTCGAGCTCGAGGTGACGCACGTCGAGCGATGGCTGGCCACGCTCCGGAGAGATCCGCAGGCGGACCGCGGGACGGTGCAACTGGTCGAGCGGCAGCTCGCGGATCTCCAGTCGGAGATGGCCCAACTTCGGCAGCTCCGGCAGGCCGAGGATGGATGGAACCGCGAGCTCCTCCGGATGACCGAAACCCTCCAGCGCCAGGCGGTCACGAAAAGCGCGACCGAGGCTTACCGCGAAGTGGCCAACCAGAAGGGCGACCAAGTCCTCAGGCAACTGCCGCGCTTCGGCGCGCTCTCCACGGCTACCGGCTCCGCCGCCGCAAGCGGAAAGGCCTGCTGCGAGCCGCCCCTCTCCGGAGGATCCTCGGGTCCGAGCATGAACTTCGGCCTGGAAGGGAAATAGGGAGGAGACCGTGAAGAAAGCACTCTTCGCGGGCCCGGTGGTGGCGCTGCTCCTCGGGGGCTGCGTCGCCCTGGCTCCGCCCTTCCCCCGTCCGGCCGTGGGCGAAGAACCCCGGAACCGTCGCGTGGTGAGCTGGCGCCTGGTTGAGCGGACTTATGGGACGGTCGACGCGGGCCACGCCGGCGACGGCGATATTCCTCCGGGTGAGCATGCGCTCGTCTACGAAGCCGTCTACCAGGAGCCGAGGCGCCTGGAGTACGGCGCCGTCCAGCTCCGCTCCGCATGCCAGCACGACGTGTCCATCACGATCCGGGGGGAGACCCGGCAGGCCGTGGGCCTCGCGGTGACCGCCCTGGGGCGGATCACGGCGCCGCCGGGCCTCACCCACGAGCTCGCGATCGAGCCCACAGCCGCCGGGGTTGAGATCCTGGAGGTCCAGGGCGCCCTGCCGCTCGCCGGAAAGCCAGGACGGTATTTGCTCGAGGGCTCCCGGTCCTTCGAGGTCGTCTTTACGTCGCGCATCGCCGGGAAGAGAGGGATCGCGATCTCCATCGTCCGCGAGATCGGACGTCCCTTGTCCCTTCACGAAAAAAGAGATCCATCTCCCGCCCCTGTCGGGCGGGAACGCGAAAAGGAGGAACGATGAAGCACGCGCTCAGGGTCGGGTCCGCCTGGAAGACCCCCACGGCGGGAAAACCTGACAAGTACCACTACGGGGGCAAGCTCGACGTGGGCAGCATGATCCCGGGCATCCGAGTCCGGATCGTCGAGAACACGAAGAAGAACGACCAGTCTCCGGACCTGGTCGTCTTCTACACGCCGGCGGACCAGGGAGAGGAGGCGAAGGACCTCCAGATCGGCGCCCTCTGGAAGCACGGGGACTACTACGTCGGCCGGCTCCAGCCCCAGCGCCTGGGCGTGGTCCGGTGCGCGGGCGGCGCGGTCGTCGACTTCCGCCTGGTCGCGGAGGAGATTGGGATCAAGCTCGTCGCGCTCAAGGAGCTCACGGAGAAGGGTCCCACGCACATCCTCCTGCGGCTCGTGCCGAAGACGAAGTCGGCCGAGCCCGAGAAGGAGCCCCAGGGCTCGCCGGTTCCCGTGCCCGACGTCGTGGAATTCGAGGAGAGCGAGGAAGAGGAGCCCGAGGACGAAGTTCCGTTCTAAAGGGTGCCATGGCTTCCCTCATGAGCGGCGGCGGAGTGGCCGAAGGCGGGCCCTCCCGGACTCATGAGGAAGCGGGGAAAAGGGATGCGGTCGCCGGCGTCCGCCCGCCGGCGGCTCCCTTCCAACGGCAAGTGGGAGTCAGCATGAAAAAGGGCTTCTGTTATGTCGTGGCGGTAGGAGACTCGGCAGAAGACCGGCCTTGCCTGCGCAGCTTCACCGGCAAAGGCGGCCAAGCTTCGCGAGGAGATCTCGAGGCGGGGCTTTTTCAGGCGCGGGACTGCCCGCTGGCCGGAAGTTCGGGCCGGGATCCAGGGAGTGCGAAACTTGCTGAAAACTCATCTTTGAAGTACGTTCAGGAGGAACCATGCGCAAGGATCGTTGGGCGCTCTACTGGTGCGAGACCGCGGACCATGACGAAGACTGGTTCGTGATCGCGCGGACGGCGCTGGAGGCGAGGAAGTTCTTCGAGTTCGACGAGGGCTACGATCCCGGGGACGCCGAGGCCTCCCGGATCTGTGGGGTCCCGGAAGGCGTTGGTGCCACGGAGCCGTGTTGGGCTTTGGAGGATGCCCTGACAAAGTGTGGAGCCAAGACCCTACGGGCGGAAGAACCCAGACTCGTGGAGATCCAAGGGATCATGTACGAGGAGGGTAAACTCGAAGCCGCGATCATGAAAGTCCACGACGACGCCTTCCAGGCACGCGGCGATGGCCGTCCGAACGGGACGATGCACCCTGAATGGAATTGAACCACGCGGGGCTAACATAGAAAAGCGTTCCTTCCAACTCTGAGAAACAACTAGCTGGTTTCTTGGCGCCTGGAACGGGTGGGCTTCAGCGGAGTGAGCAGCCGTGCGACCGCTTCACGAACCGCGTCAATGCCGAAAGGCTTGAGAATGCATTCGGCGCGTCCGAGGTCCTGGACGGGGGCCCGAAGCACGCTCTCGCTATCCCCGGAGAGGATGAGGATCGGCAGAACCAGGCCCCGTCCGCGAAGCTCTTGGATGAGTTCGAGGCCCGAGGTTCCAGACATCTCAAGATCCGTGGTCATAAGAGAATAGCGATGCTTCAAGAGGAATTGTAACGCGGTCTGGGCATTCTCAGCGGCGTCGACCTCGTGGCCGTCATGGGTGAACAGGTCGGTGAGGAGCTTGCGGATCACCGGATCGTCGTCGACGACGAGGATCCTAGAGCTAGACTCCGAGCCTGGGGTCACGAGTGCCTTCCTCCCTGTGGGAGCGGCTTGGACCGCCATGACGCCAGGCGTGTCTCAGTCTCCCCCGGTCGCGCGGGATCTAGGTATCCTACGGTCTCAACGCAAGCGAAGCGGCGCCGTCATGCGATAGGGACGGCTGAGGGCTAACAGGCGGAACCCCGGTCGCACGCAGGGCGGCGTCTTCGCTTGCTGCGCAGTCCTCCCGTAGCCCCCAGCCGATACCCGTCTTGACCGTGCGAGAGTCGGCGCCCCCTCTTCTGGGTCCGTCAGTATATCTACGCTTCCTCCAGATAACAAATTGAATCGTATTCGGGCCAGAAGAGGCTGTTTGTAGGCTGTAGGAATACAACTATCCGAGAATGTACCGGAACGGATGGTAGACCCTTCCCAGGACGAACCTAGAATCGGACATGCGTTCGCAGAGGCGATCGAACTCTCCGTGCAAGGGAGGAACCCGCGAGCATGTCCTCATTCCCGGCAGTCCTCAAGGGCCTGGGTCGGAAGATCAAGGATCTTCGGAAGCAACGGGGCTGGAGTCAGGAGCGCCTGGCGGGCGTCGCCGGAATCTCGCGGACGCACATGGGCGCGATCGAGATCGGGACCAAGGAGGCGAGCGTTTGGACGCTCTTCCGGATCGCCCGAGCGCTCGCGGCGCCGGTGGGCGAACTCTTCCTGGTCCCGGCGGCCATGCCCGCGTCGCAGCGCGAAGCGGTCGTGCGGATTTCAGCCAAGCTGCTCGCAAAGGTACGCACTCCTGCGCAGCTCCAGAAAGTAGAGGGCCTCATCGACGTGTTCCTTCAAGAAAGATGAGCCACGGGGTGGCCGATACCTCACCGTCAGTCTTCCACAAGGTCGCCAGGCGAAGGTGAAGGGGTCCGGGGTGACCTCGGCCCACCGTTCGCACAGGGCCGGCCTCGGTGCGCGGTAGTTCCCTGGCCTTGAACCGCCTGGCCCGCGTACGCACCTCGAGGGTCTTGCGCATCGGGGTCCTCCGCGGGGCCGCGGACGGTCAGGGAGCCTGCCGTCCCGGCCGATGCCGGATAGGGGCCTTCCCCAAAGCCACCTTTAGTGCACAGGACGGGAGGGGCTCAGTAACACGGAGACCTTACACTATAAAGAGATGGAGGCCCTCAGTGCGACAGACCCCTCCCCCGTGCTGCGCAGGGCGAAGGACCCAGGGGCGGCACTTCGCCCTTTGTCCCCCGGGAGCTTCCAAGTGGAACCCGATCGAGCATCGGCTGTTCAGCTTCGTCAGCAGGAACTGGGCTGGGCAACCCCTGACGAGCTATCAGAAGATGCTCAACTACGTCCGCACGACGAAGGCAGAAACTGGATTGAAGGTACGCGCCTGCTTGTTGAAGAAGCACTTCCCAACCGGGGTCGAGATCAGCGTATGTCACACTACGAGTACAGATCGCTTGAGGTGGAGAGTGTTCGAGAAGGTGACCGAACGCGCCCGCAAGGTCATTGGGCTAGCCCGACAGGAGGCCCAGCGCCTCAACAGCGAGGTCATCGGCACCGAGCACATCCTCCTGGGTATCATCCAGGAGGGCGGAGGCGCGGCCGTTAAGGTGCTTAATAACCTCAGCGTCGACCTCAAGCGCATCAGGCAAGAAATCGAGAAGCTAATCACGCCCTCTACATCTCCGACCGTGACGCTCGGACAACTTCCCTTCTCGCCCGGCGCCAAGCACGTCATCGAGCTCGCGGTCGAGGCGGCCGGCCAAGTCGGCCACGACGTGGTCGGGACCGAGCACTACCTCCTCGGCCTCCTCAAGGAGAACCAGAGCATCGCGGCTCAGGTACTGACGAAACTAGGCCTCCGGTTCGACCAAGTCCGCGACATGGTGCCTGAGGTGCTCAGGTCGGGGGGCGATTGAAAAAGAAGTTCGCCCGCGTCAGCGGCTGGCCCGCGACCGAGGGTAGCCCCGCCCCGCTGGAGGAGGGGGGCGGCGCGGCGGCGGTGGATCAAAGCTTGCGGGGCGGCTCAACGCCGGGGGCTTGGAAGCCGGCGGCTTTATGGCTGCCGTCGCAAAGGGGCTTTTTCGCGCTATGGCCGCAGCGGCAGACAAGGACGGCCGTGTTGCCGGAGAGATCAAAAGACTGACCGCTCGCGTCCTTGAGCGTGAACGTGCCGGAGACCTTGAGCGGCCCGTTCGACCGCGGCTCGATCTCCATCACGTCTTCGGCGGCAGCGCTCCTGGGCGTGGCGCGCCAGACCCGCACGTGGGGCTATCGCCGGATCCAAGGAGCACGCCATCATTCGCGAGGACGTGTTCCGGGCCCTGATTGCAACCGGATCGAGGCCTCTCAGGAGCCTATGCCTTGGCCTCGACAAACGACTTGAGCAGGGTGGGATCATCGACCCCCTGCAGCGCGCGCGTCCCGTCCGTGAGCAGGGGCTTCCGGAGCAGGTTCGGGATGTTCGCCAAGAGGTCCAGCAGCTGCTCATCTCCGAGCTGCTTCCCCCCAATGTGCTGCTGGTACTCGGCGGAGTCCGTCCGGGTCGTCACCATCTCCCGCGTGCCGCCGCTGGTCGCTTTGGCGATCCGTCCCAGGACCTCGCGGCTGGGCGGATCGGTCAGGATGTCGCGCACGTCGACGTCAACCTTGTTCTGCGAAAGCCACGCCTTCGCGTTATCGCAGGCGCCTCAGCCTTTCTTGTGGTAAAGCGTCAGCTTGGCCATGTCGTTTCCCTCCATGGGCTCCTCGTTCGTGTTTTGCTTCCCGGGTTAGCTCTAATAACTCACGGTACGGTCGCAATCTGCGATCATTTGGGCGTTATCCTTCGGAGTGATGAACTTCGACTTGAGCCACTCGAGATCCTTCTCCGCGACCCCACGGGCGCGGCCGCAGAGCCCTCAGACGAAGACCGGGATGTTCTTCTCCATCGCGAAAGCGACGAGTTCCTTGAGCGGAGGAATCCCGACGCCCGTGATGCTCTCGGCGACGGTCCGGTTTGCCAGGATCGCCGCATCGCCCGAAAGGATGATCTGGGGCTGGTGCCCTCCTTCCATCGCGCCCTTGGCGACGAGCCACGGAAGTGTCGCCCGCGTGGGACTTTCCGAGCCGTGAGTGGAAATGATCAGGATCTTGGCCATATCCCTTCCTCCAATGAGAACGATTTCAGACCCGCCTCTCCTACGGGTAGGCCTGTAAAGGTCGCACGAAGCGGTAGATCCGGATCCTCTCGAGCTCCGCCTGCCCGCCGCTTCCGAGAGGACCCGGATACCGTTTTCTAGTTCTCGGGGACGGTAAGGACGCAGTTCTCCGTGCCGAACGGATTGGGCACGCGTTTCGTGGCTTCGGAGTGGTCCTTCCACTCGCCATCCACGAGGAGCCTGTACTGATGCTCCCCCGGCGGGAGCTTGAGCACCGTCTCCCACTCCCCGTCACCGATGGAATTCAGCTTGATCTTGTCTTTCACCCAGTCCGTGAAGTCCCCGGTCAATACCACTTCCTTGGCATCCTTCACCTGAGCGAGGAACCGCAGGCGACGGAGCGTAGACGTCTGCGACGGCTTCGAGAGGTTCGTACTCGACATGGCATTCCCCCTTCCATGAATCAATCAGATCGCCACCAGCATAACGACGGCAGGACTCGATTGACAGCCCATATCGCTTCGCACGGTCGCTCCTCGCAGATGCCTGTAAACCAGGAGCGTACTGCTATTCCTATTTCCAATGCCGGGGCTTTGGCGGAGACTCTGCCTGTACCGTTACTTCCCGGATTTGGTGGCGCCGTTACTTGGCGCAGCGTGAGAACTCGAGGATAGGTTTATTATTTTGGCCACGCAAGGGCGGGCCTGAGGTCAAATCGTAGCTGCACGAAAGGAGTTAGGAATGGCCGTCTACCCCCCACCTGGAGTTCGTCCCTCGTCCGTCCGATGCGGCAAATCGAATCCTGGCGAGAGTTGTGGAGAGTTCGAGACCCCACCCCGCGACATCCGAGTGCCGGACGCGTTAGGCGTCGATTTGGCGCGTTTGTCTGCGGGGGGCCGAGGAGGGTCTGTTTGCCGGGTCTCCGGGGGGGGCGGTGGGCACGCGCGAGCCGAACTGGGGAATAGCAAACGCGCTCCGGCCCCGGTGTTCGCCCGCCGGGGGCCTCCTACCGCCCCGCGATTGGGCCGGGCCTCGGACCCTTTTCCCGATGGGCGTTCGCGGCGATTTCATCCAACTCGCTCCGAGCCGTCGCATGCGCGTCATGGGCGTCGGGCACTCGAAGCGCCTCTTCGTACGCCCCTTGAGCCGCGCCCGCGTCGCCCCGCGACACGAGGAATCGGGCATAGTGGATCCTCAGCCACGGGCTCTCCGGGTACGCGGTAAGCCCTCGCCGGAACTCGGCGAGTGACTCCTCGGCACGGCCGAGTTCCTCAAGAAAATCGGCCCTCTGCGCGGCCGCTTCGGAGGCTTCATGGGCGTCTCCGATCCTCACGGCGAGTTCCTCCAACTCCCGAGAGACCTCCGCACCCCGGTCCAGGACGGCGGAGTTGTTCATGCAGAGCAGCTCCAGATCCTGGAGGACCGCACGTTTCATTTCCTCGTCGGGTGCCATGGCCAGAACCTTCCGGTAGAGCTCGTACGCCTTTCCCGCATGGCCTCGAGACTCTTGCTCCTCGGCCTCACGCGCAAGAAGCTCCATCCGCGTGATCGGGGAATCCGGTTTCGCCCTTAGATAGTCGTCCGACACATAGGGGATATGAGAACCCGTGTGGGTCACCCACCCCCTCGCCTCCATGTCGTTCGAGGATGCGGGGGAAGGCTTGGAAAGCTCCTGGGGTTTCTCCCGCTCCTGGCAGCACTTCTTGTACTTCTTGCCGGAGCCGCACGGACAGGGATCGTTCCGGCCGACCTTGGCCATTCGGAAAGCCTACGCGCCTCGTCCAACAGCGTCAACGTAAAGAGAATGGGACAGGGTCAGCGCACGCGAATTTCCTCTGTGAGCAGAATCCATTGTCGTTCGTTTCGGCGGAGTCATCAGTTTGCACCTTGAGGTGCGCCTCCCAGGTAGAATGAGCGCCGCACGCCTCGAGAGCGTCGTCGCCGCCCGCTACCGTAAAGCTTCGACACTCATGGTTCCCACCGTCCGCCGACTCGAAAGAGGACCACCGACGTTTTTTCGGAAAAGGGACCACTGGCGTTCCAGAAAGGACCACCGGCCGGCCCTCAACCCTCGGGAGACCGCCCCGTCGGGCGGCCCATGGGACCAGCTCTCCGCGGGCCTCCTCCAGGCGAACCCCCCGTCGTTCAGGCCCTTGCGAGAGGGGTGTAACCGGGCCTCCAGACCCCCCAGGGGACCACCGCCGTTAACAGTCACGCCTCGCGCCCTTCTCCTGGTTTCGCTGATGCCTTCCGGCCCCCTCTTGCGCGATAGGATGACGCTCGTCCCTTCGGAGATCCTTGCATGAATCGCGCTCTCTTCCTCATTGCCGGCTGGATCGGCCGCGCGCTCGCCCTCAAGGTCGCGTCGCTCAAGCGGCCGCTGGCGGGCGAGACCGCGGTCCTCCACGAGCGACTGGAGAAGATCCGAGCGGAGAACGTGCTCCTCCGCGCCCGCCTCGAGCGGCTTGATCCGTTCCGTCGCCCGCGGTTTGAGCCGTGGCAGCGCCTGGCCATCCTCTGGCACCGGGCCAGGTACGCGATGTCGATCGAGGCGACCGCAAAGGCCTTCGTCGTCACCCAGACGACCTACTTTCCGCAGATCGGGATCACGATATCGAACCAAGGGTACGGTCTGTTTCGCGAAGGGCGATCTGCTCCATGCGGCGTAGCAGCTTTTTGAGCAGCTTGTAGTTCTCTGCCCACTCCATCGCGATACGCGCCTGATCCTCCGTCAGCCTGAGGGACACGGTTTTCCCGGCGATCTTGTGGCTCCACTGGTAGTAGGGTCCGTGGAGTTGGGGAGGCTTGCCCATGCAGCGGCACGTCGGCTGGCCGCAGGGCATGAATCTGCGGGTCACGCTTCCGGGGCGAGCCCAGCCCAGCGCCAGGATACGGTGCTTGAGCTCCCGGTACGCCTTCTCGGCGCTGCTGGTTTTCCCTTGACGCGGCTTCATCTAGCCGTAATACTACGGCTAGTTAAGAGGGGGGTCAAGTGGAATCGTCGCTCGCCTTGGAATCCCGCAAAGTTGCCGGCCTCCCGCTCGTCAACTCGATCCTCGATCGGCTCGGGTTCGACCGCCTGCTCGCCAAGGCCCTCCCCATCGGTGGCCGCATCGGCGCCGCCCAGGCCCTCGGCGTCCTCGTCCGCAACATCGCCCTCAACGAGCGCCAGCCGGTCTACACCCACATCGAGTGGGC
>CAZSCC010000129.1:0-16532 GCA_964604905.1 uncultured Planctomycetales bacterium
GTTGCTGAGAACCGGTGACTCTGATCGATACGGGTGCCGGCATGAAGTACTTCCCCCCTCTTTCTCTCCGAAGGGAAGTGTATCATTCTGCCGGACTCAGCAATGAAGAGCATTCCGAAATACTTAATGGTTTCTACTTAGGTGTATAGGCGCTTGCGCTGAAAGGCTTGTCTGCCGGTGCGGGAGCTGCTGGAAACGCGGGGGGGGGCGGTGGCGGTCGACGCTCTTCGGGAGGTGCGCGTATGGGCGGTGAGGCGCGGTTGAGGCGGGACGTGAAGCTTCCCTTCCAGGAGCTAGAGGGGCAGTCGGTGGTGGTGGTCCCGGCGCGCCAGGAGATGCACGAGCTGGACGAGGTGGCGACGTTTCTGTGGCGGGAGCTCGGCGAGAGCCGGAGCGTGGTGGAGTTGCTCGATGCGCTCTGCGGCGAATTCGACGTGGAGCCCGCCCGGGCGGAGGCGGACGTGCGGGCGTTCGTCGCCCTCCTCGAGGTGAAGGGGCTGCTGATCCGCGGATGAACGGCTCCTGAGGTCTCCGGACGGCCTCCCTGTGCGGCCGTGCGACCGGCTGGCGGCGTACGCCAATTTATGGGATTGGCCTGAGCGTCTACGGCGCCGCCGCTGCGATTTCAAGGCTGGTGGCGCCGGCAGTCCCGGCCCCGCCTACCTGCTGACCGGCGACTACACCGGCATCAACCCCTGGACCTCCCAGGAAGCCACTCTCATCCGCTCCAAAGCGCAATGAAACAGACCGTCCGTTTTGTTGCGCCTCCAACAAAGCAGACGGTGCGTTTCGTTGCGCCGGCAACGAAACGCACCGTCTGTTTCGTTGGGGATTTGCAAAATGCGAATAGGGGGTGGTATATAGCTGTGTGAGCGGAAGTGAGAGGCCGAGGGTGCTGGTGGTGGATGACGACCCCGGCATCCGCAAAGTCTTCACGGGGGTGATCGCCGAACGGGGAGAGGTGGATGTCGAGGAGGCGGGGAGGGCGGAGGAAGCTCTTGAGATCCTGAAGACCCGGGCCTTCGATATCGCCTTCGTCGACCTCCAGATGCCCGGGATCGGGGGGATGCGGCTCCTGGAGGAGGTCAAGCGGGAGCGTCCCAACCTCGAGGTCGTCATGGTGACCGCCCACGGCTCGATCGAGTCGGCGGTCCAGGCGATGAAGCTGGGCGCCTCCGACTTCGTTTCCAAGCCCTTCAAGCTCGACCAGGTGCTCCTTATCCTGGAACGGCTCCGCCGCGTCACCGGTCTTCGGCGGGAAAACGAACGCCTCAAGCAGGAATTGCAGGACCGCTACCGCGCGCGCAACCTCGTGGGCCGCGCCCCCGCCATGGACCGCTGCCACGAGCTGGTCGACCGCGTCCGCCTGCAGGACTGCAACGTCCTCATCCTGGGCGAGAGCGGCTCCGGGAAGGAGCTGATCGCCCGGGCGATCCACTACGACGGCTCGCGCCGGGACGGCCCGTTCGTCCCCATCGACTGCGGCGCGATGCACGGCCAGCTCCTCGAGAGCGAGCTCTTCGGCCACGAAAAGGGGGCGTTCACGGGGGCCACCGACCGGAAGGCCGGGCTTTTCGATGTGGCCTCCGGCGGGACCGTCTTCCTCGACGAGGTGGGCGAGATCCCCCTCGAGCTCCAGCCCGCGCTCCTTCGCGCGATCGAGGAGAAGGAGATCCGCGCCGTGGGGGCGACGGCCTACCGGAAGGTCGACGTCCGCTTCGTCGCGGCGACGAACCGACCGCTGGAGGAGATGGCGGCGAAGGGACGCTTCCGCCGCGACCTCTACTACCGACTGAACGTCGTCGCGATCCGCGTCCCGCCGCTGCGGGAGCGGAAGGACGACATCCCCCTCCTGGCCGCCTGCTTCCTCGAGCGGAAGGGGGGCGGGAAGACGCTCGCCCGCGACGCCCTCCACGTCCTCCAGCGCTACGCCTGGCCCGGCAACGTGCGCGAACTGGAGCACGCCCTCGAGCACGCCTGCACCCTGGGCCGCGGGGCGCGGATCGAGCGCGACGACCTTCCGCCCGCCGTGCTGGGCGACGCTCCCATCACCCCGGGACAGTCGATCGAGGAGATGGAGGCGGAGGCGATCCGCCGGCTCATGAAGGAGCATTCGAACGACACCGCCCGCGTCGCGGCCGTGCTCAAGATCGACCGGAGCACGCTCTACCGGAAGCTCAAGCGGTACGGGATCACTCGAACAGCATGAGCTGCGGCCCCGGCGGGCGGCGGAACGCGGCGGTCGAGAGTTCCGGGTGGCCCCCGGAGATCCCGGCCTTCCGGCACCCGAGCCGGAACAGGGCGTGGATCTGCTCGGCGTAGGCGCCGCTCCCCTCCATCCGTGACCCGAACTTCGGGTCGTTGAGCGCGCCGTCGCGGACTTCCCGGATCCGGTGGAGGACCTTCTCCTTCCGGTCGGGAAAATGCTGCTCGAGCCATGCCTCGAAGAGCTCCTTCACGGCGTGGGGAAGACGGACCAGGACGTGACCCGCGAACGTCGCCCCCGCCCGCGCCGCCGCCTTCAGGATCGCCGGGATCTCGTGGTCGGTGAGGCCGGGGATGACCGGCGCGACGTTGACCCCGACCGGGACGCCCGCCTCCGCGAGCGCCTCGATCGCCGCCAGCCGCCGGGCCGGCGTCGACGTGCGCGGCTCCATTTTCCGCGCGAGCTCCCGGTCGAGCGTGGTCAGCGAGACCACCACCGCCGCGGCCCGGTGGGAGGCCAGGCCGGCCAGCACGTCCGCGTCGCGCGTCACGAGGTGGTTCTTCGTGACGACCGCCACCGGGTTCCGGAACTCGGCCAGCACCTCGAGGCAGCGGCGCGTCAGGCCAAGCCGGCGTTCGACGGGCTGGTAGGGGTCGGTCACGCCGCTCATCGCGAGCGTCCGGGGCCGCCACCGGGTCGACGCCAGCTCCTTCCGCAGCAGTTCCGGCGCATCCTCCTTCACGAGGATCTTCGTCTCGAAGTCGAGCCCCGCTGAGAAGCCCAGGAACTCGTGAAACGGACGCGCGTAGCAGTAGACGCAGCCGTGTTCGCAGCCGCGGTAGGGGTTCACGCTCGCCTCGAAACCGACGTCCGGGCTGTCGTGGGTCGCGATGATCGTCCGGGCCGCGTCCTTCAGGAACTGGGTGCGGGGGAGGGGCTCCTCGGGGTCGGCCGCCTCCGGATCGAGCTCGACCGCGCGGCGATAGAAGCGGTTCTTCGGATTCGTTCCCGTCCCGCGGCCGCGGATCTCCATCCCGGCCACTATAGGCCCGGCCGGCCGGGGATGCAATTCCTTGTCACCCGATTGGCAAGATGAGAATAGTTTATGGGAATAGCCCATTATGTATACGTTGTCGCAAAGGAACCCTCTGGGCCCCAGGGGGTTGCGGGGTGGGGCCTTTTGGCCCGTGGCACGGAGTTTGCTTCCTCTGCATTGAGAACCATGAGAACCTGGAACGTCCGAATGGACCCGCGTGCGGCCGGGACCTGTCCTAACTCCGTCAATCCCCTATTCCCTCCTTAGTCCTCTCACGCAGTTCCCCCGGGGTCTCCAATACCCAGGGGGAACTGCGAGAGGATTTGTTTCCCGATCCGTTCTGGTATCATCCGTCGATGCGGCGACGTGCGCCCGTCCTGAGCCTGATCGCCTGCCTCGTCGTGATCGGTGTCGCCGTGACCCTCTCCCGACGGCCGCCCCCCGCCCTCCCGTCGCCGGCCCCCCGCGTCCCCGCCCATCCGCCGGCGGTCGACCGCTCGGACCCCGCCGCGAAGGCCGGCTTCGAGGACATGGACCGACTCCGGCGGATGCGCCTCCAGAGGCAGATCCCCATGGGCGGGGCGGGAGATGTCGAGTACGAAGAGACGCTCGCCCGCGTCCGTCAGTCCTCCCCGCGGCTCCTCCACTTCCTCGAGGAGGCCGCGCTCAACCGGAACGGGAACGTTTCGCTCCGCGTGGACTTCGTAAACCTCGTCGCGGCCCATCCGGGCGAGGAGACCCGGCGGTTCCTCTCGGCGCTCGTCCTCGATTCGGTCGAGGATCCCGCGGTCCGCATCGCGGCCTTGGAGTCCCTCATGAAGTACCGCGACGCGGCGACGTTCGAGATCCTCCGCGCCGCCTGGCTCGACCCCGCGCCCTTTGACGGGCGCTACCACCTCTGCCGGGCGCTCGGGGAGAACGGACAGCCCGGCGCGGCCCCGATCCTCCGTCAGGCGCTGGCGGCGGACCAACCCCTCAACGTCCGGACCCACGCCGCGCTGGGACTGGGCGGGTTCGTCGGGGACGCCGAAGTCCGCGCCGATCTCAGACGCCTCGCGCTCTCCGATCCCGTTCCGGTCGTCCGCCAGAACGCGATCCGGTCGCTCTGCCGCTCGACCGCCGACGAGATCGATGTCATCCTTCGCGAGGCCTCCGTCTCGGCCGGCCTCGACCCGGAGACGAAGCGAGTGCTGCAGGCCCTCCTCGCCGAGCGGGGGAGAAAGCCGTGAAGAGCGTCGACGCTTGGGTGGGCGCGCTCTCGGTGGTCGGGCGCCGGGCGGCCCCTCCGTCGCCCCTCGTGCCGGGGATCCTCGACCGCAGCCGCCGGGAGCGGACGCTGGCCGTCGTGTGCCGCAACCTGGGGCTCTCCTGCGAGGAAGAGCGCACCGTCCTCGGCCGCCAGCTCCTCGCGCGCCACCAGTGGGAGGAGATCCGCGGGCGCGTCGAGGCGATCCCGCTCAAGGGGCTCCACCTCGCCCACCGGCTCTATCCCTCGCCCGGCCTGCGCGACATGGGGGACATCGACCTTCTCGCGCGTGACGTGTCCGCCGCGGACGGAGCGCTCCGAGGGCTCGGCTACGCGCCGGAGCGGGACTTGCGGCGCGCGTCGCCCCTGAACGCCGTCGAGTACCTCCGCGACGACGGCCTCCCCGTGCATCTCCACAGGCATGTCTCGAACGCCTCGCTTCCGCACTTCATGTATCGCGTGGACGTGGAGGAGATCTGGGCGGCCTCGCGCGGCGAGGAGATGGCGCCCCACCACCTGGTGGTCACGCTCTGCGAGCACGCGCTCAAGCACTCGTTCAGCGAGCTGATCCTCCTGACCGACATCGAACTCGCGGGGCGCGGCGCCGACCCGGGCCTCGTGGCCGAGACGGCGAGCCGCTGGGGTCTCGAGCGCGCCGTGCACTACGCGCGCGTCCTCCTCCGGGACCTCATGGAGGCGGAGTCGGCCGCGCTGGGGCGGGTGCCCGTCCCTGCGCCGGGATGGGAAGGGCGGGCCTTTCTCGGCTGGGCCCGCCGGAGGCGGTGGAACGGCCTCTCGGCGCTGGGATTCCTCTCGATGGCCCGGGGGTTCCGGGCGAAGGCAAGGTTCGTGCGGGAGGCGCTGGCGCCCCGGTCGACGGAAGGATTGCGGACCCGGACGGTGGCGGGGAGGGTGGGCCGCGCGCTGGAGGCGCTCGCTACTTGGCGGCGGCGGGTACCGCGTTGACGCGGGCGGAGAGGCGCGACTTGTGTCGCGAGGCGTTGTTCTTGTGGATCACGCCCTTGCCGACCGCGCGGTCGAGCAGCTTGTAGGCCACGGAGAGGGCCGCCTTTGAGCCGGCGGGGTCCTTCTTCGCGACCGCCAGGAGGACCTTCTTCATCTGGGTGCGCAGCTCCGCCTTGACGGCGTGGTTCCGCGCGCGGCGGGTCTCGCTCTGCTTCCACTGCCGAAGCCCGCTGATTGTATGAGCCACCCAGATTCCTCCTCAAAATGAGAGTGGGGAAGATAGCCAAACCCCCCGGTGGAGTCAAGCCAAAAGTCCCCGCGCGCTACTTCCGGGCCTCCTCGGCCCACCACCGCTCCCAGAACTCCTTGGCCTTCCAGGGCGGGAGGAGGACGATCCGATCCGCCTCCAGGACGGCGGCCTGATGGGGCCCGTGTGCGTTTTCAAGGGCCTCGATCAAGTTCCCCGTGGTCTCCCTCATATCCAGGATTCTCTTGTTGGGCGCCCGGGGCTCCCCTTCCGGCCAGACCAGGGGCAGCCCGGCCGTGAGCGCGACGGCCGTGAGGGATCCGATCTCCTTCGGCGCGGCGAGGCGACGCAGCCTTTCCCAGAGTTCCCTCCGGCGGAGGGCGTTGAGCGCTTGGAAGGCTCCGCGGGCCAGCAGGACCGGCACTCCCTCGCGCCGGCCTCTCGTGCAGAGCCACGACGCCGCCGCGACCCGGATGTCCTCCGATGGATCACCCAGGAGCTTGAGCACCGCGGGGATGTGCTCCTCCTCCGCCAGCGGCAGCAGCGCTTGCAAGGCCGCCCGGCGTACGCCTCCTTCCGGGTCAGCGAGGGCCTTAAGCAGATGCGGCCGCGCCCCGGCCGCGTCCCAGGCAGGGAGCGCCTGGAGCGCTGCGCGCCGTACGAGTTCACGCGGATCGCCCAGCAAGCGGACGATCTCGTCCCGCAGGCCGGCGGGCTTCCTCTCCTCGTAGCATGCCAGGGCGCAGAGGAGGAGCTGCTCGGAGCTTTCGCAAAGGAGCCTCCGCGCCGCCTCCGGGCCTCGCGCCAGCGCGAGCTGGGCGAGCGAGTACCCCGCGACCCACTTGCGATCCGATTCGTTCGAGTCGAGGAGCCGCCGGAGTTCCGGCTCGGCTTCCTGGACCCGCAGGTCGCCCGCGGCCTCGGCGGCCGTCCGAACGGATCTCCCGGCCCGAAGGAGGAGGACGATCTGCGGGCCGGCCTCGCGCGCCCCAAGCCGAGCCAAGGAGCGGAGGGCTTCGTAGACGACCCAGCTCTCGTGATCCTCCAGGCAGAGCAGGAGTGCGGGGACGCTCTCCTTGGATCCAAGATCGCCCAAGACCCGGGCCGCCGTCTGGCGCACCTCCCGATCGCCGTCCTGGAGGAGTTCTCGGATCGGTCCCGCGGCCTCCTTCGCGCCCATCGTGCCCAGGGCCGAGGCCGCCGCACGCCGGACCTCGGGGTCCTCGTCCAGGAGGAGCGGCTCCAGGTCGGCAGCCAGGCCCCTGTCCGCGAGCTCGCCCAGGGCCTTGAGGTATCCGAGCCTCACGCATCCGCGCGGGTCCCGGAGCCGCGCCAAGATCTCGGGCACGGCCTCGCGCACCCTCCGATGGACGAGGTGTTCGAGGGCATCCTTCGAGGGATCGTCGTCCAGGAGGCGTCTCATCGCCGGGAGGTCCACCGGGGCGCGCAGCTCGAGAAGGCCCCAAAAGGCCCTGGTCCTGACTTCGGGATCCGGGTCGGCGAGGAGCGGTTGGATCGCAGGGATCGCCGAGCGGATCGCCCTCCGCCCCAGCGTCCACACCGCGAGCTCCCGAACTGTGGGGTGCGTCTCCACCAGCGCGGCCACGAGTTGCTCGGCGGGAGCGCCCGCGGCCCACCCCGTATCCGCCGCCCGCCATGCCTCCAGCTTCTCATCCACTTCCTTGGCGTGGGCGAGGGCCGGAGGGACGATCGCGCCGAGGTCCGAGGCCGCGAGTCCCGGGAGCCGCTCGAGATCCCTGAAGCCCTTGCCGAAGTCGCCCGGGACGGCGTCGATCAGCAGCCGCGTCCACGCGCGGGGATCGCCGCCGGACAATCGGTCTTCGAGGTCTGGGACGGCGCGCCGGAGCCCCGGGGTGAACCGACGGCGCGCGGGGATCAGGTGGAAGAGGCGGCGGGCGCGGAAGGCGACGTCGGGATCGGCATCCCGGAACGCCTCGCGCAGGGCGGGAAGGGCGGCGTCCCCGAGGGCGTCGAGCGCCTGCTCCGCCTCCGCGCGCAGCTCCACGCTGTCGGAGCGGAGCTTCTCCACGAGGGCGCGGGCCTTTCGGCCGGAGTCCTCCTGGAAGCCCAGGAGAGCGACGACGAGCAGGATCATCCTGCCCTATTGGACGCCGCGATCGGGACTGCTGACTGCTGACTGGGGACTGCGGACCGAGGACTCGGCTACTTCGACCACTCGTCGACGAGGGCGGAGATGTCCTTGTAGCCGATGTCGATCTCCATGATCTGCTTGCCCAGTTCGACCGCCTGGTCCTTCTTCCCGGCCTCCTTGTTGCAGATGGCGCGGTTGTAGAGGATGTCCAGGCGCCTGTCCTGGGAGAGGACGCCTTCGATCGACATCGAGTACTGCTTATCGGCCATGTCGTACATCTTCTTCTTCTGGAAGGCCTTCCCCAGGAAGAGGTGGGATTCCGCCTTCCTCTTGGGGTCCTTGACCGCCTGCTGGAACTCCCCGATCGCCTTGTCGACCAGCGAGCCGGCGTAGTAGCACACCCCCAACTCGTAACGCAGGGTCATGTCGGTCGGGCGGTCCTGCACGCGTCGCTCGAAGCTCTGGATCCTTAGTTTGAGGCGGGCGAGCTTGTATTCGTTGAGCTTCGGATCGTTCCTCTTCTGGGCGTTGTCGACCTGGATGTCGAAGAGCCGGAGAGAGCAGTCGTCGACCTTGTCGCGGAGGACCGAGTCCTGCGGGGAGAGCTGGGACGCCTTCTTGTACCAGTCGCCCGCCGCCGTGTAGTCCTTCTTGATCTCGAAGTAGAGGTCGCCGATCCGTTTGGGGATGCGGGAGTCGGTGGGGTTCTCGGCCAGCTCGGCCTGGAGCTCATCAACCTTCTTCGTGAGGGCCGCGTCGGTCTGGATCAGACGCTTGTCGGACTCCAGGTCGGCCGCCTTGGAGGAGTCCTTGATGACGTTCCGGTAGTCGGCCGACTTCCCCGTCTGGTCCTCGAAACCCTGCTTCATCGTCTGGCGGGCCGCGAGGTCGCGCTGGAGTCGCTCAAGGTCGCGGTCCTCTTTGACGAGCGAGGAGATCCGCTCGAGGATTCCCTGCGCCTCCGTGAGCTTGTTCACGCCGATGTAGGCGCTGACCAGCACTTTCGCCGCGATGACGTTGTGTGGATCATCCCGCATGGCCATCTCCGACTCGGCCGCCGCTCCGTTCGAGTGGCCCTGGGCGAGGAGCGCCTCCGCCAGGAGGGTGCGGACCTTGGAGTTCGTCGGGTCGGAGTTGAGGTAGTTTTGGCAAAGATCGACCTTCTTCGCGACGTCCTTGGTGGTCTTCAGCTGGATTTCGAACTGCCCCTTCATGGCCATGATGCGGATCTTTCCGGTGGCGCCCTGCTCCTGGAACTTCTTGATGATCGTGACCTTGAGGGCCTGCCTCGCATGGGTGTCGTCGGGGTCCAGGAGCAGGATCTGCAGGTAAAGGTCCCGCGCGTAATCGTACTGCCGCTTGTTGAAGGACTCTTCCGCTCTCTTGTGCAGTTGTGCCGTGTCTGGCATGGTGATCCGCCCTTTACCCGGTGCCGATGAGCCTCATCCTAGCCCTGCGGGGGTGGAGTTGTCAATTCATACAGCCCGATATACAATGGGCCACGATGGAGCTGAAGCTCGTCTACTATCCGGACCCGCGGCTGCGACGGATCTCCGACCCCGTCGCGAGGCCCGACGCCGACCTCAAGGCCGCGATCCCGCTCATGTTCGAGGTCATGTACCAGGCCCGCGGCATCGGCCTCGCCGGCCCGCAGGTCGCCCTGAACTGCCGCCTCGTCGTCGCCAACCTGAGCGGCGATCGTGAAAAGAAGGAGTTCGAGCAGGTCTTCATCAATCCCGAGATCGTCGGCCGCTCCGGCGACCTCAAGGAGGAAGAGGGCTGCCTCTCGCTCCCCGGGATGTACGCCGTCATCCAGCGCGCCGAAATCCTGGACGTGCGCTACCGGGACCTGGAGGGGAACACGGTCGATCGCAGCGCGGAGGGGCTCGAGGCCAAGCTCTTCCAGCACGAGATCGACCACCTCGACGGGATCCTCATCCTCGACAAAATGACCCCCGCCGACCGCAAGCAGTGGGCGCCGCTGCTCAAGGAGATGGAAGAGGACTACGAGAACGAGATCCCGCCCCGTCCCCGCGCCCGGCGCGTCAAGTCCGCCAAGTGAACTCCCGGCCCCCGGTCCCTTTGCCGCCGCCCCCGTCCGCCGCTTTCTCCCTAAGGCCCGCGACCGAGGACTGAGGACCGAGGAAGGTACTGATGCAGATCCTGTCCGGGCTCGAATCGATCCCCGATCCCCGCATCCGGACTCCGATCGTCACCTGGGGCGTCTTCGACGGGGTCCACCGCGGCCACCAGAAGGTCCTCACCTCAGTCCTCTCCTGGGCCCGGGAGAAGGGCGTCTCCTCCGTCGTCGCCACCTTCGACCGTCATCCGGCCGAGGTCCTCCACGGCAAGCCCGTCCCCCTCCTGTCGCCGCTCGCCGAGCGGCTCCGCCTGATCGGCGGACGGGGCGTCGACTTCTGCCTGGTCCTCAATTTCACGCTCGAATTCTCGAAGACCCCCGCGGAGCGCTTCGTGCGGGATCTCGTGGCGGATCGGCTGGGGGCCTCCGGGGTGGTGCTCGGCCACGACTCGCGCTTCGGCCGCGACCGTTCGGGCGGCGCGGACGATCTCGCCCGGCTCGGCATCGAGGTCCGCCACGAGGAGCCCGAGTTCTTCGACGGTAAGCCCGTCTCGAGCTCGCTGATTCGGGAGGCGGTCTTCGCCGGGAGCCTCGACGACGCGAGGTACCTCCTCGGCCGGCCCCCCTCGGTGATCGGCACGGTGGTGCGCGGCGACCGGCGGGGGGAGAAGCTGGGATTCCCGACGGCCAACCTCGAGCTGCATCACGCGGTCCGGCCCCCCGCGGGCGTCTACGGCGCGGAGGTGCCGCTCGACGGCCGCGCGTATCGCGCGGTGGTGAACATCGGAACGCGCCCCACGTTCAAGACGGAGGGGGCCGAGGCCCTCGAGGCCCACCTGCTGGGGTACGCGGGCGGCGACCTCTACGGCCGCGTCCTGGAGGTCCGGTTCCTGGAGCGGATCCGCGACGAGAGGAAGTTCGACGGCGTCGAGGCCCTGAAAACGCAGATTCGAGCCGATATAGAAGTGGTGAGATCGCGGGCGTAGCCGTGCTTTTCGACGAGGCCTTCCTCCGGACCCTCGAGGCGCTGCGCTTCGCCGTCCGGCGCTCCATCGCGGGGCGCCGCGAGGGCGAGCGGCTGACGAAGCGCCGCGGCGGCTCCTCGGAGTTCGTCTCCCACCGCTCCTATTCACAGGGGGATGAATTCCGCTCCATCGACTGGAACCTGTACGGCCGGCTCGGCCAGCTCTACATCAAGGAATTCGCCCGCGAGGAGGCGCTTCCCGTGCGTCTCTTCGTCGACTCTTCCCGCTCGATGGAGCCGAAGTTTGACTTCGCCCGCCGCCTGGGCGCCGCGCTGGCGCTCGTGGCGGGCCGCGAGGCGCCCACCGTCTCCCTCCGCGATCTCGAGGAGCTCACGCTTGGCGCTCCCTTCACGATTCCGACCGTCGGGCGGGGACTCGCGATCGTGGTCTCCGACCTCTGGGACGACTCGATGCGACAGGCGCTCCTCCGCGTCCAGACCGAGACGGCCGTGATCCACGTCCTTTCGCCGGGGGAACTGGAGCCGGCCGTGGAGGGGAAACTCAAGCTGGTCGACGCCGAGACGGGGGAGACCTGCGTCCGGTTCGTGGGCGACCCGGAGCGGGCCGAGTACCGGAAGTTCCTGGCCGACCACTGCGCCGCGTGGAAGCGCTGGTGCTTCGATCGGGACATCAACTACCTGCGCTGCTCCAGCGCGTCGCCCGTCGAGGACGTGGTCCGCATCTACCTGCGCGAGGCGGGGGTGCTCGAATGAGCTTCGAGACCCCCGCGGCCCTCTGGGCGCTCTCGTCGCTCCTGCTGCTGGTGATCTTCAGCCTCTGGCGCCAGGCGGCCGCGAAGACGGTCGTCCCGAGCGTCCTTCTCTGGAAGAAGATCCCCGAGCGCAACCCGCCGATGCGGGCGCTCCGCCGCCCCAAATGGCGCGTCGAGCTCCTCTTCCAGGCGCTGGCGATCGCCGCCGCGGTCGGCGCGCTCGCGGGGCCGTTCTTCTCCACCTCGAAGCCCAAGCCGAGGAAGGTCGCATTCGTCTTCGACACCTCGGCCCGGATGCAGGCGGGGGGGCGGCTCGAGAAGGCGAAGGCGGAGGCCCGGCGGCTGAAGGGCGGCCCGCTGGCGGGCGACGTCCTGAGCCTCTATGCGGCGGTGCCCGCGCCGGCCCGGCTCAAGTCCATCGACGAGGTGCGCGGGATCGACGCCCGCGTCGACCTGGAGCCGCTGATCGCCGCGGCGCGACAGGAGGCCGAGCACGTGATCGTGCTCTCCGACCGTCCGGTGACGGGGGCCCATTCGGTCCTGTTCGGGAGCGAGGCGGTGAACGCCGGGATCGTCGAGTTCAGCGCCACGGACGGCGAGGTCTTCGTCCGGATCGCGAACGCCGGGGCTTCGAGACGCGCGACCGTACGGATGGAGTGGGGGGGGCAGAAGGTCGAAGAGACGGCGACCCTGCCTGGCGTCTGGTTCAAGAAGGGGGACTTCAGCAAGTCGGCGGAGGTCCGGGTCGAGATCGACGTCGCCGACCCGTTCCCGATGGACAACGCGGTCCGGGCGACGCGGCTCGGGGCGGAGCGGGTGGGGGTCGCGGTGGGCGGGACGCCGATGCCTCTCCTCCAGCGGGCGCTCGGGGCGGTGCCGAGGGTCGTGATAGGCGGCGATCTCCTTCTGAGCGTCGGCGTGGATGAGCGCCCCGCGAAGGCCCCGTTCTCGGTCTGGCTCCATTCTCCCGAGGGGCGCTCCAGGCCCGCAGCCTGGGACCCGCTGCGCCATCCGCTCCTGGAAGGGGTGCGGACGGGAGAGTTGGGAGCGGTCGGCGAGTTGCCGCCGGAGGCGCGTCAGGGCGAGGCGCTCCTCGTGGCCGACGGAAAGCGCGTGGGCGTCCTGAAAGACGGGGTGCTGCACCTTTGCATCGACCTGGATCCCAAAGGATGGGCTTCGACGCCGTCGTTCCCCATCTTCTGGCAAAACGTGGTAGACTTTGCGGGGAAAGGGGCGGGCGGCTTCGCAGTCGTGCGGACCGGCCGGCCCCACCGGGTTCCGGGAGAGGTGACGCGCGCCCCGGTGGGCGCGCTCTGGAGCCTCTCGCCGGCCGGGCAGTTCCTGGCGTACACGCGGGGCGAATACGTCCTGCGGACGGCGGAAGGGGAGCGGCGGATCGAGGCGAACCTGCTCGATGCCCGGGAGTCGGATACGGCGGGGATGACCCGGGCGCTCGACTGGGACCCGGCGGCGCAGGCGGGCCGCGAGGTCGCGCGGAACGGGCTGGCGGGGTGGGCGGCGGCGCTCGCCTTGCTCTTCATAGGGCTGGCGTGGCTGATGCAACGACGAGCCGATTGAGCGGACCGACATGACACACACCATCCTGGCGATCGACGACTCGAAGAAGATCCTGGACATCATCAAGTACTTCCTGGAGCACGAAGGCTACACGGTGAAAGCGGTCTCCGACCCGGTCGAGGGGATCAAGGTGGCGAAGGCGGGAGGGATCGACCTGATCCTGCTGGACATCATGATGCCCGGGATGGACGGCTACACGGTGTGCGATACCCTCAAGAAGGACGACGTCACGCGCGACGTCCCGGTGATCATGCTGACGGCGAAGGCGATCATCCTCCATACGCCGAAGGACTTCTTCTACGGCCTCTACGGCTTCCTGGCCAAGCCCTTCTCGAAGCAGCAGCTTACGAAGGTGGTGAGCGAGGCGCTGCGGCTGACGAAGACCGACGAGCCCCTGGGGGGCGGGTTCATCACTCCCGTGGGGGACGCGTAACAAAAAAAACGGTTTTTTTGTTACGGAGTCCGGCGGGAGAAGCGGCCGGCGGCGCCCGCGTTCGTCGAGAAGCGCCAGGTCTTCGACCAGGGCTTTCCCCCCACCTCGACCTGGAGCGAGACCTCGTACTCCAGGTTCGCCTTGAGCGGGTCCTTGGCGATGATGCAGACGCAGTGCTGGTAGCCCGAGAACTCGGCGTTGGCCCCCTGCTTGGGGTCGTAGAGGTAGCAGTCGATGGAAGGGACGGCGGCGGGGACGGGCCGGGCGGGGCCGGGCTGCGCGGCGACCGGGCCGACTTCCTTGAGCGTGTACGACACCAGCTTGAGCTGCGAGGTCCCGAAGTAGACCGTGATCGGGTAGCCCGAGGCGGTGTCTCCCGGGCAGGCGTCGGGGGATTCCTTCCCGTACTGGGTGCCCACGCCGGTCTGGCCGGGGACGGGGCAGAGGACCGGCCAGTAGTGCGCCGGGGCCTTGGCCATGTTCGAGCGGCCGTCGATCCCGCCGTAGTTCCCCTCGTAGCCCACGCCGAAGGCCGTCGTCTCGGGGCGGATCACGTCCTGCCGGTGGAAGTACGTGCCCACCATGCCCGCGGCGACCCGCTCGGCCGGGGTGCCCATGCTGAGGATGCTGCGCATCCCCGCCTCGTGGCCTTCCTTGGAGTAGCCGGGCCGGCCGGGGGTCTCGGGGTGGGTCAGGGTGCTGTTCATCGCCATGTACTTGCAGTGCTTCTGGAGGTCGGCCGAGAGTTGGACGTCTTCGGGCCGCGGGGTGAGGCCGATCTCGACCCGTTCCTCGTTCACGCCTTTGAGGACCGGGAGGGCCGCGGGGACGGTCGTCGAGAGCGGCTTGCCCCTCACCTGCGCCTCCTCTCCCAGGAAGGCCATCGTGAGGCCGCTGAACTCCAGGGTCGCCGAGCACCACCGCTCGGCCTCGCTCGGGAGGGGGAAGAGCCAGGTCTGGCCCTCCCACGTCATCCCGTCGGCGCGCGGGTCGTTGTAGGCGCCGTTGCCGTTGGCGTCGACGATGACGAACTGCTCGGCCCCGATCATCACGCGGAGGATCGTGAGGTTTCGGTACACCCACGTGCCGTCCTCGCGCTTGTGGAACTCCAGCTTGAGGGTGGCCGACTTGGGCTTGTCCGCCTCGCCCTGCACGGTGACGGAGACGATCTCGCGCTTGCCGGTGAGCGTGCGGGTCTTGCCGTCGTTGCGGGCGTCGAGCTCGAGGGCGCCCTTGTCGTTCACCGCGGCGGGCATGAAGAGGGTCTTGAGCTTGACGCCCTCGCCGACCGGGCGGTCGAGGTCGCCGAGCAGCTGGGCCTGGTAATGGATCGGCGAGTCCTGGAGGACGGCGACGATCTTGAGGGGCTTCTCGTCGGCCGCCTGCGGGGCTGCGAGGAGGGCGATCAGCAGCAGTCTCATCGGGGTTCTCTCCCTTGCTCCAACCTGAATCTCAGGGGTTCAAACCTCCCCATGCGATAGACACCTCATTCTACAGGATAGTCCTAGGAAAGCTGATTCCTGGGTGCTGGAACTCGGGTGGCGCAAACGTGCGAGGCAGATTTACGCCACCGGGGTGGCGTAAATCTGCCTCGCACGTTTGCGCCACGGCCTCGAATTGACCCCTTCGCCGGGCGATCCTATAATGGCCCTCTTCATATGCTGCGCTACACGACCGCCGGGGAGTCGCACGGGAAATGCCTCGTCGCCTCCATCGAGGGGCTGCCCTACGGGACGCCCGTCGACCTGGAGGGGGTCAACGCCGAGCTCCTCAGGAGGATGGGGGGCTACGGGCGCGGGGCGCGCATGAAGCTCGAGGCCGACCAGGCTGAGGTCATTACCGGGATCCGGAAGGGGCACACCCTGGGCAGCATCGTCACCCTCCAGATCATGAACCGGGTCCAGAATACGGAGGACCTGAACCCGATCACCCGGCCCCGGCCGGGCCATGCCGACCTGGCCGGCGCCATGAAGTTCGGCACCCAGGACGCCCGCGACGTGGCCGAGCGCTCCAGCGCCCGCGAGACCGCCGCGCGCGTCGCGGCCGGCGCGTTCGCCAACACCTTCCTCGCGAACTTCGGCATCCGCGTGCTCGGTTACGTGGTCGAGATCGGCGGCATTGCGAGCGACACCCGCCTCGACGACCCGGCCCAGATCGTCCGCGTTCGCGAGGAGTCGATATTCTACACCCTCGACAAGCAGCTCGACGAACGCCTCAAGGCCAAGGTCGACGAGGTCAAGACCGCCGGCGACACGCTGGGCGGGATCTTCGAGGTCCGCGTCTTCGGCGCGCCTCCCGGTCTGGGCAGCCACGCCGGGTGGGAGGACAAGCTCGACGGCGCCCTCGCGCGCGCCCTCATGTCGGTCCAGACCGTCAAGGCCGTCGAGGTCGGCCTCGGCTTCGACGCCGCACGCCGCGCAGGCTCTCAGATGCACGACGAGATCGTCGTCGCCGGCGACGGGAAGATCGCCCGCTCGCGCAACAACGCGGGCGGCATCGAGGGCGGCATGACCAACGGGCAGCCCGTCGTCGTCCGCGCCGCGTGCAAGCCGATCTCGACCCTGCGGAAACCCATGCAGACGGTCGACCTCGTCTCGAAGGAGCAGTCCCAGGCGCTGTACGAGCGGAGCGACGTCTGCGTCGTCCCGGCGGCGAGCGTGATCGGACAGGCGGTGGTCGCGTTCGAGGTCGCCCGCGCCTTCCTCGGCAAGTTCGGCGGCGACACGTTCGCCGAGACGCAGCAGCGCTTCGAGGCCTACCGGAAGCAGCTGGAGCAGTACGCTCGATGAGCGGAGAGACCGCTCCCGCCCGCAACCCCGTCTGGTCCGTCTCGTGGCGGTTCGTCCAGCGGGCCCGCCCCTACCTCCCGCGCATCCTGGGCACGATCCTG
>CAZSCC010000130.1:0-1783 GCA_964604905.1 uncultured Planctomycetales bacterium
GCTTTTGTTCACCCGGACCCCGCGTACCAATTCCGCCGCCAAGCCGTGACATAATCACACCCTGCCCCACAAGCCGGGGCAAAAGATAATTAAGCTGCGCAAGCTCGACTTGCATTCTCCCTTCTTTGGATTGAGCCCGGCGGGAAAATATATCAAGAATAAGTCCCGTTCGATCCACAACACGCAGTCCGGTAAACGCTTCAATGTTTCTGGCCTGCCCCGGTGATAGATCCGCATTAAAAATAAGCAGATTCCCTCCGAGCTGGTTTGCCTGCGTGCGAACGTCGGACAATTTCCCTTCACGGATAAAATGGCTTGGGCTGGGGTGCGGCAAAGGAGCGTAGCTTATACCCACAACAGCACCCCCTGCCGATTCGGTGAGCTCCTTCATTTCCTCTGCACTTTCAGCGAGGAAGTCACGCGGTTTGCCTCGAGTTTGAGCAATCACCAGATACGCACGATCACGCGGCATGGAGCCCCGCGGGCAAGCCCGTGGTTCCTTGAACCCGCCTTCGCCCTGCAGGCTTCGGCGAGGTCCGTCCTACGCAGAAGCGCAAGGGCGACATCTCGCCGAAGCAGAAGACTTTTACGCATTCATCCCCGGCCAAGGCCGGGGTTTTCTGCGTAGGCGGATAAAAAGGACTCACGGCTAGAATTTTATTGCAAACTTGTTTAATGGATTCGTGCGACTCCCAGAAGATCCACTGAATACCTTTTTCTCTTTTGAACCACGTGATTTGGCGCTTTGCAAACCGGCGGGTATTTCGCTTAATAAGCGACTTAACATCTTCAAGGCCCTCCGGAGCTAACGCTTTATTCTCGGACTCTATAAGCGCATTTCGAATCTCCCTGTATCCAAGAGCCTGGGCTGCTGTTTTAGAGATTCTTCCTTGGGTTACTTCCTTCACCTCAGCGACCCACCCTCGCCGGAACATCTGATCTACGCGTGCTTCAATCCGCCGGTAAAGCTCTGGCCGCTCCCTTATAATTCCAAAAACAACCGGGTTAAACCCCAGCTCCGAAAGCGACTTCTTTTGATGAATACCCTCTGAAGGTTTTTTTGCCGACAGTTCAATCCTTTCAAGCGCCCGGATAATCCGCCTTGCGTCCTGTGGTTTGATTTTGGAAGCCATGGGAGGGTCGATCTCACACAAACGTTCGTAAAGAACTAAAAGCCCCTTCTCTTTAATTTCTCTTTCAAGCTTAAGGCGGATTGCGAGATTACCTTGAGGCTGTTCCGATAAACCTTCCAACAAGGAACGCACATACAATCCACTGCCCCCCACAACAAGGGGAACACATCCCCGCTTGAGAACCTCTCGTATTTTTCGGATTGCACGGCTTCGATACTGGAAGACAGAGAAATTCCTGGACCGCGGAATGAGGCTGATGACATGATGCGGAATTTTTAGCAGGTCCAACTTCGAAGGCTTTCCGGTACCAATATCCATCTTCTGATAAACCTGCATGGAGTCGGCGGAAATGATTTCACCCCGAAGTCTTTTTGCGAGTTCCATGGCAACTGCGGATTTCCCAACGCCCGTGGGTCCCACAAGAAAAATAACAAAAGGGTTCTTGTTCACTCGTCTTACATCGATTCGGGCTGAGAAATCCCCAAAAGCTCAAGACCGTTCCGCAACGTAATTCGCGTTGCTTCCGTTAAAAGAAGCCGGGCCTGCGTCAATTCCTGATCCTCAGTCACAACACGGTGAAACGAATAGAATTTGTGAAAACTCGTAGCAAGCTCCCGCATATAATCGGCCAATCGGTAGGGTTCAAGCAA
>CAZSCC010000131.1:0-9868 GCA_964604905.1 uncultured Planctomycetales bacterium
CCTCGTCGGAGAGGAGGAAGCGGATCGCCCCCTCGCCGACGAATGACGTCCCGCTCTCCCACGCGTGCTGGCGGCACATGAGCCAGACGACGGGCCGGTCGCCGGCGCCCGCGGCCGGGTCGGCGATCGTCAGGAGATGGAGGTCGCGGCCCTCGACGCTCTTGCCGATGACCTCGTCCTTGAGCGCCGGATGGCCACGGATTTCGGCTAGGAGGCGGTCGAGCCGCGGCGGCGTATAGAGCTCGATGTGGGCGACCCAGAGGGAGCCGGAGTCGGGGGTCACCTTCAAGGTGGCCTGTTCCTTCTCCTTGTCGAAGGCCATGGAGGGGAGGTGGCGCCAGGTGATCCCGTCTGAGCTGACGACCGGGGGCGCGTCGCCGTTGATGGCGATCCCGGCCGGCTTGTAATCGTATTCGCCCCGAAGATCGGTCAGGGTGACGGTCACCTCTCGTCCCTTAGCCCCGTCGATCCGGAACGCGTACCAGGTGATCTGCCGGTTCCGGCCTTCGTGGTCGGCCTGCCCGGCCAGGTGGCAGAGGAACTCCGTCTCCCCCCGCCGCTCCACCCTCCCCAGGCTCCCTCCCTCGAAGTCGGTCGAGAGGGTGATGGAGGAGCAGGCCGTCAGAAGCGCCAGCGCCGCGATCGCAATAAAACAGACCGTCCGTTTCGTTGCGAAGGCAACGAAACGGACGGTCTGTTTTGTTGCCTGCCAAGTGGGGCACATTGCCCCACTCGTCCAACGAAACAGACGGTGCGTTTCGTTGCGAACGCAACGAAACGCACCGTCTGTTTCGTTGGAGCTCACTTCAGTCCCCCCAGGAAGGCGATCAGGTCGCGGAACTCCTTGCGGGTCAGGGTAGCGGCCAGCTTTTCGGGCATAATCGACAGAGGCGAGGCCATCCGCTCGTCGATGTCCTTGTTCATCACCTTGGTCTGCACCCCCTGGGCGTTGATCAGGATCACAAACCCCGGCGGCGACGGGTCCTCCTGCAGGAGGCGGCCGTCCACCACGTCGTCGCTCTTCGTCCGGATCTTCCAGTAGACGAACATCGGGGCGATCTCCTTGCTCGGCTCGAGGATCGACTGCATGAGCTTCGCCCGGTCGAGCGTATTCCCGATGTTCGACAGGTCCGGCCCCACCGCGCCCCCCCGCCCGTTCACCCGGTGGCACATGAAACACTGCGGGCCCTTCGGGTGGAAATACAGCCGCTCGCCCGCCGCCGCGTCGCCGGGCTCCTCCACCGCCTTGGCCCAGTCGGGGTCCTGCGCCCGCGGCGTGAGGACCAGCGCCGCCTTCTCTCCCAGATCGCCGCCCTTCGCGGCGAGCTCCTGGAGCCGGACCTTCACCTCGGGCTGGTCGAGACCGCCGGCCAGGGAACGGACCACCTCGAGCGAGGGCTCGGCGGCGAGCAGGATCTTGCGCGACTCGGCCGAGGCGGCCGAGTGGGAGAGGCCGGCGATCGCCTCCCACCGGAGGGCCGGATCGGCGGCCGCCCGGCGGAGGATCGCCTGCGCGGGCTCGGAGGGGTGGGCGACCAGCGAGCGCGTCGCCTCCAACCGCAGCGCCGCGTCGCCGCTGTCGAAGAGGTTCGCGAGCCGCGCCAGCGAGGCCGACGGGTGGTCCTTCCGCAGCATCCGGAGCGCCATCGCCCGGAACGCCGCGGGCTGCCGCTCGTCGTCCAGCACCTTCGCGAGCAGGAGATCGCTCCCCACCTGGTCGACCTGCGCGGGCGACCGCCCCGCCAGGAGATCGCTCGAGGCCAGGAACGCCTCGAAGATCTCGCGCGTCAGGGGCGGCCGCGACGCCGCCTTCGCCATCGCCTCCGCGTGCTCTCCCAGCTTGTCCTCTCCCACCCACTGGATCGCCGCGCGACGGACCGCCGGGTCCGCGTCCTCCAAAAACCTCGCCACCGCCGAACGGTCCCCCTTGCGGCGCAGCACGAGGAGCGCGCCCAGCCGGAGCTTGGGATCGACCGACGTGACGAGCCCCGCAACTTTTTCCAACCGGCTCATCGCCTCGATCGCCGCCGAGACGATGAAGGGATCGGGCGACTTCAGGAGCTCGCTCAGCGTGGGCAATGTCTCCAGCTGCACCTGGTCCTTCGCCCCCAGCACCGCCTTCACCAGCTTGAGCTCGGCCGTGTCCTTCGGCGCCCCAGTCGCGACCGGCTTCGTCCCGGGCACCTTCGCCCGCAGCCGCCACACCCGCCCCTTCCCGTGCAGCTCGTACGACTTGTCCACCCAGTCGGTGAAGAAGATCGAGCCGTCCGGCGCCAGGCCGATCCCCACCGGCCGGAAATTGTCGCCCCCCTTCACGATCGTCTCCGCCGTCGAGATGAACGACGCGCCCTTCGGGACGAGCTTGTACCGCTGGATCAGGTGGTCGCCCCACGACGTGCCCAGGATCGTCCCCCGATACTCCGGCGGGAACGCGTCCGCCTCGTACGCCACGATCCCCGACGGCGCCTCGCCCGTCCCCGCGACCATGGGCAGCGTCCCCGGCAGCTCGCCGTTCCACGCCGTGAACGGATGGAGCCCCTTCCGGCCGTTCCGGAACTTGTAGCCGTAGTCGCCCCCCCGGATGATGTGGAGCAGCCGGCACGGCGGACGCGAGTCGGGATCGTTGTCCACCACGAAGAGCCGGTCGTAGACGTCGAAGCAGAGATGGAACGGGTTCCAGAAGCCGGTCGCGACCTGCTCGAGCTTCGAGCCGTCGGCGCGGCAGCGGTAGATGTTCCCTCCCTCGCCGCCGCCCGCCAGCGTCGTCCCGTCCGAGCCGATCACCTTGTAGTCGGCCCCCAGGTTCTCGCCCAACCCGAAGTACAGCAGCCCCGCCGCATCCCACGCGAAGCCCGAGAGGCCGTTGTGAGGATAGTTCCCCTTCGTCTCGAGCTTGACGATCCCCTTCCGCTCGCCGCAGACGCCGCCCTTGTCCTCGAGGGCGTACACCTCCCATCGCGTCGCGAAGTAGACCGTGCCGTCCTTCCCGTGGATGATCCCCATCCCGTACTTGAAGCCGTCGGCGAACGTCGTGACCTTCCGCGCGCGACCGTCGCCGCTGTAGTCCTCGAAGACGAGGATCCGGTCGGTCGTCCGACCCTTGTAGTTCTTGGGCGGGAAGTGGGTGTTGGACTCGATCGCCCAGACGCGTCCCTTCGCGTCGACCGTCATCCCGGTCGGCGTGTTCAGGTCCGGATGCTGGGCGACCATCTCGAGGACGAGGCGGTCGTCGGTCACGACGGGGACGTCCTGGGACGCAGTGCAGAGCAGGGCGAGCAGCAGGGTCATCAGCGATCCTCCGAGGCAGCCATAGGACCCTCGAAGGTTACCCGCCTCCCCTGGAAATGGGTAGCCCTTTGGATCCTCCCTAATGGGTTACGCCGGAGGAAGGGCGTTGACGGAGTTTCTCCGGGATCTGACCGGACGGAGCCCGTAGCCCTACGGAGTCGGCGCGGTGCGGTTCTGCACCTTGATCAGCTCGGGGAGCTCCAGCGCGCCCGAGCCGTCGAGCGTGCTGCCGAAGATCTTGAACTCGTCGATGACCCCGCGGAAGGAGCAGCGCTCCGGGGCCATCGGCCGGCTGACCGTGTTCAGGTTCCCGATCGTGAGGGTCGGGCCGATCTTCGGCCCGACCGAGCCGCGGTCGCAATCGACCGCGCGGTTGAGCTTGGGATCGGCGTTCATCGTGCCGAAGTAGAATTTCACGTGCCCCGCGTTGGTGCCCGAGTTGTAGGTCACCGCGAAGAAGCGCCAGTTCGCCCGATCCGCCGCCGCGGCATCCTTGGGGTTCACCTCCACGATGGGGACCTGCGCGGGATCGCTCGTCGCGACCGACGCGTCGGCCCATTGGTTGATGCCGATCTGCAGGCTGCCGTTGGCGCGATGGACGAGCTCCACGCCGTCCTTCCCGTGGTTGAGCCACGAGACCAGCCGGTTCCCCGCGGGGACCAGCTTGTCGCCGGGCGCCTCCTTGTCCGTCTTGCAGTTGACCCATCCGGTGATGGTGAAGGACTTCAGGCCCTTGAGGTGCTCGACCCCGGGCCCGCCGCCCATGTCCACCGCGCCGGGCGTCGGCGCCGCGCCCCAGTCAAGCGAGCTCGGCCCGCCGTTCGTAGGGACGGCCGTGCTCCACCCGGGCTTGCCCTTCGTGATGCTCCCCGTCGGGAAATAGCCGCAGGAGGTCCCCGAGTTGGCGGGACTGTCGCCGCCGTTCTCCTTGAAGAGGAATTCGACCAGCAGCGGCGGGGGAATTCCCGGCTTGAACCCCTCGGTGGGCTTCGATGCCTTCTCCTTCTCCTTGGCCGTCGCCTCCTCCCTCCACGCCTGACCGCGCTTCTTGTACCACAGCTGGAGCTCGGCGAGCGTCGGGTACGGCTGACCGCAGACCTTCTTGATCGCCTTGAGAATCTCGGGGAGGAGCTTGTCGTAGAAGGGCTTCGCCTCGGCGGAGACCTTCTCCATGGCCTTCATCACCCGCTCGGCCTCCGAGAAGAGCTTGTCGATCGCGATCCCCGGGGGCATCTCGCTGATCGACTCGATCGCGGCGACCGCCGCGTTCGCGTCCTTGCCCCTGAGCGCCTCGTCGAAAAGCACGAACGCCGACTCGTGCCCGACCTTCCCGATCGCGAGAAGGATCTTGTTGTAGACGTACGGGATCTTCTTGTAGGCGGGGAGGACGCCCATCATCGCCTGCGACGCGTTCGCCATACCCCGATACTTGCTCAACGCCTCGGCGGCCATGACCGGGAGGATGTAGTTGATGTCGGTCGGGCCGGGCGCCAGGTACCGCGCCACCGGAGCGACCATGCTCTTGTCCTTCGGCTGGAGCTCGCCGAACATCTGGATCGCGAGCGCCTTCTCCTGGATCGTCTTGGAGTCCTTCATCTTGGCGACGAATTCCTCGATCGCCTTCTTGGCCGTGTCGTCCTGCTGCGCGCGGATCGGAAGCGCCAAGGTAAGAAGGAGAAGGACCGAGACGCGAACCCACGAGATGTGACCGTGCATGGCGAGCCTCCCCAACTAGGTTCTCCGCCCCCTGAACGGTGCCCCTTGACCCAGAGGACAGTGTAGTCCCGCCCATCCCGCAGAGCAAGGGGAACCTGCCCCCAGCCCCACCCATGAATGGGTTCGTCGACTCGCCCGCAATGTAACACGTTCGGCCGCTATTTCGTTGCCCTTCCCCCCCACATCCGATATCTTCCCCCCGATGACCGCGGCCCCCTTCAAGATCGGCCTCGTCCAGATGCGCTGCAGCCCCGACGCGAAGCGCAACCTCGAGGCCGCGGAGAAAGGCATCGTCGCCGCGGCCCGCCGCGGCGCGCAGGTGGTCTGCCTCCCCGAGCTGTTCCGCACCCTCTACTTCTGCCAGAGCGAGGACCACGCCCAGTTCGAACTCGCCGAGCCCGTGCCCGGCCCGACCACGAAGGCGCTGGGCGCGCTCGCCCGTAAATTGAAAGTCGCGATCGTCGGCTCTGTCTTCGAACGGCGCGCGCTCGGGCTCTACCACAACACGGCGGTCGTGCTCGACGCCGACGGCGCGCTCGCCGGGGTCTACCGCAAGATGCACATCCCCGACGACCCTCTCTACTACGAGAAGTTCTACTTCACGCCGGGCGACCTGGGCTTCAAGGCCTTCGACACCCGCTTCGGCCGCGTGGGGACGCTCGTCTGCTGGGACCAGTGGTACCCCGAGGCCGCGCGCCTGACCGCGCTCCAGGGCGCCGTCGTCCTCTTCTACCCGACCGCGATCGGCTGGCACCCCGGCGAGAAGAAGGAGTGGGGCGAATCGCAGACCTCCGCCTGGCAGACGATGCAGCGCTCGCACGCGATCGCCAACGGCGTCTACGTCGCCGCCGTCAACCGCGTGGGCCACGAGGGCGCGAAGGGCGGCGGGATCGAGTTCTTCGGCGCGTCGTTCGTCTGCGACCCGTACGGCCGCATCAGCGCCCAGGCCGCCCGCGGGAAGGAGGAGGTCCTCGTCGCCGAGGTCGACCCGGGAACGATCGAGACCGCCCGGCGCCACTGGCCCTTCCTCCGCGACCGCCGCGTCGACGCCTACGCCCCGATCATGGAGCGACACCTGGAGAAGAAGTGAGAAGCTTGTAGTTCGAAGGCCGTTCAAGCTTCGAACTTCCGACTTCCAACTCCTGAAGCGATGGGAACCCCCCTCGAACCGAACACGCCTCCCGCCCAGCGCGGCTACCTCATGCCCGCCGAGTGGGCCTCTCACCGCGCCACCTGGATCGCCTGGCCCCACCAGCGCTCCGACTGGCCCGGCAAGTTCGCCCCGATCCCCTGGGCCTACGGCGAGATCGTCCGCGTCCTCTCCCGGAACGAGCGCGTCCGCATCTGCGTCGAAGGCGGGGCGATGGAGCGGCAGGCGAAAGACCTGCTCAAGAAGGTCGGCGTGAACCTCAAGAAGGTCGACTTCCACGCGATCCCGACCGACCGCGTCTGGACGCGCGACTCGGGAGCGATCTTCGTGCGCGATCCGTCGGGCCGGAGGATCGCGACCCGCTGGAAGTTCAACGGCTGGGCCAAGTACGCCGACCACAAGAAGGACGACTTGGTCGCCGGCCGCATCGCTCGAGCGCTCCGCGTCCCCGAGTACCGCGTGATCGCCGACGGCCGCGAGATCGTGATGGAGGGGGGCGCGATCGATGTCGACGGCAAGGGGATGCTTCTCTGCACCGAGGAGTGCCTGCTCTCCGGCGTCCAGGCGCGCAACCCCGGCCTCGGACGCGCGGGGATCGAGAAGGTCTTCGCGGACGTCCTGGGCGTGAAGCGGGTGGTCTGGCTCGGGAAGGGGATCGCGGGGGATGACACCCACGGCCACGTCGACGATCTCGCCCGCTTCGTCGCGCCGGGGCGCGTCCTGCTGTGCGACGAGAAGAACCCGAAGGACGAGAACCACCGGATCCTGCGCGAGAACCGCGAGCGGCTCCGCGCCGCGCGGATGGAAGTGATCCCCCTCCCGATGCCCGCGCCGATCGTCTTCGACGGGACGCGCCTCCCGGCGAGCTACGCCAACTTCTACATCGCCAACGGCGTCGTGATCGTCCCCACGTTCAACGACCCGGCCGACCGCCACGCGCTGGGCCTCATCGCCGACTGCTTCCCCGGCCGCGAGGTCGTCGGCATCCACGGCGTCGATTTCGTCTGGGGCCTGGGCACCCTCCACTGCGCGACCCAGCAGGAACCCGACTAAGTCCGACTTGAAACACGGGCATGGATCCCACCCCAAAGGCACAAAGCCCACAAAGAAGACTCGTTCTCTCCTCCGGACAGAAAATCTTCTTGGTGTTCTTTGTGCCTTTGTGGTGAGAAGCGGGCTCGGTCGCCCCGCAATCCCCTTTCTCCCAGCCGGTTCCGATGCTTTACTTATTTTCTGAAATAGTTCATTTTCCCTGTCGAGTTTTCGGGCCCCTCCGGCACTTCGGGGTGGAGGGCGGAAGAATGGAAAAGCTGATCGACCGGTGGATCTCGGGACGCGAGGGGGCGGCGGAGGAGCTTTACGACCGGTATCTGTTCCGGGTCAGGGAGTTCCTCTTCACGCTCGGGGCCCGGCGGGGCGATGCCGAGGAGATCGCCCACGAGGCGATGGTCGCCGCCATGGAGACCGTGAAGAAGGGCAAGCGGCCCGACCGGTTCACCCATTGGGTCCTGGGCATCTCCCGGAACATGTACTTCCGGAGGTCCCGCCGCGGCCTCGGGCACATCACCGACGCGGTGGACCCGGCCGCCCGCGGCGCGCGGACGCTGGCGGTCCGGCGCGAGATGAAGGACCTCCTCGAGCGGATGCTGGAGGAGTTGCCCCGGAAGGACCAGCAGATCCTGGACCTTCTTCATCGGAAGGGGTTCACCCGGCGCGAGGTCGCCGCCAAGCTCGGGATGACGATGGAAGCGGTCCACGCGCGGTGCGAGCGGGTCCACGAGCGGTTGCGCGGCGAGCTGGCCCGCCACGTGACCACGGTCGCCCTCCAGGGCGGCGTCCCTCCTCTGGTCTCGCTCGACGACATCCGCGCGCTCCGCCCGGCCTTCCGCTCGGTGCTCATCGCGCGCCACTTCGAGGGCCAGAAGGACGCCGAGGCCTCCGCGAAGCTCTCGATCCCGGAGGCGACGCTCCGGGCCCGTCTGAAGAGCGCCTACGAAATGCTCGGGTGCGACGAGGACACCGACTTCTCCCGGGCCCGGGAGGAGTACCAGGCCGAGCGGGAAGAGTCTTCCTGACCGAAGGTCTGCTCTGCGTCCCCGTGCCTCCGCGGCTTTCGTCTCGTCAGGGTTTCGAAGACCCTCTCGACCTCAGCCGCGCCTCGTGGGCGCTGCGGTAGGCCTGCAGCGTCCCCTCGTCGAAGAGGACGAAGACGACCCGCTCGAGCGGCTCGGGGTTGTTGAGCAGCCAGCCGTGGACCGTCCCGACCGCGATCACGGACGCCTCCCGGACCGGATAGCCGTAGACGCCCGTCGAGATCGCGCAGAAGGAGATCGAGCGGCACTCCTTCTCCACCGCCAGGTCGAGGCTCTCCAGATGGCAGCTCGCCAGCTGCTCGACGTCCATCTCCTTCCCGGAGTAGCGCGGGCCGACCGCGTGGAAGACCCACTTCGCGGGCAGCTTCCCGGCCGCCGTCGCCACGGCCGAGCCGGTGGGACAGCCGCCGATCCTCCGGCACTCCTCCAGGATGGAGGGCCCTCCGGCCCGGTGGATCGCCCCGTCCACCCCCCCGCCGCCGGCCAGAGCACTGTTTGCCGCGTTGACAATCGCGTCCACGGCAACCTTCGTGATGTCGCCCTGGATGAATTCGATGGAAGTGGCCATGTTCACCGGGTAAACGGTCGCCCTAAGATCTCAACACAAAGGCACGAAGCTCACGAAGTCATTCTCTGGACTCTTTCGTGTCCTTTGTGACTTCGTGTTGAATCTGTCTCCACGAATTCGCGGGGGGGCTCAATAGTCCGACGGGCGGACCAGCCAGCTCTCGAGCACCTTTTTCTGGAGATCGGTCGGCGACTCGGCCCGGCGGAGGCGGCAGACGGTCTGCTCGTGCGCCCCCACCTTCACGACGATCTCCAGCGTCTCCGTCCCCCGGAGCAGCTTCACCTTCGCCTCGTCGCCCAGAGGCACCTTCGCCAGCTCCTCCCGCACGTTCGTGCGCGTGATCTCGGCGCCGTTGAGCGCCGTCACCCGGTCGGCCGGCTTGAGGCCCGCCTTCTCCGCCGCGCTCCCGGGCGGGACGAGCACGACGAACGTCCCCCGCAGGTCCGCGCCCCCGAGGTCGGGCACCTTCGCGACCGCGAGATCGATCTTCAGACCCGCGGCGCTCATCACATTCTCGTAGGGAAGCTCCTCCACGCCGCTGATGTACCGGGCGTAGAACTCACGCCAGTCGCCTCCCGAGATCTCGTTCAGCGCCCGGAGGACGCCGTCGCCGGGAAAGCCGACCCCGATGGCCCCGCCGCCGTTCTTCGAGGGCCGCTCCACGTAGACGTCGTAGAGGTGGCGCATCACGTCGTCCAGCCCCTTCCGCCCGCCCGTCGCCGTCCGGATCCTCAGATCGATCAGGAGCCCCAGGAGCTCGCCCTTGTTGTAGTAGTCCACCTGGGGGAAGTCCTTCCGGTCCCAGACCTTCTCCGACGCCATCTCGATGGGCGTCACCCGGCGGTCGGGGTTGTTCTGGAGCGTGTTGATCTCCACCGCCAAGTGCGCGAGATAGGCGTCCTCCGACCAGATCCCGCAGCGCGCGAGCGAGCGGTCGCCGAAATAGCTCGTCACGCCTTCGCAGAACCACAGATGCTTCGAGCGCACGATCCCGGTGTAGTCGAACGGCCCCAGCTCGGACGGCCGGATCCGCTTCACGTTCCAGAGGTGGAA
>CAZSCC010000132.1:0-1809 GCA_964604905.1 uncultured Planctomycetales bacterium
CGGGGCTCGGGATCGGCCGCCGCGGAGGGGGCGGGCGAGACGACCGGCGCCGGCGCCATCGGCACGGGGGCGGACGGGGGAGGCGGAGCGAACCGCGCGGCCACGTCGGCGGGCGGCTCCTTGAAGGCCGGGTCGACGAAGGTGATCGTGTGCTTTCCGATCGTGATCCGGTCCCCGGGCCGGAGGAGCGCCTGGTTGACCACCCGGTCGTTCACGCGCGTTCCGTTCCGGCTCTCCAGGTCCACCAGCTTGAACCCGTGCTCGGCCTTCTCGATCTGGCAGTGTTTGCGCGAAGCCTGCTTATCCTCGATGTGGATCTTGTTCTCCGAGGAGCGTCCCGCGATGGTGATCGGATCCGAGAGCTCGACCTCCCGCTGGGAGGTTCCGTCGTTGATGAGGACGTGCGCCATGGTGTTCTCCCGCTCAACCGGACTCGGGCATTCTAGGGGTCGCCCGCCCTATTTGCAACGTTACGGAAGCCTCGATTTTCTCAAATGACCAGGCCCTGCGGGGCGTCCAATGGTATAGTGGCGATGATGAAGATCCTGGCCGCCATGGCCGCATTGGTCCTGGCCGCGCCGCAGGAACCTCCGAAGACGGCCCTCAAGCCCGCCGAAGAGGGCATCGACCGCATCCTCCTGGCCGACCGCAGCGAGATCTGCGGCATGATCGTGGCGATCGACACCTCCGGCGCCTTTCAGGTCCGCCTGAAGGACTCCGGCCGGACCGTACGGGTGGCCGTCGAGGAGGTCGCCCGTCTGCAGTTCGGGGCGGGGGAGCCCGTGCAACCTGATCCGCAGGCGCAGCAGCTCCGGCTCTATCACGGAGGCTCCGTCACAGGGCAGCTCAAGTCGTTCGACGGGAAGCACGCGTCGATCGACTCGATCTCCGGCTCGTACCGCATCCGCCGTTCGGACATCAAGTCCGTCCTGCTGGCCCCGCTCGGCGGGACGCTGCCCGAGATCAAGGACGAGAAGAAGGACGTCCTGATCCGCGTGGTGGAGAGGAAGGAGGAGGGGAAGGAGAAGCCCGTCCAGACCCTCGTCGCCGACTACGGGAAGCTTCTCGCGATCGGTGAAAAGGTCCAGTTCCACGTCGTCCCCGTGAAGAAGGAGAACGAGGAGGCCCCGGTAGGCGTCGAGGAAGACCGGGAGTACGACCGCTCGGCGGTCCGCCACGTCTATCTCCATCGCGAGGAGGCGGCGCCGGACCTGGCGCCGGGGTGGTTCTCGAAAGTCCTCCTCAAGAACGGGGACAAGCTGGTGGGCGTGATCCAGGGGGTTTCCCCCGACCGGATCCGCTTCTTCTCGCACCTCTTCGGCACGGCCGAGATCGAGAAGCGCCACATCCACTCGGTCGGCTTCGTGCAGCACGCGCGGATGTCGGTGGGCAACATCCTCATCTGCGACCAGAACGGCATCCGCGAGTTCGACCGGGGCGGACGCGAACTGTGGAGCTATGCGAACAACACGCAATACTCCTGGAGCGCGAGGAAACTGGAGAACGGCAACGTCCTGATCGCGAACACGAATTACAACCAGGTGATCGAGGTGAAGCCTTCGGGGAAGACCGGGGGGGAGATCGTCTGGCGTATGGAACAGTCGAACTATCCGTACGATGCGATCCGGCTCGACAACGGCAACACGCTGGTCTCCCTGACGCACGGGAACAAGGTGGCTGAAATGAACCCCAAGGGCGAGATCGTCTGGAAAATCACGAACGAAGAGGTCAACGGGCTCTTCAAGGATCCGTGCGGTTCACAGCGCCTTGCCAACGGAAACACCGTCGTCGGCAGCCACGCCGCCAGCA
>CAZSCC010000133.1:0-2889 GCA_964604905.1 uncultured Planctomycetales bacterium
CCGGTCTTCAGGCTCCGACCGGCGGCGTAGCTCTGCTCTTTGGCGTTCGCATCACGGTTGAGTCGTCGTTGTGACGCTCAAGGTCTGCCTTCACTTCCCGTTTTTCAAAGATCCGGCGATCGTCATCCCGCCCGCGGTCGCGTTTCCGACGCGCCCTACGCGTCAAAGGTCACGCTGGGCCGCTATCATCTCTAAACAGGCGTGGGTCGCTTCTCTAGATCGCAGGTGGATGTGTCATGGGGCAGTATTCAGTCAGTCGGTAACCTAAACTTATTGTCTGAAACCTCCTCGTTGAGGACAAGTTCCTCGTAGTCTTCGAAGTAGACGATTCGGCTTCTCTCATCATGATTCGTCCCGCCAAACATATACATGCTTCTACTCACTGGCTTGTACGTATTGGGGTCGTACCACAGCGACACAATATCCTGGAACTGGGTTCCGTCGTCACGGCTCACGGAGAGCTTATAGGTGAGACACTTGTTTCCCTTAGCGCTCCGACCGTAGCCGAAGTCCGACACTCGATAGACGTCCACACTTCTGGGGCATTGATTCCCAGGATCCAAGGTGATCACTCCCAGGATATTGCTAACGCCCATGAAGCCGGCACGCGCGAATGCAATCCGCAGGTTTCCGCTCACATCCTTAGGGAGATCACGTTCTGGAAGTCCTTGAAGAAGTACTTTTCTCTTGGTGCCTTCGTACGAGTGAATCAAACGCCCTTGAGATATTCTTTCGCCCGCTGAAGCAATAACATGCTGAACCTCGCCGTGGGAACCAGAACACCCCCAGTTCTCGTAGTAAAGCCTACTTGGTTCGGACAGGATCAAAGACCCCCAAGAGCCTGTTCTCCGAGCCCCACACCTGGGATCGGGAGTAAGCCGATCCTTTAAGCCCCAGTCATACCTAAGCCGAAGTGTCCTCGCTTCGGCCATAATCTTCTCGATGTGTGAAAAGGCTTTCTCGGCACTCTCGGGGTGGCTCTCCTCGGGCCCCACAGAAGCGCCTTCGGTAGACTTTACCGGTGCAGGCTTGGAGTCCGAGCAGCAAGCTAGTCCCGCCACTACTAGAAGAAGGTATTTCATAGCTGACGATGCTCCCCGACTTTCATCCTCGTGAGAGGGAACGCCTTTGCGCCAGAAGCAAGGATGTACCCCACGCTAATTCATCTTTGGAATTGACCACCTCTGAATTGTCGCAGTCTCAATCTGTGAGCACTCTCGGCAAAAAACTCGTAGTTTGCTGCCTCATCTCTTGCCTGCTCAGGAAGCCGCGCTGCGCCCTCGCGCGCGAGCCTAAGTTTGCTTCGTTCATCGGTAACGGCATTGCCCGAGAAGCGATCCTCTGATCCCCAAGCGACGTGGGTTAACTCATGGAGCAGAATTCCCTCTTGGCTCCACAGCCCAGAACCCGTCCACAAATGAGAGCGTTCAAATATCGTTCCTAGCTTGATAAACCACCAATCCGCAGGTCCTTGTGGAGGGTGAGCGCCACCGCCTCTTGTTTCCGCCCGGGCATGAAGGTCGGGATTGAAGGAGAAGCGCTTCATGTCTACCAGATCGGGCTTGGCACTACCCTCAGGCAGGTATCTAAGCAATCCCGTGTATCTTTGATGGATCACGTCCAGTGCTGCCGCACTCATGGACCCTAATCCGAACCACTCTCTGACAATCGCTGCCTCCTGGGGATGATTGTCACTTGGATCAAGATGGCGGATCAGGTCACCCCGAACTTGTTCCACGACTCCCAGAGCCTCAGGAATTAGCACATGCCTAACCCAGAAGGGCCAATCCCTCACTTGACCCTTCAGGCGCTCAGGAAGAGGGCGCTTCTCATACGCAGAGCCTGCAGGAGGTTCTGAGGCGACCTGCTGTAGACCCGTGGGGTCTTTGCCTGTGGTCGGTGCATTAGAGACGAAGGTGTAGTGCTTTTCAACGAGGTTAGTGAGTATAGGATCTCTTTCCAAGAACCTCCCCGTCCTGGGATCGTAGCTCCGCGCGCGGAAATGCATCAGCGCGCTCTCATCGTCGTTTTCGCGTTGGGACGTAAAGCCGTGGCGTGAAGCCAATTGGCTCGGTTTCGATCGGGGCCGCGCGGGGGCGAGGAGCATGACATCCCTCCACTTCGAGTTTACCACGCGCCCTGTGAGACGGGTGTTCCGGGCGAGATCCCCGTCTTGAAGGAATCTATCCCACGCGCTTGGGTCGCCCGACCTTCCGCGCGCCGATGAGGATCTCCACTCCCAGAACCTTCGCCACGGCCTTGAGCGTGCTCGCGGTATAGCCCTGGTAGTCAGTGTCCTCGAGCCGCGCGATGTCCGGCTGCTTGGATCCCATCCGACGCGCCAGTTCCTCCTGCGTGAAGCCCGAGGCGATCCTCAGTCTCGCAAGGAAGGGCCCGATATCCTCGATTCGGACGAGCGCGTACTGCTTCATCACCTGCGCCGGCGTCGCCTTCTTGAGCCACTGGTACTCCCGGACCTCCCCCTCGAGTTGCTCGATCATGCCCAGCGGACCCGACGTGAAGAGCCGGAGCGCCTGCCCCTTGTACTTGGCCCTGAGCTTCTTCACCGCCGCTTCGAGTTCCCCGAGAGTCCGTCGGGTGATGGCGAGTTGCCGATCACTCTTGATCAATCCCATCGTACGTCTCCTTCTTCTTGAGCCTCAGAAGGACCAGGCCCTTTCCCCTGCCATGTCGATCATGCACGAAGACCCTCTCCACATAATGCGCCAGGACTTCGGTATCCTCTTCCATCATCGTGAAGAGATCCCCGCCGTATCGCTTCCTGATCTCGGAGCGGTCGGCCAGGGCGACGGCTTCCTTGGACCCGATCTTCGCTTCCGGCGGCAAGAGAAGCACCGCATCCCAGTCCCCTGGCTCCTTCTTGTCCGT
>CAZSCC010000134.1:0-14519 GCA_964604905.1 uncultured Planctomycetales bacterium
ACACGCCCTTCTACGCGACGCTGGCGAAGGGGGTTCGGAGCGTGGTCGAGGGGGTGGTGCGGGAGCGGTCGGGCTACTTTATCCGGGCGGCCCGCTGGGTGGCCGAGGAGGCGGCGGCGCGGCCCGACTGGCTGTACACCCAGGTGAAGGAATCGAAGGAAGTCGATCAATCGGTGCTGGAGATCTTCCGAAAGAGATTTCTGGTACCCTAACTGTTAACGAAATCGCGGCGCGATTTCGTTAACAGTTTGGCTCTCTTGACAATCGGGTGGCCGAGGATGGGGCGCGGGCGGTCGCGGCCTGGCAGTTTCAGGCTGAGGCAAAGTCCGGGCTCCGCAGGGCAGGGTGGTTGCTAACGGCAACACGGCTCCCGGAAGGGGGTCGATGGAAAGTGCCACAGAGACTTAGACCGCCGATGGCCCCCGCGAGGGGGATCAGGCAAGGGTGAAAAGGCGGGGTAAGAGCCCACCGCCCGGACGGAGACGTCCGGGGCAAGGTAAACCCCACCCGGAGAAAGGCCGAATAGACGTGCGCTGTCGCAAGACCGAAAGCGGCCCGCTTGGAGCCCTCCGCAAGGAGGGGGCGCGCTATGGGTAGGCCGTACGAGCGTCCGGAGCGATCCGGCGTCGAGATTGATGACCGCCATCCCCTCGAAAGGAGGGATCCAGAACCCGGCTTACAGCGCCCCATCCTCCGCCGCCCGCCAAACTGTTAACGAAATCGCGGCGCGATTTCGTTAACAGTTTGACTCCCCGTATCCTCCCGGGATAGACTGCCTCCATGATGACACCCCTTCTGGCGCTCCTGGCCCTCCTTGCCGCAGTTCAGGATAAGCAGGACGACCGCACAAAGAGAATCCTGCAGCGCATTGAGAAGGAGATCCAGGGGTCCCACACCCGCCTCCTGGAGGACATCCGCCAGATCATCCGGACCGAGCTCGGAAAGGGTGGGGTCGCGCCGAGCCCTCCCCCCGCCGCCGGGAAACCCTACCTCGGGATCACCCTCGACGACTTGGGCGACGACGAGCGCAAGACCCTCGGCATCACCGGCGGCGTCAAGATCGGCGAGGTTCGCGGCCCCGCCGAGAAGGCCGGCCTCAAGCCCTGCGATGTCCTCCTCGAGATCGACGGCGAGGCGGTCACCGAAGATCGCCTCCCCGACCTGATCGGCAAGCGCAGGCCCGGTGACACCCTGGCCGCCACCGTACTCCGGGCGAAAAAGAGGGAGCCGGTCAAGATCGTCCTTGGCGAGCGGAAGGAGTGACCGTCCCCCTCCCCCTCGAATCCGTTGTGGCACCCCCTCCCTCCGTCCGATATAATAGTCTGAGAACATGACCACCCAGAGCTTCTATACCCCCGTCAAGGCGGCCGAGGTCATCGGCTGCAAGGAGGAGAACGTCCTCGAGTACATCAAGAGCGGCCAGCTCAAGGCACAGTTCATGGCCAACATCGCCAACTACGTCATCACCTACAACGACCTCATGGCCTTCCTCAAGGCCACCCGCGACTTCAAGACGATGCAGAAGATGCTCACGCGGCGCATCATCGTCGTCGATCGCGATCCCAAGGTTCAGGACATCATGAAGATGGAGCTCGGCCGGCAGGGCTTCGAGGTCCGGGTCGCGACCACCGAACGCGAGGTCTCCTTCCTCTCCGACGAGTACCAGCCCGACGTCATCTGCGTCCACGCGGGCGCCACCACGCGCGGGAAGGAGCCCGTCGGGCCCAGCCTCGACCGCGCCCGCTCCGTCCACAAGAGCTACATCATCCTGTACCACAACTTCGCCGCGAGCTTCTCCACCAGCCCCGAGGTGGCCGCGCAGCTCAAGTCGGTGAACGCCGACCTCATCGTGGCGCTCGAACGCGGGGTGACCCCCCTGATCGACGCCGTCCGGTCCCGCTTCGGGCTCAAGACCAGCAGCAACACCGCGATCACCCGCAAGCCGCTCACGTAGCCCCTGGGGGCTCCGTATAGGAATCAGCTGGGTTCTGTGTCGGAGGTCTTATGAAATCCCTGCTCGCTCTGGGTATCCTTGCCGCCCTCGCCGCGCCCGTCGCCGCGCAACAGGACGATAGGGAAGCCCTCAAGAAGAAGATCCTCAAGGACGTCGAGGAGCGCCTCAAGAAGCAGGACGAGGCCCTGCTCCGCGACATCGAAAGGATGATCGATGAGCAGTTGAGCGGGAAGAAGGCCGCGCCCCCGGTCGAGCCCAAGGCAGAACCCAAGGTCGAGCCGAAGCCCGAGCCGAAAGCCGAGCCCAAGCCCTTCGTCCCCAAGGCCGAGGTCCCGGCCCGGAAGCCCCGCGGGTTCATGGGGATCCGCACCGATAGCCTGAGCGACGACGAGAAGAAGGACCTCAAGGTCAAGAACGGCATCAAGGTCGTCGAGGTCGTCAAGGACGGCCCCGCCGACAAGGCGGGCCTGAAGATCGACGACGTGATCACCACGATCGACGGCCGCGCGGTCGATTCGCCGCAGGAGGTGCCGGTCCTCATCCAGGCGGCCGGCGCCGGGACCGCGGTCAAGCTCGAGGTCGTGCGTGACGGGAAGAAGCAGGCGCTCGAGGTCACCCTCGGCCGCCACCCGGCCGACACCGAGCAGGCCCAGGCGCCCAAGGTCGAGGACCCCAAGGCCCCCGACCTCCGCGAGCGCGTGAAGAAGTTCCTCGACAAGAAGGAGGAGGAGCCCAAGGCCGAGGCGCCGAAACCCAAGGCGAAACCCGCTCCCGCCGACCCGGACGAGGGCGACCTCTTCGCCTTCGACGAGGGGATCTTCGAGCAGCTCGCGCCGCTCTTCGAGCAGTTCAACGTCGAGCCCGAGCAGTTCTTCGAGAAGGGCAAGGACGGCAAGTACCGCTTCAAGCCCGAGCTCCGGGAGATGTTCAAGAACTTCGACTTCAAGAAGCTGATCCCGAACGCCCCCTTCGAGGAGCAGGACCCGCTCCCCGCGCCGAAGCCGAAGAAGGTGGAGCCGAAGAAGGAGGCTCCCAAGGCCGAGGCCCCGAAGTCGGCGCGGCCCTGGCTGGGCCTGCAGCCCGAGGAGCTCTCCGACGAGCTCCGCGCCCAGCTGGACCTCGAGGACGGCACGGGCCTCTTGGTCTCGGACGTCCTGCCCGAGAGCCCCGCGCTCAAGGCGGGCCTGAAGAAGAACGATATCCTCCTCAAGATCGACGGCAAGGCGGTCAAGGGCGAGGAGGCGCTGGCCAAGTACATGCAGACCGCCAAGGTCGGCCAGGAGGCGACGCTCACGATCCTCCGCAAGGGGAAGGAGCAGACGCTCAAGGCGACGATCGGGGAGAGGAAAGAATAGCGAGCGAGCCGGAAGCTGGAAGCTGGAAGCTTGAAGAGGGCCGCGGCGGCGACGTCGCGGCCTTTTCCCTATGAGGCCGCGCCGACCCGCCCCTCGACCGGACTCGGAGTATCTTTCCATCGCACGCGGACCGAGGAAATACGTAGTCTGGGCGTGCCTGTGCAGCCCGGGAATTCTGTACTTTGCGTTCTGGGCGGCAGGGACCAGCTATGGATGGCACCGGTGGATCCTTTTCGCCCTTGCGTTGGGCCTTCCGCTGGCCGTAGGACTTTTCCTCCTGGGCCAGCACCACGCCCGGAAGCGGCGGGAGGCTACGGCTTCCCGGGACCGAGAAGTTTGAGCTTCGCCCGCCGCGCCTTGTAGCCCTTCACCGCCGCGTCGCTGAGCGGCCGCAGCGCCTCCAGCCAGCGCTCCCCCTTCTCCTGCCAGGCCTTCCAGATCAGCGGCTCGTGGATCGGCAGCAGGATCCCGTGTTCCTTCTCCGCCAGCTCCACCAGCCGGTCCGTCGCCGCCACCAGCTTCTCCGGCGTCACGTGCAGCCGCGCCATCACCCCCTGCTCGAGGAATGTGTAGTGATAGACGTCGTCGCTCGTGATGATCGCCGGGCCCCAGGCCGTTTTGATCACGATCGCCTGGCTGCAGACCGAGTGGCCGCCCAGGTAGACCGTCCGCACGAGCGGCGTGCCGTCCGCGGCGGCCAGGATCACCGCGTCGTCCTCGAACGTCGCCTTCCCGCGCCGCTCGGCCTTCTGCATGAACGAGGAAAAGTCGGCGTCCACATAGCCGCTCCACTGCCAGCCGTCCTTCCGCGTCGCGAGGTTCGCCTCCCAGCCGCGCTTCGAGATGTGGTGTACCGCGTTGGGGAAATCGGCGCACATCCCGGGGTCGGGCGGCGTGTCGATCCCGTTGTGATCGTAGTGCAGGTGGCTGTAGACCACGTGATCCACGTGCTCGGGCGTGAGACCCCGCTTGGCCAGCTGCGCCAGACTGTTCCCGTGCGGCTGGACGTAGTCGTCGGGGTTGCCCGGGAGGTCGCGGAAGAAGCCCACCCGGTGGAAGGTCTTGTTGATCCAGCCGACCGACTTCGCCCCCAGGTCGGCCAGCGCCACCCGCCCGTCGGGCGTCTCGATCAGGAACGAGTAAAGCACGAACGGGACGCGGTCCTCCTTCCGATGATCGTCGCCCAGGACGTGGTCCTCGCCCAGCGTGCAGATCCCGCAGTGGAAGGGCGTGAGCGTGACCGCGACCTCCTCTCGCTTCAGGAGCTTCAGGTTCTTCCGCGCGCTCCGGTACCCCTCGACCGCCTGCCGGCTCTTCGGCCGCAGCATCTCGAGCCATGCGTCCCCCGCCATCCGCCACGCCTCCCACGTTGCCGGCTCGTGGAGCGGGATCACGACGTCCCCCATCTCGACCAGCCGGTCGGTCGCCGCCACCAGCTTCTCCGGCGTCACGTGGAGGCGCGCCATCACGCCCTTCTCCAGGAGATCGTAGCGGTAGACGTCGTCGCTCGTGATCACCGCCCATCCGCTTGCCGTGCGCACCCGGACCGCGCGGCTGCAGACGGAGTGGCCGCCGAGATACCGCACCTCGAGGCCGGGCGCGACCTCGCCGTCGTCGACGAGGTCCAGCCGCTTCTCCTTCTGCCGCCCCATCAGGAAGTCGCCGAACTTCCAATCCAGGTAACTGTTCCACTGGCCGTCCTTGCGGCGCGCGACGTTCCAGTCCCAGCCGGTCTTCGAGACGTTCATCCGCGCGTTCGGGAAGCCTTCAGCGGCGCCGCCGTTCTTCCCGTCGTCCATCCCGTGGTGGTCCGCGTGGAAGTGGGTGAAGACGACGTGGTTGACTCGGCTCGGATCGATCCCGCGACGCTTCAGGTGAGCGAAGACGTTTCCATAAGGCTGGACGACGTCGTCGGGCCGGCCGGGGAGGTCTCGGAAGAAGCCGAAGCGGCGGAACATCGCGTTGGTGTACTCGAGGGACTTGGGGCCGAGATCGATCAGCACCACCGCGCCCCTCGGACCTTCCGCGAGGAAGGAGTAGATCACGAAGGGGAGGCGCTCGTCGGCGGAGTGCTCGGGGCCGAGCGCGTGATCCTTCCCGATCTGGCAGATGCCCGTATGGAGGGGCGTGAGCTTCCAGACCGGCGCGCCCCCGGGGGCCAGCTCGGCGCATCCGGCGAGAAGCAGGAGAGCGAGGATGCGTCTCATCTCATGGGCTATTTCTTCGGAGGAATCGCCTTGACCTCGATCTCTCCGCCCGGGGAGGAATCGAATTTCCTGACGATCGTCCACGCCGCGCCGTTCACGTCGAAGTCCTGCGCGGAGTGGCTGCCCAGCCGATAGCCGAACTCCATCCAGAAGTCCGCCGTCGAGCCCGACGGGCACTTGAGGAAGGCGGAGACGTCGACCGTCGCCCTCGACGGGACCGCGAAGACCTTCGCCTTTGCCGACGAACCCGGCCCCGGCCGCGCCGCCTGGAGGAAGCGGCCCGCCTGCCCGCCCGCCTCGATCGTCCACGTCGCCGCGCCGCCCCACGCGGCGTCGAACGCCGAGTCCCAGCGGGGCATCGCCTCGTAATCGTCGCCGCCGCCGGGGACGAGGCGGAGCAGGTCGAAGCCGACGGTCGGCCCGCTGGGCGAGCGGGTGCCGGTCTTGACGGCGATCGTGATCTGCGCGGAGGTCCCGGTCTCGACCTTGCGGGAGTACTTCGCCCACGCGTCGCCATTGCCGTTGGGGCTGTCGAGGACCTCGGCGGCCTGGTCGGCGAGGACGAGGACGGACTTCTGGTCGGACTTCCGCGTGACCTGGACCTTCCCCTGCCGGACCTCGACGCGCGTGCCGGTCGAGGAGACGGCGAACCGGAGCGTCGTGCCCAGGACGGTCGCCTGCGCGTGGGAGGAGTAGATCGTGAGCAGTTGACCCTCCGGCTGGGGGGTGACCTCGGCGGCGACGCCGCCCTGCTGGACCGTGAAGCGCTTGCCCCCCTCGGCCTGGAGGTGGAGGACAATCGTCTCCCCCTCGAGGCGGACGCGGGTGCCGTCGGCGTAGGCGAACGTCGCGCCGCTCCTGGCTGTGGTCGTCTCAAGGCCTTGGCCCGGAAGGAGGGTCTCGCCCGCCTTGATCGCGCTCTTGGCCGTGCCCGCGACCCGGAGGACGCTGCCGTCGATTTTTTCGAGCGTGGCGATGGCCTTCTCGACGACGGTCTCGCGCTTGGGCGGCTCGACGGGCTTCTTCGGCTCCTCGGGCTTGATCGGCGCCGGCTCGGGCGGCTGGGTGGGCGGCGGCGGCTCGGGCTTCTTCGGCTCTCCGGGAACGGGCTGGGGCTTCGAGGGCTCGGGGAGCGGCTTGGGAGGCTCGGGCGCCGGCTTCGGAACTTCGGGAGTCGGCTCGGGGGTCACGACGACCGGCTTGACCGGCTTCTGGCTCGTGCTCGGCGCGACCGGCTCCGGTGTGGACGGAAGGGTCAAGAGGATCGAGAGGAGGATCACGGCTGCGGCGGCGACCCCGGCGACGAGGAAATACGGGTTGCGGGGGCGGCGCGCGGGGGCGATCGGCGCGCGCCGGCGGGGCGCGGGGAGCTGCGGGAGTCCGCGTTCCTCCATCCCGGCGCTGCGCCCGGTGAGGCGGACGAGGATGCTCCGCTCCTCCGTGTAGCGGGCAAAGGCCTGGCGCGTGTCGGCGCTCTCGCGGAGGCGGCGCTTGAACTCGGCGAGCTCGCCCACGCTGAGCGCGTCGCGGTAGTACTTCTCGAACAGTTCCTCGTCGGTCACGGCGCGGTCTCCAACTCCGCGTGATTGCGGCTGATGCAGTCGCGGAGGGACTTGCGGATCCTCGAGAGCGACAGCCACACGGCGTTCACGCTGCGCTTGAATTGCTCGGCGATCTTCTCGCCGGGCAGGTTGTCCCAGTAGTAGCGGGTGAGGAGCTCGGCGGCTCCCTTGTCGAGCTTGCCCATGCACTCCTGGTATGCCTTGAGGAGGGGGTCGTAGCGGCCGCTCCGCTCCTCGCCCAGCTCGGCGTCGAGGGTCTCCTGCACGAGGGCCTGGAGGTCGTCGTCCTTGAGGGCGTGCTCGCGGCGGCGGGAGCGGGTGAGCTCCTGGACTTTGTAGAAGACCATCTTGCGCGCCCAGCCGTAGACGCCGAGCTCGGGCTTGAACTCCTCCCACTTCTGCATGAGGACGAGGAAGGCCTCCTGGACGGCGTCCTCGGCGAGGGCCCAGTCGCGGAGGAGCCCGTAGGCGTAGCCGACGAAGGCGTGCTGGTACTTGAAGGCGGCCTTCATCAGCTCGACCTGGCTGAGCGTCTGCATTCTTGTATGTTGACCGGTCCCGCCGGGACCTGTCAGGAATTCGCGAATTTCGGGGTCTTCGAGCGCGGCCTTCATCATACGCTAAGCCAGTCCTGTGGGATTCGTGAGCACGTTTCTCACCACAAAGGCACAAAGAACACCAAGAAGATTCTCTGTCCGGAGGAGAGAACGAGTCTTCTTTGTGGGCTTTGTGCCTTTGTGGTGAAATTCATGCTCGCGATTTGAGTCCAACCTATCTAGATTGGCCCCCCGGCGGGGGACCTGTCGGGGTTATTGGGGCTGTTCCGCCCACCACTTCTTCCAGAATGCCAGCGCCTCCTCCTTTTCGACGAAACGCATCGCGTCGGCCTCCAGGATCAGCACGTAGGGGCCGTGGTAGATCTGGAGGGCCGCGGCGTACGAGCCCCAGGTCCCCCGAGGGTGGAGACGGAAACGATCCTCCTGATAGTACCGGCCCCCTTCCGAGGGGGAATCGGGGAACCGGACCGACAGACCCGTTTCCCGGGCGGCGAGCTCGAGAAAGCCGCGGAAGTTGCCGTGGAAGGCTTCGGCGATCGGACGCTCCTTGAAGCGTCTCCAGCCCCCGGGATTCCGGAGGACGTTGAGCGCCTCGAGGTCTTCCGCCGCCTCGAGGAGGGTGGGCACGCCGCGCCGATCCCCCAGGAGACACAGGGCCCTGGCGGCGGGCCGGTATTGGGTCGATTCGACGAGAGCGAGCAGCTCCGGGATCGCCTCCCGGGCCTCCATCCGGCCGAGCGTCACGCACACGTTGTGGCGGACCCACGAAGAGCTTTCGCGGAGGAACCGACGGAGATCCGGGATCGCCTCCCGCGCGTCAAGGGTCTGAAGGGCGAAGACCGCGTCGTTGACGACCGTCTCGGTGCGGTCGGACATCAGGGCGACCAGCCGGGGGATGGCCTCGCGGGCCCCCAGCCGCCCCAACCCCTTGGCGGCGCCCGAGCGCACGACGGGGAATCGGTCGTGGAGCAGGTCCAGGAGCTTTGGAACCGTCTCCTTCGCTCCCGCGTTGCCCAGCGCCTTCGCCGCGGCGGAACGGACGCCGGGATAGGGGTCGTCGAGCAGGGGGAGGAGGTCGGAGATCGCCCGCACCGGATCGTTCTCCTCCAGGAGGTCGGCCGCGTTCGCCCTCACCCCGGGGTCCGGGTCCTTCAGCAGGGATCGGATCCTCGGAACGATCGGCCGGGCGTCGTGCCAGTGGAGGGCGGTGAGCGCGATCGCCCTCACCCCGGGGGCCGGATCGTCCAGGAGCCCGACGATGGCGGGGAACGCCTCCTTGGAGTTCAGCTCCCGGTAGGCATGGAACGCGGCCTGGCGGGCGTCGGGGTTCGAGTCGGCGGCGAGCCGGAGGAGCGGAACGATCGCCTCCCTCGCCTGGAGCGTTCGGAGCCCCTGTGCTCCCAGCTCGCGGATCCCGGGGCTCTCGTCGTCCAATGCGGCGAGGAAGCGGGACCGTGCTTGCGGGGCGGGAATCTGGATCAGGGCTTCGAGGGCGATGGCGCGCAGGTTCCCTTCCTCGGTGTCGACGATCTCCAGGAGGGCGGGAACGGCCTCCGTGGATTTCACCTTGCCCAGGGCCCAGGCCGCGCTGTATCGGGCGCGGAAGGATCCCTTCTTGAGGATCGGCTCAAGGGCGGCGAAGACCTCCTTCCCGGGAAGGAGATGGACGGCCTCACAGGCGTAGTGATCCCAGCTGTTCTCTTCATGACCCAGGAGGAGGGCCAGCCCCGGGATGGCCTCCGGGGCTCCCAGTTTCGCCGCCGCCACGGCCGCCCATCGGCGGACATCCTCCTCGGGATCCTGGAGAAGCTTGAGCATCGAGGGAAGGGCCCCGCGGGCGGGACTCCCCCCGAGAGCGCGGAGGGCCGCGATGCGAACTTTGGGGGTCGGACTCTTGAGAAGTTCGAGGAGGGCCGGGATGACTTCCGCCGCCTTGAACCGTATGAGGGTGTCGATCGCCGCCTGGCGGACCGAGTCATCCCCATCCGTCAGACGTTTGACGACCGTCGGGGCGGACGTTCTGGCCTCGCGTCCCTGCAGGTAGTAGAGGGCGGTCAGCCGCGTCTGGGGATTCTCGTTCTCGAGGTGTCGCTCGAAAAGGGGGATCAGGGAGGGCTCTTTGAACTGACCCAGGGCGGAAAGCACCTCCGCGCGGACTTCCGGGTCGGACGTCATGGCGATGAGAACGGAGAGCGTGTCGGGCGAGCGGATTTGGCCCAGGGCCGAGGCGGCGGCCTTCCGGGCCCACGGCCGCGCGTCCTTGAGCCCCTCAAGGAGCGGCGGGACCGCCTCCGCCGATGGGATCATGCCCAGGAGCGCGTAGACCTCCTTCTGGATCGCCTCCTTGGGGTGCTTGAGCAACGGGATGAGGTGGGGGACCGCCGCCCGCACCTTGAGCTCGCGGAGGACGATGGCGGCGTGGGCGCGGGTCTGCTCGTCGTCATGGGTCAGCAGGGCCGCCAGTTCAGGGAGGATGCCGTCGACCCCGATCTGCTTGAGCACGCCCGAAGCGTTCTGGCGTTCGTCGCGGTCCGTCAGGAGTTTCACGATCGCGGGCGCCGCCTCGCGCGCGCGGAGGTCGCCCAGGGCATGCATGACCCAGAAGCGGAGGTTCCGATCCGGGGTTTCCAGGAGGCGCAGCAGGGCGGGAATGGCCTCTCGGATCCCCTGCTTTCCAAACTCGGGGATGTAGTCGCTCATGTCCTCCGGATCGATGGAGGGGAGATATCCGATGAGCTCCGGCAGGCGGTCGAGGTCGCGGAGCTGCAGGAGGGCGAGGGCGGCCATGCTGCGGACGACCCTCTCCTCGTCCTTGAGGCGGAGCGCGAGGTCGGGGATGCGGGCCCGGGCGCCCAGCTCACCGATCGCCCGGCACGCGGCGCGGCGGATCCTGGGGGCGGGATCGGTCAACAGGGCCGCGATCGGGCCGACGGCCTCGTGGGCTCCCAGCTCGCGGAGGGAGCGGATCGCCTCCAGCCGCACCTCCAATGCCGGGTCCTGCATGAGGCGGATGAGATCGGGGATAGCCTCCCGGATCGAGAGCTCCTCGAGGGCCTCGCACGCGCGCTGCCGGGCGATCGGGTCCTTGTGTCGGAGCAGGGCCAGGAGCGCCCTCGTGGTCTCCGGGCCCTGGAGGTACCGGAGCGAATTCTGAATGTCATGGACGAGCGGGTCCTTCCGGGCCAGGAGGGCGACCATATCGGGGACGAGCGGCCGGAGCCGGTGACGGCCGATCCCGCGGATCACGTCGCTGGTCTGGCTCTCGGGGTGGCGCAGGGCCTCGCGGGCCAGGGGAAGGAGGTCCGTCCGCCTGAGCGATCCGGCGAAGGGTCCCTCCTGCTGCGCCTTCGAGGCTTCGGTGAAGATCTCGCCCCAAGCCTCCGGGGAGCCGGAGAGGAGGCGTTCCTCCGCACTCGGCACGGCCGCGCGGAGGCGCGGGGTGAGGTGGTCGAGGAGCTCGATCCTCCGGATCAGGTTGAGCGCCCGGGCGGCGACCTCGCCGTCGGGGTCCTTCGCGGCCTTCTCGAGAGGGGGGAGGGCGGCCTTGCCGAGCGCCTTGAGCTTCCGCTCCGCCTCGTCGCGCTCCTCGACCGAGTCGGAGCGGAGCCGTTCGACGAGCCGGGCGGGATCGTCCTGCAGGAATAGAGCGAGGAGGAGGATCACCGCTTGGCCTCGATCGCCCGGATCGCCTCCTGCGCCCGTTCGCGGCTCCCCGGCAGGGGCGCCTGGAGGAGCTTCCGGAGCTCGGGGAGCGCCTCCGGATCGCCGATCTGTGCGAGGGCCTGGATGGAGGCCCAGCAGAGCGGGACGTCACGATCGTGGAGCAGGGGGAGGATGTCCTTCACGTGCTCCCGGGAGCCGGCATTCCCGAATCCACGTACGGCGAACCATTTCTGGTTGGAGTCGCCTTCCTTGAGCCAGCGCATCGCTCGGGGGAGGTGATCTCTCGATCTCATCGAGGTCAGGGCCATGAGAGCGCTGCCCGTCACGAAGGGGACGGGGTCGTCCAGCAGCGCGGCGAGGGCGGGGATCGTCGCCGGGTCCCCGATCTCGCCCAGCGACTGCGCCGCCCAGCCGCGCATCCAGGACTCCCCGTCCTTCGTCTTGAGAAGCAGGCTCGGAACGGCCTCCTTCGATCGGATCGCGATCAGGCCGTTCAGGGCGAAGGTGCGTTCACCCTCACTCCCGCTCTTCAGGATCGCCCCAAGATGGGGAGCCGCCTCGGCGACCCGCATCTTGCAGAGCGCCCCGAGCGGGCCCAATTCCTGCTCTTTCGAGGCGCGGACGATCGCCAGGAGCTCGGGGATCGACTCCCGGTCCTCGAACTCGCCCAGGAGCACCGCCGCGCGGCTTCGGATGTCCTCATTCGAATGCTTGAGCTGGGGCCGCAGAAGGGGGGCGACCTCTTTGGCACGGAGGGCGATCAGCGCGTAGGCGGCGATTTCCCGAGTATTGCCATGGTCGTCCTCCAGGAGCCTGAAGATCCCGGGGATGGCGGCGCGGTGGCGCAACTCGCCCAGGCAGGAGGCGGCGAAGCCCCGCATCCCCGTGTCGGTGTTCGAGAGCAGGGGCATGAAGTCGGGCGCCGCCTGGGTCAGCCGGCGGCTCAGGACCCATTCGGCGACCGTGTAGATCTCCTCTCCGACCGCGCCCTGGACGGCCAGGCGGGCCAGCACCTTCAGATCGCTCTCCTCGATGCCGAGGGGCGGCTCCTCTTCGCCCCGTTCAGGCTGGACGAGGTCGAGGAAGACCCGGGTGGCCATGCGAGGCGCCCCGTCCAGCTGCTCCTCGATGCCGGGATACTTCTTCCTGAGCGCGGGAGAGAGGCTCTCCTGCCATTGGATCGCGCGGATCAGGTGGGCGGCCCGGGCGGCCACCTCGCCGTCGGGGTCCTTCGCGGCCTTCTCGATCGCCGAGAGCGCCGACTTTCCGAGCCGCAGGAGCCCCCGCGCCGCCTCCTCCCGCGCCTCGACCGAGTCGGAGCGGAGGCGATCGATGAGCTTGTCCGCGTCGACGTTTTGTCCGAGACAGAACGCCAGGAGGAACGTCATTACTATCAGTATAGACGTTCGCGGCGAACCGGAAAGGCGGCGGGGATACTAATCCACCGATCCTTTTGCCCGGGAGGCTCGTTATAAGAGTAGCTGCCGTCGCGACGAACGAACGGAGAACCGCGTCGATGCCCGATGCCGCCGAAGTCAGCCTCCTCCAGCGCTGCCAGCAGGGGCACGAGGAGTCGTTCCGCCAGCTCGTCGACAAGTACCAGCGCCGCACCTACTGGATCGCCTACAACATGCTCAGCAACTACGAGACCGCGCGCGAGATCTCCCAGGAGGCCTTCATCCGCGTCTACCGCAACATCGCCCGCTTCGACGTGAAGAAGAACTTCTACACCTGGCTCTACCAGATCGTGGTCAACCTCTGCATCGACCGGATGCGGAAGCTCTCGCACGGCAAGTCCGTCAACCTCGACGGCGTGGGCGGCCTGGCCGACCCGCACCTGGGGCCTTCGGAGAGCGGCCAGAAGACCGAGCTCCGCAGGCGCGTCCACCAGTCGCTGGACCGCCTCCCCCCCAAGTACAAGGCCGTCCTCACGCTGCGCGACATCCAGGGCTTCTCCTGCGAGGAGATCTCCGAGATCGTCGACTGCACGAACGCCACCGTCCGCTGGCGCCTCCACCGCGCCCGGAAGCTGTTCAAGGCGATCTGGGACGGGAAGGGAGTGGAAATCGGCGACGAGGCCGATACCGGCGAGACCGGCTAACCGGAAAATCCAAAACCCCAAATCCAAAATCCCAATGAAATCCCAACAAGCCCTACGACATCAAGGAGAGGACGCTCCAATTCGCGGTGCGGATCATCGAGATCGTAGGGACGCTCCCGGAGAGCGCTCAGGGGCGAGCGGTGAAGGAACAACTCGTGCGCGCCGGGACCTCGATCGGGGCGAACGTCGAGGAAGGGGATGGGGCGGTCTCGCGGCCCGACAAGCGCAAGAGCTTCACGATCGCCCGCAAGGAGGCCCGGGAGACCCGCTATTGGCTGACTCTGATCGATCGGGTCTGGGGCAAGACGATCGACGTCCGTGCCGACCTCCAGGAAGCGACCGAGATCCTCTACATCCTGAGCGCGATCATCGACAAGCTGCAGTGACGATGTGGGAGTTGAAGCTCCCGCACTCCTCCCAACGTGACCGGGGTCCGCAACTCTGCCGGGATTAAAGAGGGGCGGCATTCCTGTGCGGACGGATGCTTTCTCGGCACGGCAGGGTGGGGAGGATCTGATGAGACCGATTTTCCATGGAGAGCCGCTGGATGCGGAGGTGGTTGGGGTTTGGGTGTTGGGATTTCATTGGGATTTGGGATTTTGGATTTCCAACGGAACGTTATCTCTCTCGTATTACCCAGTGACCCTACATCGTGGAGACGTTGTTCATGGGATGTGACGAAGTCCGGGATGTGCTGGCGCTGGTCGCCGGCGGCGAGGCGCGCGACGAGGAGCGCGTCTCCGTCGAGGAGCACCTTACCCACTGCGCCTCGTGCGCGAAGGAACTCGACCTCTACCGCGAGGCCCGCGCCAACCTGGTGCTGCTCCGCGAGGGCGACGCTCCCGCCGGCACGTGGAAATCCCTCTGGTCGGGCGTGCAGGCCGACCTTTTCCCGAAGAAGCCCTCCCGGGCGATGGCCCAGTTCGACACGTCGCTGCGGTACGCCGCGGTCGTCATGGTGGGCCTGGCGGTCGGCGTGGGCGTCCACGTCGCCACCCGCCCAGGGCCCTCGGCGCCCCTGGCGAATGACCCCCAGGCCCGCCCCGGGCCCATCCAGGCCCCCGTCGTGAACGTCGCCAGCGAGCGGCCCGCGCCGTTCCGCATCGAGGTCGAGCCCCGG
>CAZSCC010000135.1:0-1632 GCA_964604905.1 uncultured Planctomycetales bacterium
TGTCTCCAGCGCCACGATCGACGCGGGCGGAAAGCTGTTGGAGGCCAAGGGCTGCGCGATCGACAACCTCAAGTCCGACGGAGGCAAGATCGAGTTCGACCGGCTGGACGAGCGGCTGCCGTTCCCGATCCCCGACGAGACCCGCGCGATCGTGGCCTTCTATCCGGCTATTCTCGAGTTGAGCCAGTACACGCTCAAGGTCATCGGGCTCAAGGGGAGCAGCGCCACGCTCAACATCAACGGCGCCCCGACCGCCACCCTGACCGCGAAGGACCTGGAGGCCGGCGTCAACTTGACCGCCTTCGGCCCGCACCCACAGGCCAAGGAAGTGAATCCGATCGTCGCCCAGATGCGGGCGATCCTGGCGGCGGTGTCGGCCAAGGAAGGGATCGTCGGCCAGTGGCGCAGCTTGTCGCAGAAGGCGCACGCCGCCGGCGCCGATCCCGGGCTCAAGGATCAGCTGGCCGCCCTGACCCGGAAGGTCGAGGAGGCCGACGCCAGGGTCCGCGAGGCCGCCAAGCCGCAGAAGCTGCACTTCGAGCTGGCGCCGCAGTAGAGGTCCCGGCCAGAAGGCCAACGCGGCCGGAGTGCCCGTCTTCAGCGTCGACATCGGCGGCCTCGCCCCGGAAGCGAAGGTCGTGACCCACATCGCCACCGAGAACTTCTCCGGCGGTCGCCAGGCCGGCGAGGCCCTCGTCCCCGCCGGCAGGAAGATCGCCGTGCTCGATCACAAGCCCATCGAGTCCTGCCAGCGGCGCGTGAAGGGCTTCAAGGAGGTCGTCGCCTCCCACGCCCGCAAAGCTCCCTTCACACCGAGGAGGCGCGGGGGGTGGGTCCCCGGAAGTTCAGCGCTTCCAGGAGACGGGGCGCTCCACGGCGAACCTGAGGAGCTCCTCGTAGAGCAGCAGCTGGATGTCGAGGAGCTGCTCGTGGGTCGCCTTCGGCAGGCGGTCGTGCTTCACTCCCGTGCAGGTCTCGTGGACGAACGAGACCGCGCCCGTGGCGTGGTGGAGCGCGCTCGTCAGGTTGAAGGAGGGAGGCGGGAACTTCACGCCGTCCTCCTCGACCGCCGGTCCGCCCGCGCGGTGCGGCACGCCCGCGTCGGCGTAGCGCTTCTGGACCCGGTCGCCGAGGGTCTTGAGCGTCTCCTTCATCGCGCGCGGTACGTAGGCCGTGGGGAGCACGGCGGGGGCCGACCCGTGCGAGTGGAGCGAGACGATGTAGTCCGGCGCCTCCTCGCGCGCCAGCCTGAAGAAGGCCCGCGTCTCCGGCGCCATCGGGTCGAACCACTCGTCGTGCATGAGGTTGACCGCGCCGCCATTCCAGTAGGCCCCGAGCTCCTTCACCTCCGGCCCGCGCATCGGATGGACGCGCTTCACCCCCGGCCAGGAATGGTTCGTGCCGTCCGGCTTCACGCCCATCCCGACGCGCTCGTGCAGGTCGGGGTCGGCGCCCACCCAGGAGTCCTGCGCGCAGCGCAGGCGGCCGTCGGGATTGCCGCAGGGGACCACGAGGACGCGGCACTTCGCGAGGTTTTCCGAGAGCTCCTTCCACTCGCGCCCCCGGAGGTCGCGGCCGGTCTCGGCCACCGCGAGGAGGTTGACGAGGCCCGCCACCCCCTCGACCTCCTGG
>CAZSCC010000136.1:0-5185 GCA_964604905.1 uncultured Planctomycetales bacterium
CGCGGAGGGCCAGGAGCGCGAAGGCCAATCCCATGAAATAAGTATACCGCCTACAGGCAGCCGCCGCCGGGGCTCTCCCGGCGAACGCGGTCTCCGTGGCGGACCCGGACATCGACCTTGCCCGGCAGAGGCTTCCCGTTGAGTGAAGTTGAGGCCGGGCTTCCCCGTCGGGAAGCCGTAGGGGCGCGTCCTCCGGCGGTCGGAGGCGATCGATGCCCTCCGCGGCGGCCGGGAACTCGAACTCGCGCACGAGGCCCTCGCGGCCCCTCTCCTTTCCCTTCCCGCGAAGACGGGGCGCACGCAGGTGACGTGGGGAGCCGGGCCGCCCGGGCGATCCTGCGGCCGCGTCGGTCGAAGACGGCGCACGAGAAGCCTTTCCGTCCCTCGACGCTGACCGACGACGCCGCGCGCCCGAGCATGACCCGCCTCTCCTCGGCGACGCCGGCAAGGAGGCTCCGGAAGACCTCCCAGACACATCACGTAAGTGACATATTATAATATTACAATCTATAAATGCTATACCTCCCGGCCCGCGCGGCCGCCCGGGGCGGTCGTCGTGGCGATCCTTTCCGAAACCCCAGACCCTCCACGAAACGCAAGTCCCGCACGCGAAGGTCCCCCAACGCCTCCCGCTCGGGGGCCCCCCGTGCGTGGAGAGGCGATTGTGGGTCCGGATCGCTCTCCCGTGCCGATGCCGGCGACGGGCATCCCGGAAATCCCAGCAGAAACATCGGATCCGCAGAGCCGATGTCCCGCTATTCCCCTTGACAAGGTCGGACGGCGTATCGAATATACCGATGCCATGAATTCCAGGATGAGCGACTTCGAGACAGGCTGAGCTCGGACGCCCCAGAGCTTCGTGGGAGCGGTAGGGCACCTGGTGGGCCCCCCGGGCTTCAAACCCGTGGTACCGGTCACAAGCTGGTAGGTGGGTTCGATTCCCATGCGCTCCCGCCAATATTGATCCCGAGTGTGGCACCATGGCTGATCCGTCGCTGAAGGAGGGGAAGATGGCCTCAGGGCCCGGCACGCCGGAGAAGAACGAAAAGTGTCCGACGTGCGGGCATCCCGCCGCCCCGAAGACGGAGACCGGCCGCTTCAAGGCCGGCCTCGAGGACGTCGTCGCGGGGACCTCGAGCGTCTGCCTCGTCGACGGCATCGAAGGCCGCCTCCTCTACCGGGGCTATAACATCGTCGACCTCGCGGAGAACTCCACGTTCGCGGAAGTCGCCTACCTCCTCTGGCACGGGCGGCTTCCCGGAATGAAGGAGTTCAACGTCTTCCTGAAAGAGTTCCGGGGCGCCATCGAACTGCCGGAGGAGACGGGCATGATCCTCCGCCTCTTCCCCCGCGCGGCCACCCCGATGGAGGTCCTGCGCACGGCGATTTCCTCGCTCGGCCACTACGACCCCGACAGCGGGAACACGGCGCAGGACGCCTCGCTCCGCAAGGCGATACGCCTGACCGCCCGGATCGGCTCGATCGTCACCGCCCACGAGCGGCTCCGCCAGGGTCTCGAGCCCATCAAGCCGAAGGCCGGCGAGAGCATCGCCTGGAACTTCCTCTACACGCTGACGGGCAAGGAGCCCGAGCCCCTCTTCGTCAAGATCCTCGACCTCTGCCTCATCCTCCACGCCGACCACGAGTGGAACGCCTCGACGTTCGCCGCCCGCGTCACCGCCGCGACGATGTCCGACATGTACTCCTCCGTGACCTCCGCCATCGGGACGCTCAAGGGGCCGCTCCACGGCGGCGCGAACGAGGCGGTCATGAAGATGCTCCTCGAGATCGGCGACGTCGACAAGGCGAAGGGCTGGGTGAAGGACGCCCTCGCCCGCAAGGTCAAGATCTCCGGCTTCGGCCACCGCGTCTACAAGACCGAGGACCCGCGCGCGACCGTGCTCCGGAAGTACGCCGAGCAGCTCGGCAAGCACACCGGCCAGACCCGGTGGTACGAGATTTCCCGCGTCGTCGACCAGGAGATGCTGGAGTACACGCAGCGCGAGGGGAAGAAGATCTACCCGAACGTCGACTTCTATTCCGCGTCCGTCTACTACACGATGGGGATCCCGGTCCAGCTCTTCACCCCGATCTTCGCGATGAGCCGCATCTCGGGGTGGACGGCCCACACCCTCGAGCAGTGGGCCAACAACCGCCTGATCCGCCCGCGCGCCGAGTACACCGGCCCGCTCCGCCTCCCCTACGTCCCGATCGAGCAGCGCGGCTAGCCGGGAAGACGACGTCCGGGGGAAGCTATGTTCCTTCCCATTGGCGATGACCAGGATCACGAGCGCCGCCCCGTCGTCACCTGGATCCTGATCGCCGCTAACCTCATCGTCTTCGCCCTCTTCTGCCTTCCCCACCCCCGTCCGGGCGTCGTCGACGCCGCGGCGTTCGTGCCGTCCCAGATGCGGCCCTTGTCGATCTTCAGCTCCATGTTCCTCCACTACGACCTCTTCCATCTGGCGGGGAACATGCTCTTCCTCTGGCTCTTCGGCCGCCTGGTCGAGGAGCGCATCGGCCCCGTGGCCTACGCCCTCTTTTATCCGGTCTGCGGGATCGCCGCCGCGTTCCTCCACGCGTACGGGACCGAGCATCCCCAGGCCCCCGCCTACGGCGCGAGCGGAGGCGTCTCGGGCGTCGTGGGCGCCGCGCTCCTCCTCGCCCCCCGCGCCCAGATCAAGGTCTTCGTCTGGTTCATCTGGTGGGGGATCTACGAAATCCCGGCCGCGGTCTGGATCGCCCTCTGGTTCGCGGAGCAGGTCTTCTTCTCCTCCCGCGAGTACGGGAACGTCGCGTACTACGCCCACCTGGGCGGCTTCGCCGCGGGCGCCGGGACGGCCTGGGTCCTCCGGTTCGCGGCCTCCGTCGCGCGCCGCCGCGTTCCGCCCCTCGAATCCAGGGACCTCGCGGCGCCCCGCCGTCCCTTCGTCGAGGTCCGGACGGAGGCCCCCCCGGTCTTCCTCGACCCCTCCGTCGACTCCTACGCCGTGGTCACCCTCGAGGACGCCTCCGCTCACGCCGCGCGGATCTCCGAGATCGTTGCCGCACCCACGCGGATCGAGGCCACCCACGGCGTCGTGTCCCGCCGGATTCCCCGGGACGCGGCCGACCGGATCCGCAAGGCGCTCCACGAAGCGGGGATCGCCTCCGCCCTCGTGGCGGACGTCCCCGCCAACCGACCGCCCCTGCCGGCCCGCGCGGAGTCCGTAAGCTGGGACGGCCGCGTGTTCCGCCTCCGGATCGGCAACCAGAGCGTGCCGGTCCCCTGCTCCGCTCCCTTCCTCTTCGTCGCGGCCAGCGTGGAGGGCGAGACGTTCATCGACCTCTTCGTGAGCCCGAGCTCGGCCTTCCGCATCCCCCGCGCGGAGACGGTCGCGGTCACCCGCGTGGACGTCCGGCGCCGGAGCGAGGAGGACGCCGACCTCGGCATCCTCGCCCGCGACCTCCTGCTGACGCGCCCCTCCTCCGGCAACGAAGGCCTCCGCCTCCTCGCCGAGGGGAAGGACCTCGGCCGGCTCGCCTTCAGGAGCGCCGTCGACTACGACGATTACCTCTTCTGGACGTATAACCTGGCGTTGTCGAAGAGCTCCAGCCCCGGAGTCTGACGTGCGAAGGCTGACGATCCTCACGTTCCGCGCGATCCTCGCCCTCGCGCTCCTGGCCGCGATCGTCGACGTCCGTCTCCCCGCCCGCACGAGCGCCCGCGCGCGGATCCACTTGATCGACCGTTCCGATTCGGTGCGGCGCGGCCCGCCCGACGCTCCCCGGCCCGAGGATGCCGACCGGATCCGCGCCTACGACCAGCAACAGAAGGAGCCCGGGGATACGGTCCTCTGGGCGTCGTTCGGCCGCGAGCTGGCGTTCGAGTCGACGGCCGTCGACGGCTCGGAGACGAACCTGGCGGGCGCGCTGGAAGCGGCGCTCGCGCGGAACCCCACCGAGATCGTGCTTCACACCGACGGACGGGCCGACCCGGGCCGCGCGCTCCTCCTCTGCCGCGCGCGCGGCGTGCCGGTCCACGTCCTCCCCCTCGGGGCCGCCTCCGTGCGCGACGCCCGGATCGCCGCGGTCGCGATCAGAGACGCGTCCATCGACGTCACGGTCGTCTCCTCCTTCGACGCCACGCTCCCCGTCCGCCTGAACGACCTCGCGCGCGAGACCCGGCTCGTCGCCGGGCTCCCGACGATCGTCTCATTCCCGGGTCGCCCGCTCGGCCGGTTCAAGGTGAGCCTCGACGTGAAGGACGAGTGCCCCGAGAACGACGCCGCGGAAGGGGTCGTCCAGGTCCCCTCCGGCCGGAAGAAAGTCCTCGCGATCTCGAACACGCTCCCCGACCTCTCCGAATTCGAACTACGCCGGTCCCCGGTCTTCGTCGACCCGCAGGGGATGGACGCGGTGGTCCTGGACAACGTCGCGCTGTCACCGGAACAGCTGGACCGGCTCGCGACGTGGGTGCAGGGCGGCAGAGGGCTGCTGCTCCTGGGAGGCCGCGCGAGTTACGCCCTCGGCGGGTGGAAGGGGACGCCCATCGAGGAGATCTCGCCGCTCCGCGCCAACCCCGATCAGAAAGTGGCGGTGGCCTTCGTCATCGACTGCTCGGGAAGCATGAGAGAGAAGCTGGACCTCGTGATCGCCACCGTCAAGGCCGCGTGGAGCGTTTTCGAAACCGGAGATTTCGTCTCGGCCTATACCTTCCCGGAAGGGCGCTGGAGCCACAGGCCGACGGACCTCAAGTGGCCGGAAGCCACGGGAGGCACCCACATCGCGGGCGCCCTGGAGGAGGCCCGTCGCAAGCTCGTCCAGGTGGAGTCCACCCGCAAGACTATTCTCCTCCTCACGGACGGCGAACCGTCCTCCAAGGAGACGCCGGAGGAGAGGATTCGGGTGGGCGACCGGCTGAAGGAGAACGGCATCGCCCTCACCGTCGTCACGGTCGGAAAGCCGATCGAGATCGGCGAGCCTGTCAAAATCGAGGACTGGAAGGAGCTCCGCGCCCGCTTCGACCGGCTCCTCCCCGACACCCGCGAGGTCTTCAAGGACAAGCCCGGCACGCTCGCCCTGCACGAGCATCCCGCCACGTTGGGCGTCCCGAACCATCCGCTGGAGTGGATGAACCTGACGAGCGCGAAGCTGGACGCCCAGGTCGTCGGCACCGTCGGGAAGGCCCCGGCGATCTACCCCG
>CAZSCC010000137.1:0-2616 GCA_964604905.1 uncultured Planctomycetales bacterium
TTGAAGCCCGCCAGGGACCGATCCAGCGGCCGCCGCGCCTCGGCCAGCAGCCCCTCGCGCAGGAGGGCGGCGCCCTGGTTGGCCAGCGCGGAGTTCCGAAGCAGGGAGGTCGGGGCGCACTTCTCGGCCCGCCGGTACTCCATCGCCGCCTCGCGGTGCCTCCTCTTGGCCAGGAGGTAGGCCCCGTACGTCATGTGGAAATTACAGGCGGTCCTCGGCTTGGGACGGAGCGCATACGCGCGGCGGATCGCCTCGCTCATCCGCTTGGTGTTCCGCATCAGGAACCAGGTGAAGCCGAGCTGAAGATGGATCTCGGCCACGAGGTACTTCGGCCCCGTCTCGAACCGCAGGGCGTCCCGGAGCGCCCGCAGCGCCTCGCGGTAGCGCCCCACCTCCCGGTACAGGAACCCGAGACGGAAGAAGCTCTCGCGGCCCGGCTCGCGCCGCGCCACCTCCATCGCCACCTGGAGCGCGAGATCGTGGCCCCCCTCCCGGAAATGCTTCTCCCGCAACTTGCGGAGCGCAGGAAGCTGCGCTCGGGCGGGGAACGGAAGATCGGGCGCCTGGGGCCCAGGCGGTCGCGATACGACGGATGGGACGGCGGCAACGGCGGGCTTCATCGCGGTTCTAGGAGTTCACCTTACTATAGGGGCTATCGCAAGGCAAGGGACCCGCCTTTCATGCTACGCCCCCCGCCCTCCGGGCCGCGACCGGATCAGCGTGTGGCCGCCCCCCAGGCCCTTGAGCGCCACCGTCATCGTCTCCCGCTTCCCCCCCTCCGACGCGAGATAGGCCCTCACCTGGGGGTCCTCCTCGATCGCCTGCGTGAAGACGACGTCGTCCCCTTCCGACTGCGCCTGCACGCGCGCCGCCATGTTGATCGTCGTCCCGAAAAAATCAAGCCTGCCCGCGTTGTTGATCGCGATCGCCGGCCCCTGGTGGAGCCCGATCTTGAGCGACACTCCCGCGGGGTCTCCGTGGTCGCGCCGGAACGCTTCCCAGCCGCGCTGCATCGCCGCCGCCGCCTCGAGCGCGTCCCGGCCCGACGCGAACGTCGCCATCACCGCGTCCCCCATGGTCTTCACCACCCCGCCCTTGTGGTTCGAGACCGCCTCCACGAGATAGCGGAAGTGGTTCTGGACGAACGAGAACGCCTTCGCGTCCCCGAGCTCGCGGTAGAGGTCCGTCGAGCCCTTCAGGTCCGTGAAGAGCACCGCGAGCGAGGCGATCCCGATCTCCTCCCCCGGCGCCACCGCCTCCGAGGGGAAGAGGTCCCGGAAGTCCTGGAGCGACGTGACCAGCGCCGCCGTCGCGGCCGCCTCGCGCCAGGTCTCGCGCTCGATCACCACCAGCGCCTCCGTCCCCAGCGCGTTCGTCACCTCGAGCGTGCCCGGCTCCCCGGGCTCCACGCGCACGCCCCCCGGCTCGACGCGCAGCCGCGTCCCCTCGAGCGGCAGGACCCCGGGCGCCTGGTAGCAGCGCGCGCGGAGCGTCCCCGGCGCCGCGAACGGCTCCTTCCGCGCCTCGCCCGGCTCGAGGCGCAGCTGCGCCACGATGTCCGGCGTGTTGGCCGGCCCGCCGATGCAGAACGTCTCCCGCCGCGCCTCGCGCACGGCCGGGTTCACGCTGAAGCGCACCTCGACCGACCTCGTGAAGTCGGCCCCGAACTTGACGTCGCAGGTCTCGCAGTGAGCCTGCTTCTTCATCTGCGAGAGCGTGAGGAGCAGCTTTGACGGCATCCGGCAGTTCGGGCAGAGCACGTTCCAGGAGAGGTCCAGCGCCCCCGCGCGGGCGGCGACCAGGCAGAGGCGCAGGACCGCCATCCGGTCTTCGCCCCAGCGGTCGGCGAGCTCGAAGGGCCGCATCCGCACGACCTCCAGGTCCCCCGCCACGAGGAGGTGGCGGCGAAGCTTCTCGATGGGGCCCGTCTCGAGCCCCGAGAGGCGCGCGGCGAGCACCTCCTCATGCACCGTGCCGGGAGGCGGGAGCGCCGGCGCCGGTTCGCGCGACGGATCGGCCGAGTACCGCTCGAAGGCGCGCGCGAGCTCTAGGATCCCCTGCGTTGCGTCCTTTCCCACCTTTCCCGCGACGAGCGCCCCCAGCCAGTTGCGCGGCTGAATGTCGGCGAAGACCTCGAGCTCCGTCCCCCGGTCCGTGGGCCGGAAGCGCAGGCCTCCCACGAGCCGCTCGAGAGGCCCCGAGGGGAACCGCCGCTCGACGCGGTAGTAGCAGCCTTCGACCCATTCGAAGGGGAGTTCCTCATAGGAGAGCTTGAGCCCCAGCCACCGCGTCTCCGCGCGGAAGTGGCCCTTCTTCGAGCGGTCGAGGAGCGGGAAGAACGTGACCGGCGGCAGCGCGACCGCTCGGTTCATGCGCTCGGTGTCCGACAGGAACGCCCAAAGGGCGGCCGGCGGGACCTGGATCGTCACCCGGTGGACGATGTTGACGGGAGCGACCACGCGACCATTGTACACTGCCTGCGCAGGGGCTTGCACACAGCCCGCCTGGAATATAGCTTGTGCGGCCCTACCCCATCTGGCAAGGTGTCTGCTCTCATGGAGCCCGTGAAACCCGCCGCCCGGACCCGGGAGATCACCGCCTGGGCGATGTACGACT
>CAZSCC010000138.1:0-5150 GCA_964604905.1 uncultured Planctomycetales bacterium
GGTCGGCGTGATCGATTCGAAGGGGGCGGCCGAGGCGCCCGCGGGGCTCGATCCCGCCGAGCTCCTCGCCGCCAAGGAGCAGCATGGCAGCGTCGCGGCCCTCGAGCACCACGGCCTCCGCGACGCGCGCGACACGGACATCATCGCCGAGAGCGAGGCGCAGCTGGTCATCGAGGCGACGCCCACGACCGTGAAGACGCCCGGGCCCTCCCTCGAGCGCCTGAAGGCCGCCTTCCGCACGGGCAAGCACGTCGTGTGCGTCAACAAGGCGCCGCTCGCGGTCGCGTTCCCGGCGCTCCAGGAGCTCAGCCGCCACAACCGGACCGAGTTCCGCTTCTCGGGCACCGTCGGCGGCGGCACGCCCGTCCTCGCGCTCGCCCAGGAGTGCATCCGCGGCAACGAGATCGTCTCCGTCCGGGCGATCCTCAACGGGACGACCAATTTCATCCTCACGAAGATGGACAAGGAGGGATGGGATTTCGACCGGGCGCTCGCGGAGGCGCAGCGCCTGGGCTACGCGGAAGCCGATCCTTCGGCGGACGTCGACGGCATCGACACCGCCACCAAGATCGTGATCCTCGCCAACGGGGTCCTCGGACGGCCCTGCACGATCTCCGACGTCCGGATCCAGGGGATCCGCGGGCTGCCCAAGGCCCGCATTGACGCCGCCCGGAAGGGCGGACAGGCCGTCAAGCTGATCGCCCGGATCTCGAAGGAGGGCCTCTCGGTCTCTCCGGAGGAAGTCCCCGCCGACGCCCCTCTCAACGTGGGCGGAAGCCTCAATTGCCTTGCCCTGGAGCTCAAGACCGGCGGCGAGGTCTCTCTGATCGGACGCGGGGCGGGCGGGCCGGAGACGGCGACCGCGATCCTCCGCGACCTCATCGACATCTGGCATACGATCGGGAGCGCGCGATGAAGATCGTCATGAAGTTCGGCGGAAGCTCGGTGGCCGACGCGGAGTGCATGCAGCGCTGCGCGCGCCTCGTCAAGGACGGCACGGTCGCGAACCAGGTCGTCGCCGTCGTCTCGGCGCTGGACGGCGTCACGGAGGAGCTCCTCCAGCTCGCCGACGCGGCGGGCGCCGCCAACCATCCGGTCATGGAAGCGCGTATGACCGACCTGAGCCGCAGGCACCAGGAGTGCGGCCGTGCGCAGGGCGACCCGATGCTGGCCGCCCAGCTCCTGGGCCAGCTCGACCGCCTGATCCTGGGGATCTCCGCGGTGGGCGAGCTCACGCCCCGCTCGAAAGACGCGGTCCTCGCCTTCGGGGAGAAGCTCTCCGCCGTCCTCTTCCGGAAGGCCCTGGAGCTCGAGGGCGTGAAGTCCCGCGCCTTCACCGGGCAGGAGGCCGGCCTCGTCACGAACGAGCGGTACGGCGAGGCAGAGCCGCTCCTGGAGCTCTCGCTCTACCAGATCGCAGAGACGCTCAAGGGGCCGCTCGAGTCGGACGAGGCGCCGGTCGTCACCGGCTTCATCGCCGCCACCCAGCACGGCGTGACCACGACGATCGGACGGGGAGGCAGCGACTACACCGCGACCCTCGTGGGGGCCGCGATCAAGGCGGACGAGATCTGGATCTGGAGCGACGTGGACGGCCTCATGTCGGCCGACCCGCGGATCGTTCCCCAGGCGAAGCTCCTGGAGCGCATCCGCTTCGCCGAGGCGGTCGAGATGGGCCTCTTCGGGGCCAAGTCGATGCACCCCCGCGCCCTCGAACCCGCGGCCGAGCGGAAGATCCCGGTCCGCATGAAGAACACGTTCGACCCGACGGGTCCCGGGACGCTGATCACCGACGACGGGCCCCAGTCGACCGACGTGGTGCGCTCCGTGCTCGTGGTGAAGGACGCGAGCCTGATCACCGTGACGGGGGCGGCGATGATGGGCCGCCCGGGCACCGCGGCGCGGATCTTCCTGCTCCTCGCCGACAAGGGCATCAACATCCGGGCGATCATCCTGTCGGTCTCCGAAGCCGGGATCTGCTTCGCGGTGGCGGGCTCCCAGGCGGCGCTCGCGCGCGCCGCGCTCGAGGCGGCCATGCTCCGGAGCGGCGAAGCACGGGCGGTGGACGTCGAGGAGAAGGTCGCGATCGTCGCCGTGATCGGCTCGAACATGAAAGGCCATCCCGGCACGGCGGCGCGGGTCTTCGCGGCGGTGGGCCGCGGCGGCATCAACGTGATCGCGATCGCCCAAGGGTCGTCGGAACTCTCGATCTCGTTCATGGTGAAGGGGGACCAGGGGGCGGGGGCGGTCCGCGCCCTCCACGACGAGTTTCTGAAGTAGCTCCGCCGGAATCACGAATCACGGAACGTCCGCCGGAGGTCCCGTCGCGGAAGGGAATGCGTTCCTGATCGTGGACGGATCCGTCCGCTGCGCCCTCCCCGCCGGCGGAGCCCCGGAGACTACCTCGGAAGGGGCCGGTACTCGATGAGGACGGGCTTGCCGGCCCGCTCGACGGTGATGCGCATGCCCGCCTGGGCGCGCATGGCCTGGCTGCTCATCAGCGCCTTCACGTCGGCCACGCTGTTGAGGGCCTGGCCGTTCACCTCGCGGATGATGTCGCCCGCGTTCACGCCCCGGGCGGCGCCGATCGAGCCGGCCTGGACGGAATCGATCCGGATCCCGCCCGAGGCCGAGGGCGACACCTGGAAGGCCTGGTCCATGATCGAGTCCTGGTTCTGCATCGCCCACTCGATCTCGTCCTGGTCGAGCCCCCAGACGACGCGGTTCTCGGTCGAGGTCAGGAGCTGGCTCTTGAAGCTGGTGCTCTGGTAGGCCTGGCCGATGCGGTTCGCCTTGGCTCCGGCGCCCCCCGGGAGAGGGCCGACCGCCCCCGGAGCGCCCCCCGGCGTCGCCGCGGACTCGAGATTGAGCGTCAGGGTCGCCTTCTGTGCGCCGTTCGTGAAGACCGCGTGGCTCTTCCCCACCTCGACCAGCTTCCAGCCGCGGAACTCGTCGAAGGGCTTGTCTCCCTCCCGGATCTCCTCCCCCACGTACGCGACGGCCTCGAGGTTCCGGACCGTCGACTTGATGAACGCCACGCCGTTCTTCGGGTCCTTCTCGCTCGCGAACGTCCCCTTGAGCGCCGCCTTGAACGCGCTCGGGCCCGTGGGCTGATCCGGTCCCACAGGCTTCTCGAGGGGGTTCCGGAGGGACTTGAGGATCCCGTCATCGCCCTGGCGGGCGTCGATCCCCGGCGTCCGGACCGGGTCGTCGTCCCAGGGATAGCCCTTGAGCGAGCTGGCGTCCTTGGGGAAGAGGAAGAACCCGGCGAAGGCGAGGATCCCCGCGCCCAGGAGTCCGTTGAGACTCCAGAGCGCCCCGTTCAGCAGCTTTACGTCGCGCACGTCACACCCCTTTGATCGGCCGCGGAGTCAGGGAGAAGAACCAGTATTGGAACGACCTGCGCGCCGATCGGTTGGGGCTGAACGAGAAGTCCGCCCTATCTCCGTCCGCCGCCGCTGCCTCCGCCACCGCCGACGTTGAACTGCCGCTGGTTGTCCTTGGAGATGCCTCGCAGCTCGAGCTTGAGCTCGTCGGGGCTGTCGGCGGCGGCCAGCGCGTCCTCCAGCGTGACCAGGTCGCGCTCGAGCAGCGACTTGAGCGACTGGTTGAACGTCATGCAGCCGTAGTAGCTGCCGTCCTTGAGAGCCTTGTAGAGCTCGCGGGTCTTCCCGTGGAGCAGGAGCTCCTGGACGGTCGGCGTGGAGCACAAGAGCTCGATCGCGGGCATCCGGGACGTGCCGTCCTTCGTGGGAAGCAGCCGCTGCGAGACCACGCCCTCGAGCAGCTGCGCGAGCTGCAGCTGCAGGAACGCGTGGAAGTGGGGCGGGAAGAAGTTGATGATGCGGTCGATCGTCTGCATCGCGTTGAGCGAGTGCAGGGTGGAAAAGACCAGGTGACCCGTCTCGGCCGCGTTGATCGCCGCCTCCATCGTCTCGATGTCGCGCATCTCGCCGAGGAAGATCACGTCGGGCGACTGGCGGACGGCGTGCTTCAGGGCCGTGGCGAACGAGTCCGTATCCTGGCCGACCTCGCGCTGATCGATGACCGACTTCTTGTCCGTGAAGGTGAACTCGATCGGATCCTCGACCGTGATGATGTGCCGCTCCTCGGTCTCATTGATGTAGTCGATCATGGACGCGAGCGTCGTCGACTTTCCCGAGCCGGCGGTGCCGGTCACCAGGACCAGGCCGCGGGGAAGCATCGCGAGGCGGCGGAGCTGGTCGGACGGGAGGTTCAGCTCCTCCATCGTCGGCACCTTCGCGTGGATGTGCCGGAAGACCATGCCGATGTAGCCGCGCTGGCGGAAAATGTTGGCGCGGAAGCGGCCGACGCCGTAGATCTCGTACGAGACGTCGACCTCGCCTTTCTCGGCGAACTTCTTCTTCGCGAAGTCGTCGCAGACCTCGTTGAACATCTCGAGCATGTTCTCTTCGGTGAGCGGCTGGCCGCCCATCGAGATCACGCGGCCGACCACGCGCATGGCGGGAGGGACGCCGACCTTCAGGAAGAGGTCCGACGCCTCCTCCTTGACCATCGCCGCGAAGATGGATGCAAGTTCCATGTGTGGGCCTCGTGTCGTGTGCTGCTATTCTACTCCATCCCCGCCCTGCAGGAGCCCGAAAAGTTCCCGCACGAGGTCCTTGAGACCTTCCCCGGTGACCGCGGAAATATCGAGCACCCGCGACTTCGACTTTTTCCTGAACCCGGCGGCGATCTTCTTGGCGCCCGTCACGTCGAGCTTCGTCGCCACCACGAGCTCGGGCTTGGAGGCGAGGACGGGGCTATAGCTCTCGAGTTCCTTCCGGATGACCGCATACGCCTCGCCGGGGGGCTTCATCGCCAGCGGCGAAGCGTCCACGAGGTGGACGATGAGGCGCGTCCGCTCGATATGCTTGAGGAAGGTGTCGCCCAGCCCCTTCCCCTCGTGGGCACCCTCGATGATCCCCGGCAGGTCCGCCACGACGATGTCCCGGTAGTCGCTCCCGCGGATGATGCCCAGGCTGGGGACGAGCGTGGTGAAGGGGTAGCTGGCGACCTTCGGACGCGCGGCGGAAAGGCGCGAGATGAGCGTCGACTTCCCGGCGTTCGGAAGGCCCACGAGGCCGACGTCGGCGATCATCTTGAGCTCTAGCTTGACCTTGCGCTCC
>CAZSCC010000139.1:0-7109 GCA_964604905.1 uncultured Planctomycetales bacterium
TCCACCAGCGTCCGCACGATCCGGTAGACCGTCGGCTTCGGCAGCCCCACCCGCCGCGTGAGCTCGGCCAGGCTCACCGCGCCCCCGGCCGCGCCCAGCGCCTCGAGCACCCCCAGAGCCTTTCGGAGCAGCTGCACTCGCCCTCCCGGCTGTTTCTTCAGATGAAACGGCGGAAGCGCCTCGAGAGTTGTTTCATAAGATGAAATAGTAGATGTATGGGGTGAAACGCCCGGTCCGCCCGGAGCGTAGAACCTGACGTGATCGCCCGCGCGCTCCTCCTCCTGGCGCTCGCCGCCCCCGCGGCGGCGCAGGATCCTCCGCCGCTCCGCGCGGGCGTGGCCGAGATCGACATCACCCCGCCCGACACCTACCGCCGGCTGGGCGGCTACTTCAAGGACCGCTCTTACGCCGAGGTGCGCGACCCGCTCTTCTGCCGGGTGCTGGTGCTGGCCCAGGGCGGCGTGACCTTCGCGATCGTGACCACCGACCTCTGCGGCGTGCCGGCGTCGATCGCCGCGCCGGCGCGCGAGGAGATCGCGAAAAGGACGGGGATCCCTTTCGACGCGATCGCCGTGACCGCCTCCCATACCCACACCGGGCCGTATCTCTACAGCGGCCTGGGCGCGCCGGAGATCAAGGGGTCCGGATCCACGGTCGACTACCCGGCGATCCTGCGCGGGAAGATCGTCGACGGCGCGGTGAAGGCCCACGCGGCCCTCCGGCCCTCGAAGCTCCAGGCGGGCACGCCACCGCAGTGGCCCCCGCTGAGCCGCAACCGGCGCAATCTCTTCAAGGACGGCCAGGTCCGGTCGATCGGGCCGGTCACCCGCGATCTCCCCGACCATCGCCCCGAGGACATCGTGGAGAACGCCGGGCCCATCGACCCCGACCTGGGCCTGATCTTCGTCTCCGATCCCGGCGCGGAGCAGCCCCGCGCGGCCCTCTCGGTCTTCGCCCTCCACTGCAACACGGTGGGGAACACCCGGGTCGGGGAGAGCGTGATCTCCGCCGACTACCCCGGCGCGATGATCCGGGAGATGAGGAAGTCCTTCGGGCCGGACTTCCTGAATCTGTTCGGCGCGGGGACCTGCGGAGACATCAATTACGTCGACCCCCACTCCCCGAAGGTCCGCTCGCACGAGGAGATCGGCGGGCTCCTGGCCGCGACGGCCGTGGGCGCGCGGAGAAAGCTGGCGGAGATCGTCGACCCCGCCCTGGCCGTGCGCCGGAGCGTGATCGAACTCCCGCTGCGGAAGTGCTCGGACGAGGAGCTGGCGCGCTCCAAGCGGGACCTCGCGCCCGGCTCGGGCGCGCCGTTCTACGCGCGCGTCCAGGCCCACACGCTCCTCGAACTCCACGCCTCGCCGAAAGCGACCTACCCGATCGAAGTCCAGGCGTTGCGGATCTCCAAGGACGTGGCGGTCGTCACCCTGCCGGGCGAGGTCTTCGTGGAGCTCGGGCTCGAGATCCGGAAGCGCTCGCCCTTCCGCACGACCCTCGTGATCGAGCTGGCCAACGACGGCACCCCGGCCTACATCCCGACGCGGAAGGCCTGCGCGCAGAGCGGCTACGAGGTCTTCCACTCGCTCCTCGCCGCCGGTTCGGGCGAGATGATGGTCGAGGAAGCCCTGCGCCTCCTCGGGCAGGCGGCGAAGTGAACTCGCGCTACGCGCGCTCGCAGGCCTTCCACGAGCGGGCCTCCCGCGTCCTGGCCGGGGGCGTCTCGAGCGAGTTCCGCAAGGCCTCGTCGCCCCATCCGCTCTGCTACGTCTCGGGCCGCGGGACGAGGATCACCGACCTGGACGGGAACGAGTATCTCGATTTCACGCTCAGCCAGGGGCCGCTCATCCTGGGCCATTCCCATCCGGAAGTCCTGGAGGCCGTGGCCCGCGCGTCGGCCGACGGCCAGGTCTTCGCCGGGCAGCACGTCCTGGAAGTCGAGCTGGCGGAGCGGATCCAGAGGCTCGTCCCCTGCGCCGAGCTGATTCGCTTCGCCCTCTCGGGCTCGGAGGCCGTCCACGCGGCGCTCCGGGTCGCGCGGACCGTGACGGGCCGCCCGCGCTTCCTGCGCTTCGAGGGCCACTACCACGGCTGGTTCGACAACGTCGTCCCCGGCCTGGCCGCGGCAGGCGCGGCTCCGTGGACGCAGGGGCTTCCTCCGCACGCGGCCGACGAGTCGATCGTCGTCCCCTGGAACGATTGCGGCCGCCTCGAGACGGTCCTCGCCGAGCGCCACGCTGAGATCGCGGCCGTGATCCTCGAGCCCGTGATGTGCAACACCGGCTGCATCCCTCCGGAGCCCGGCTTCCTGGAGGCGCTGCGCGGGCTTTGCGACCTCCACGGCTGCGTCCTGATCTTCGACGAGGTCATCACCGGGTTCCGCCTGGGTCTCGGCGGGGCGCAGAAGCACTTCGGCGTCACGCCGGACCTGGCGGTCTTCGGCAAGGCCATGGCCAACGGATGGCCCGTGAGCGTCCTCGCGGGGCGCCGCCGGTTCATGTCGGCCGTCGCGGAGGGGCGGGCGATCCACGCCGGGACGCTCAACGCCTGGAACGGCGGGATCGCCGCGGCCGTCGCGACGCTCCAGGTCCTCGAGCGCGACCGCGTCCACGAGCATCTCTTCGCCCTCGGGCGCCGCCTCATGAGCGGGCTCGAGGCGGCGTCGCGCGAGGCCGGCCAGCCCCTCCTCGTCCAGGGGCCCGGTCCGATGTTCCACGCGGGATTCACGCCGCTTTCGAAGGTGCGCGACGCGGGGGAGGCCGTCTCCTACGACCGGCCCGCGTACGCCCGCTTCGTCGCCGCGCTTCAGGACCTCGGCGTGCGCGTCATCGGGCGCGGCCTCTGGTACGTCTCAGCCGCCCACACGGAGGCGGACGTCGACGTGGCCATCGAGGCCGCCCGCCAGGCTCTCAAGGCCTGAAGGCAGGACGAGCCGATCGTCACTTTTTCTCGGGCACCTTGAACCGTTCGAGCTCGATGACCCCGTCGAACTTGAAGTCCGAGAACGTCTCCTCCTGGGGGATGGACTTGGCCTCCCGGGGGTGGGAAGACCTCCTGAGCGGCAGGGACGCCTTCGCATCGATCCACAGCAGGACGTCGTAGACCCGCTTTCCCGCCCCATTGGCGTCGCGCTCGTACTCGAGGACGACCGTGTCTATCTCCCCCCGTCGCTCTCTCTTGAGCACCCGCCACGTGGAGAGGCCGAGAGTCGCGGGGATGGCGACCCCTTGCTCGACCAGGAACCAGGGATCGATGGAGAGCGGGTCCTGAGAGAGGAAGAGCGAAACCACGGTCTCTCCCAGGTGGCCGGGGGTCTTCATCCGGAAGGGCGTTCCCCCGGTGCTCGCCCGCCTGAACGTCGTGCCGTCTGAGACGTAGGAGCGGGCGAACCCCTTCTCCGTTTTCCTCTCGTAGGTGAAGCTGAAGTTGATCCTGTTTCCTTCCGCCACGGAGACGGAGCCCTCGGACGTCGCCTGCGTGCCGTACCGGGTCGTATGCCGGAACTGGAGGGACTTGGCCTTGAGCAGTTTCTCGCCGACCTTGTTGAAAAGGTCTTCCGCTTCCTTGCGCGTGGTGACCTCCTCCGCCCCTCCGGGACCGACCTTCAGCCATTCGAGTACCCGGAGCCGGTGAACAGGCTCCTTGAGGCCGGCCGGCCCTCCTTCGGATTTCACGACTCCTCCCGGCACCTCGGGGCTCATCCAGATCCGTCGGCGTTGAGGGACTCCGTCGAGCTCGATCCCCGTCTCCATCCAGCGGCACTTCAGTTTCCTTCCCAGGACCTCGATCTCTTCTTCTCCCGTCTTCTCGGGCCGCGGCTCCGCTGCGGCCTTCGACGGGATGCGGAGAGTGGATGTGCTCACGTCGAAGAGCGTATCGGCCGCGAAGGACTTCGAAACCACTTCGAGCGTGACGGCCTCCGGCGTGACCTCGACCAGCCGGCGGGTCCAATCGACGGTCAGCGTGGCGTCCTCGATCTTCGACTCGATGCGATGGCGCGTCCAGGATCCGACCTTGCAGCCGGCCCAGTAGGCGTAGTCCACTGTTTCGGCGGCCTGACCGAGCGCGACGACCGAGAGGATCGCGGCAAGGAACATCGTGATCCCTACGGGGCGATGAGCGCCTCCACCGCGGCCGAGAGGTCCGCCACCGAGCGAACCGCCTCGGGTTTGCCTGCGGCCGCGTAGGCCGCCGCCGTCGCCTCCGGCACCCGGCCGCCCTCGCCCGCGATGAGGAGCGCGTGCGGGGCCGAGAGCGAGAGCAGGCCCGGGAGGTCGCCATACTTCACCGCGCCCGGAAGGAAGTCGGGATGCCGCCAGGAGGCGAGTTTCGCGAAGCGGAAGCCCCGCGTGTCGACGAATGCCTTCGCGACCCCCGCGCCCGCCTGGGCCCGCGCCGCGGCGACGAGGGGCCCCGCGCCGTTCACTCCCACGAGCGCGATCTCGCGCGGCGCGTGCTCGTCGTTCGCGACGAAGGAGATGAGCGTCAAGAGGTCGTGCACCCGCCGGGCGAAGAGCGGCGCGTTGTACCCGTAGGTGAATCCCGCGAACTCCCTTTGATTCTTCACCTTCGGCTGCTCCTGGAGCGGCATTCCGTCGGACAGGAACTCGCCCTGGTGGAGCAGGTCGGCGCCCAGCACGGCGAAGCCGGCGTCCACGAGGCGCTTCAGCTCCGCGCCCACCATCCCGGCCTTCCCGGCGCCGTCCGCCCAGATCACCACCTTCCCGTTCCACGCCTTCGCCTTCGGGTGGTACGAGAGCACCGGGAGTTCCTCGCCGCGCGCCGGCACGCGCAGGATGTCCGTGAACTGCCAGCGGTCGCCCAGGTCCTTCTTGCCGACCTTCTCGCGCGACACCGCTCCGGCGGGCAAGATGCGGCGGCCGATCAGGGCGTCCACGGCGCCGGCCGCGACCTCGCGGCGCTTCCCGGCGGAGAGCCCCGCCAGCTGCCGGTCGGAGGCGTCCGAGATCGACTTCAGGAGCGCGACCTCGACCCCCTCGTCCGAGGCGGGCTTCGGATGCTCCGCGTCCCACACGGTGTACTCCGCGGGCGTGAGCGGCTCGAAGTCCTCCTCGACGATCGGCTCATCGTGCCCGAGCTTGAGGTGCTTGTTGAACCAGGAGTACATGAGCGCGCGGCTCACATAGTTGTAGTTGTGCGGGAAGTGCACGTGGTTCTTGCACATCACGTTCGCCTTCGACCCCAGCAGGGCGTAGAGCTTCTCGAGCTCGGGGAGCCCCTTCGTCATCATCTCCTTCGTCCAGTCGTTGGCCGCCGTCATCCCCTGCGGCTTGGGGGCGAAGAGCGCCGTGAGCTCGACGTTTCCCGTGCCGATCCGGAGGCCGCACGCGTTTTCGCAGGTGCAGCCGCCCTGCATCGAGGTGGAGACCATCCCCATCGGGAACGCGGCCGCGGGGCGCGGATCGAGGGCGCAGACCAGGATTGTCTGAGTCCCGCCGCCGCTCGACCCCGTCACGCCGATCCTCGCGGGATCGACGTCGGGGAGCCCAGCCAGGAAGTCGAGCGCGCGGAGCGCGTTCCACGCCTGGACGCCCAGGATGCTCTGCATCCGGAGCTCGGCCTGTGTGCTGAAGAAGCCCCAGCGCTCCGGCGTGTCGAGGCCCGGCCGCGCCTTGGACATCCGATGGGCCACCGCGGTCGGGATCTGGACGCTGTCGGCGCACCCGAGCATGTCCCAGATGAACGAGACGCAGCCCAGGCGCGCGAGCGTGGCGCAGCGCGCGAGCTGGGGGAAGCGGCCCGACTTCTCGAACCGCTCGGCCCCCTCGGCGATCATGCGCCGCACGCCCTTGTCGCCGTAGTCCCAGAGGCGCCCCTCGTGGCCGTGCGGGCTGAGGACCGCGGGGAGCCGGCCCGTTTTTCCCTTGGGGCGGAAGAGGAGGCCGGTCACGAAGTGGCCGGGGACGCTTTCGAACGCGACCTTCTCGACGCTGAAGTCGGGACGTTCCGCGCGGCCCCAGATCCGGGCGTTGAGCGGCGTCCGCTCCGGCATCGGCCAGAGGCCCGTCGCGATCTGCGCCTGGCGGCGGACCTCCTCCGAGCGCTTCGTCCACGCCTCGCGCGTGGCGGGGACCTCGAAGGGGAAGGTGCCGTCGTAGTCCTTGAGCGGGCCGAGCCGCGCGTCGGCGGGGACTTTGCCTTCCGATAAGACGCGCGGGGGGGCGTCCTGGGGGGCCATCAGAAGCAGTGCAAGGATGAAGGCGCGCATGAAAGGGCTCCTCTTTTCTTCCTAACTCTTACGATTACGATACGGTGTACCGGGGAGCCTGTATAATCTTTCCCCTTATGAATTCCCGCGCCCGCTTCGAGGAATTGTTCCACCAGCAGGCCAATCGACTCCACCGCATGTCCTACCTGTTCCTCCACGACCGGATGGCCGCGGAGGACGCCGTGCAGGAGACCTTTGTCCGCGGGCTCGCCAAGTTCCACTCCTTCCGGAAAGAATCCCGCCCGGACGTCTGGCTCTACTCGATCGCCCTCAACGTGTGCCGGCAGCATCTTCGGAAGGCGAAGGTGCGGGAAACGCTGGCGGGGCCCGAGCAGCTCGACGGAGGCCGCCATCCCGCCCGCAGCGGCCGCGGCCCGCTCACGAGCCTCATGCGGAGGGAGACCGCGCTCTGCCTCTCGATCGCGCTCGGCTTCCTCACCGACCTGCAGCGCGAGGCCTTCGTGCTCCACTACGTGGAAGAGCTCCCCTACGAGGCGGTCGCCCCGATGCTGGACGTCAGCCGGGTCGCCTGCCGGGGGCTCGCCCACCGCGCCCGGAAAACGCTTCTTTCGAAATTACCCCCTAACATTTCGAGGCCCTTCGGATCATAGACCCCGGTCGAATTGACCGGAGGGTCCATGGTCCTGGTCCTGGTCGCCGCGCTCCTGGCCCAAGCGAAGCCCCCCGCCCAACCCGGGAAGTGGGAAAGCGGGTGGCGCGTGAAGGGGACCCTGGAGTACAACACCAACGTCTGGCTGCTCGACGGCGACCACCGGGACCGCCTGAGGGACGACCTGCCGGCCGACCAGGCCAGCGGCCGGTACGACGACATGGAGAGCGTCGAGGACGTCCTCTTCATCCCCGAGGGCCGCTTCGAGCT